>CAMATU010000088.1 GCA_945861225.1 Klebsiella pneumoniae
ATTGCACATCCGGAAATGCCACACGAAACGCCGCCTCCACCGTGTTGATCGCATCGACCAAGCCACCCGCGCTACCAGGATCCACCATGTGCGCTTTGACGGCGACCATCACGCGATCACCGAGCTGCATGGTGAGCAGATTCAGCACCTCGGCAACCTCGGGCCGCGCGCGCAGGAAGGCTTTCATCGCCGTATCCACGTGCGGCTCAACGCCCTGGCCGATCAACAATGCTTTGACTTCAATCCCGACAAAGATGGCAACCAGAATCAAGATCACACCGATCGCCAACGTCCCCAGCGAGTCGTACATCGGATTGCCCGTCACCATGGTCGCGCCAATCGCGATTAACGCGAAGACCAGGCCAATTAACGCAGCAGTGTCCTCGCCCAACACTACCAACAGCTCGCTTTGCCGACTCTCGCGGAACCAACGGTACAATGAACGCCCCCGCCGCACCTTGTTCACCTCGCGCAGGCAACCCCAGGTCGAGATGCTCTCGGCGACAATCGCAAAAATGAGTACGCCAACGGCGATCCACGGGCTTTGGATGGGTGCTGGATGCGCCAGCTTGTGCAGGCCTTCATATATCGAAAACAGGCCGCCTACGCTAAACAGAATCAGCGCGACCAAAAAGGACCAGAAATAGATGGCCTTGCCAAAACCGAGCGGATAATCCGGTGTGGGTGGCCGTCGCGCACGTTTAAGGCCAATCAGCAGCAGGATTTGATTGCCGGTATCCGCCAGCGAATGGATCGCCTCCGCCAGCATTGCACCGCTGGAGGTGACCGCGGCCGCAACAAACTTTGCAATCGCAATAGCGAAATTGGCGCCCAGCGCGAAGAAGATCGATTTTAGGGAATTCGCGTCGTGCGACATGGCGCAAGTCTCGTGGGAAAGGCCGGCAGTTTAGGCCGCAATGCGTGAGGAAGCACGCATAGGGTTTTTTGGAAGTCACACAGGTCGGATGAGCGCAGCGTAATCCGACGTTGCACCGCTGATTGGATGTCGGATGACGCTACGCTCATCCGACCTATTAGATAATTCCCTCGCCTACGCCATGCCCTCGAACAATACACTCGACAAATAGCGTTCGCCGGCGTCGGGCAGAATCACCACAATCGTTTTCCCGGCCATCGCGGGTTCGAGTGCAAGGCGCGCGGCGACGGCGGTCGCGGCGCCGCAGGAGATGCCGGCCAAGATGCCTTCTTCAGTGGCGAGGCGGCGGGCGAATGCCACCGCTTCATCGTTCGAGACCTGTTCAACGCGATCGACCAGCGACAGATCAAGCGTGCCGGGGATGAACCCTGCGCCAATGCCTTGAATTTTGTGCGCGCCCGGTTTGAGCGCCTCACCGGCCAGTTTTTGCGTGATGACCGGGCTCGCCTCCGGCTCGACCGCAACTGACAGCACCGCCCGTCCGCGCGTGTGTTTCAGATAACGACTGATACCGGTGATGGTGCCGCCGGTCCCCACGCCGGCAATCAGCACGTCAATCTTGCCATCGGTGGCATCCCAGATCTCGGGCCCCGTGGTTTTTTCATGGATCGCCGGATTGGCCGGATTCTGAAACTGCTGTGGCATGTAAAAGTGCGCGGGATCCTGGGCGACGATCTCCTCGGCCTTCGCAATTGCGCCCGCCATGCCACGCGCGCCTTCAGTTAGCACCAGGTTCGCGCCGAATGCCTTCAGCACCTTGCGCCGCTCGATACTCATGGTCTCGGGCATCGTGAGGGTGATGGGATAACCGCGCGCGGCGCACACGAAAGCCAGGGCGATGCCCGTATTCCCGCTCGTCGGTTCGACCACGGTCATGCCGGGCTTCAGCGCCCCGCGTGCTTCGGCGTCCCAGATCATGGCGGCCCCAATCCGGCACTTGACCGAGTAAGCAGGATTACGGCCTTCAATTTTGGCGAGTACGAGCGCCTTGTCGGCGGCCACCACCTTGTTCAATTTAACCAGCGGTGTGTGGCCAATTGACAGTGCGTTGTTATCGAAATACTGCATTTTGCGACCCTCGGTCTCGGCGTTATGGCGCCAACACGGCACGCCCAATTAAGTGACTCCTCCACGTGCAAGGATGCTACGCCGGCCGCGCGGGAGACAGCAAGCGACTGTCAGAGGACGCTTAAATTGGCCTACGTTCAGGGTCCCGAAAGCGTACGTGATGACGGCAGAAATTTGCCCTTCAGCCCTAACATTGAACGCCGGTTTCGGCGTATAGTATCGCGGCATTTCGAACCAGCACCGAGCTGCCCGCGCGAGCGCTGGAAATTTAATTCTGACTACTCGAAAAACTCCTGCGCTTAAGGCGAAATAAAACATGCATCTGGTGCTGAGACGATGCTGGCACAGCCTTCTTTTGTGTCTGGTTTTCCTACCCCTACTGCCCTCATTCGCGGAAGCCCGTGAACCCATGCAGCTCGGATGGCTCGAGCGCATCCGGCTCGATCCCTGGGATATCGTTGCGAAAGCCAAACTCGATACCGGCGCGAAAACCGCGTCGATTCACGCGACCGACATCAAACGTTTCGATAAAGATAGGAAAAAATGGGTGCGCTTTAAGCTCGCGCTCGATCATCGCGATCCGAAATCTGAAACATTCCTGGTGGAGCGGCCGCTCGAACGCGAGGTCACAATCAAGCTCAGGGGTACCAATCAGAATGACGCACGTCCCACTGTCAAGCTCGGCTTCTGTCTGGGCGGCACGCGCTTCGAGGCGAATTTCACGTTGGTAAATCGCCGCAAATTCAACTACCCAGTGCTGCTTGGTCGACGCTTCCTCGCGGACATGGCGATCATCGATCCGGCGGCCAGGTACAACTCCACCCCCACTTGTCCGAAGCACCAGAAATAGTCGGCGCGAACGGGTCACCCAAGGAGATTTAAACGTGCGCGTCTCGGCAGTATTTGTATGGGCCTTCATCTTCGCCGCGATTGGGCTCTCGCTGGTTTACCTCAAAGTAACCCGCCTCGCCATTCCGTTGGATCCCTCTGCCGAAGCCACCGTGTGGGATGTCGAAGCCCGCGTGGGCTTTGAAGGCCGCGGCTTGCCGGCCAAAGTGAAATTGGCGTTACCCGATTCGCCGCGGGGCTTCGCCGTGCTCGACGAGGATTTCGTGTCGCGTAGCTATGGGTTGGTCGTTGGTAAGGGCGGCGACGACACGCGCCGTGCGGTGTGGACTGTACGCCGGGCCGGTGGCACCCAGGCGCTCTACTATCATATGAAGGTCTATCCGAAGCGGGGCGAAGCGGCAGTGGTTATCGACGGTCCGCAGCCGACCTTTCCCGAAGTCCCCGAATATGCCGAACCGCTTAAGTCAGCAGTCGAGGCGGTGCTCAAGCGGGCACGCGATGAATCGGCTGACGTGGTCACGTTCACCAGCCTGATTCTGTCGGTCCTCAATACGTCTGGCGACGAGAATGTCAAACTCATTCGGAAGTCGGCAACCCCCGAGGAGTGGCCGAACCTGTTGAGCAAAATCCTCGCCGGCGCGCGAATTCCCAGCCGTATCGTGTATGGCTTAGCCCTCGACGCCGAGTTCGTCGACCGTGAGCTCAGTCCGTGGCTCGAAGTTCATAACGGCGAACACTGGCAGGGCTTCAATCCAGAGACTGGCGAAGAAGGCTATCCCGAAAATTTCCTGCTCTGGACCTATGGCCAACGCGATGTAGTGGATACCAAGGGCGTCAATCATGTCCAGGTGACATTTGCCGCCGCGCGCTCGCCGATGACCCAGCTAGGCGTCGCGCAACAAGTCGAAAACAAGCTCGATACCGGCTTGCTCGCCTTGTCACTCGCCGATTTGCCGGTGCGTACGCAGAACGTTTATCGCGTGCTGTTGATGGTCCCCTTGGGGGCGTTCGTGATCGTGCTCATGCGCATGCTGATCGGCGTACCGACCTTCGGTACCTTCATGCCGGTGCTGGTGGCGCTGGCCTTTCGCGAAACTCGCCTGTTGGCCGGAGTCGCGCTTTTCCTGATTGTGGTATCGGCGGGGTTAGTGATTCGCAGCGCGCTCACGCATCTGCGTCTGTTGCTGGTGCCGCGTCTCACCAGCGTGCTGGTGATCGTGATCGGGCTCATGCTGGCGATTAGCCTGCTCAGCGCGGAGCTCGGCATCGAACAAGGCTTATCAATCGCGTTATTTCCGATGGTTATCTTGACGATGACGATCGAGCGCATGTCGATCGTGTGGGAGGAACGGGGCCCCACCACCGCCATCAAGGAATTTATCGGAAGCTTGGTGGTGGCCATCGCGAGCTACTTCGCAATGACTGAGGAACATCTGGTCTATCTCATGTTCGTGTTCCCGGAATTATTGCTGGTGGTGCTGTCGCTCTGCCTGGTGTTCGGCGCCTACACGGGTTATCGCCTGAGCGAGATTCTGCGCTTTAAAGATCTCGCCAAGCGCTGAAATACCATGTTTGGTACCTGGCTCGCCTTACGCAGAAACGGGATTCTCGGCATTAATGCCCGCAATCGGGCGTATGTCATGCGCCGCAATCCCCGGCGGCGCTACCCCTTGGTGGATGACAAACTCAAAACCAAACATCTCGCGATTGAAGCCGGCATCGCGGTGCCCAAACTCTATGGGGTGATGGAAACCGAGCACGATCTCGCAGGCTTGGGCGAATTACTCAAACCGTATACCGAGTTTGTGATCAAGCCCGCGCGCGGCTCCGGCGGTGCGGGGGTGCTGGTGATCGACGGTCGGCGTAAAGACGTCTTTGTTAAACCGGATGGGCGCGGACTCCCGCTCGGCGAAATTGAATATCACGCCTCGAATATTTTGAGCGGGATTTACAGCTTGGGCGGGGTGCCGGATAACGCGATGATCGAGTATCGCGTGCGGGTCGACCCCATCTTTGACCCGGTGAGCTACCAAGGCGTGCCAGACATCCGCCTGCTGGTCTATCGCGGGATGCCGACCATGGCGATGGTCCGTTTGCCCACCCGCCAATCGGACGGCAAGGCCAACCTGCACCAAGGTGCGGTGGGCGTCGGTGTGGAAATCGCGACCGGCGTCACCACCGATGGCGTGTGGCACAACCGCGCAGTCACCGATCATCCGGATTACGGCGTACCCCTGGCCGGTTTGCAGATTCCGAATTGGCCACAATTGCTGGAACTCGGCGCGCGCTGCTTCGAACTGACTGGGCTCGGTTACCTCGGTGTCGATATCGTGCTCGATCGCACCTACGGACCGCTATTGCTTGAGCTGAATGCGCGGCCGGGCCTCGGCATTCAGATTGCGAATCGCAGCGGCCTCAAGTCCCGGCTCGATGCCATCGATAATGTCGCGACCTTGCCAGACACTCCGGAAGCGCGGGTGCACCTCGCCATCGAACTCTTCAGGCACGCGTCTCCTCCCTAGCAGCACGCCGTCTATCCTCAAGTCCTCGTCTTGGTTGTCGAGAACCCCCAGGCACTTCACATTCCGTCATTCGAATTGCGGAAGGCGATCTCACTAAGCGCATGGACGGCACCTATCGGGGCGAGTTCGCGCGCTTACGTGATGCCGTCAATAATTCCACCTCCAATCTGCTCGACATGGTCGAACAAATTCGGGACGCCGCCGGCTCCATCGGCACTGCCTCCGGCGAGATTTCCGAGGGTACTCAGGATTTGAATCAGCGCACTACCGAACAGGCCACTGCACTCGAAGAAACCTCGAGCTCTCTGCGCACAAAACACACTGATGGCCTTACTTCAAATTGGCGCTGGGCGGCTGGCATAGCAGTGCCGAATTCGAGGACTTCAACGCGACGCCGCGCGATTCGAATTATCGCAATCAAACCGGAACCTACGTAGGCGGCGGCGATTTTCGCAGTCTCAACCCGGCGCTAAACCGGGCTGAGACTGCGTTGGAGTTTACTTATTTGGTGACACCCCTACCGTGGCTCAGCGTGCAGCCCGATGTGCAGTACATCCTCGATCCGAGTACCGATGGTGCGGTGGAAGACGCCCTCGTAGTCGGCTTTCGCCTGCAAATCGCACTGTAAGCCAGGCCGCAGCCCTACCCTCTCCGCGGGTTCATGACCAGCACCAGCGATTCGTCGCTGGCTGGCACATTGTTCAGTCGAATCTTGAAGCGCGCGTCGCGCGAATTGCGACGGGGCAGCTCGCTGGCCGACAAACTTACTCCCTCGCTCGCGCGCACGCTGCCATCCGCGACGCGCAATTCCACCACCAGTCGGTTAGCACCGATCGGTCGTTTACGCAGGTCGCGACTCACGCGTCCGGCAATCACCACCGCCTCACCGGCCTGAGTTGCGGTGACCCCGAGGATGTGCAGCGAGCCGTTCGCCGGTTGCGCCACGTTGATCGCCAGCGCTCGACTGTCTGTCTGCGCGTGCGCAAATCCAGACCACACACTCGCCAATAAGCTTGCCAGCAGTGCCCTTCTATACAGGGTTCGAATTTGTGTCCTGCCTTTCACTCCGTGTGTATATTTTGCTGGGGGTATTCTTACCTCTCATTGGCTCCTTGAGCGGGCCTACTTCACACCTACCGTTACGAATTGTCACGTCCCCTCAAGTATTGCGTAGTGCGTAGTGCGTACGGCGGGCGCCGGCTCACCCGCATTCCGGTTACCCAGGCTGGCCCTGCCATGAAGGCTGGCACTGCGACAATCTTGTCTCAACTTGGTGATTCCAGCGTCCCATCAACTCATGCGGCGTTGAGCATCTGCCACGACGAAATCGAGCGCGCTCATTTGCGATTGATCTCGAGACGCCAGCCGCGCGAGCGCCAATCCGCCACGCCTAGTTCCATGTGCTGTGCCTTAAAGCCCTTCTTGCGCAGCAGAATGACCGCTTCCACGGCCATCACGCAGTAGGGGCCTCGGCAATACGCGACAATCTCGCGTGCTTTCGGGAGTTCCTTGATCCGCTTGGTCAACTCGGATAGCGGGACCGACAGTGCGCCCGGGACATGCCCAGCCTGGTACTCCTCGACCGGACGCACATCCAGCACCGTGACCTCGCCCCGCTTCACGCGACGTAGCAAGTCGCCGCCCGCCACGGGCTCCAGCGCACCGCGTTGCTCGAAGTATGCGCGTGTGACCTGCGCAACTTCTGCGAGCTGGAATTCAGCCAAGATCCGCATGACCACCAGAAAGCCGGCAACCCGCTCATCGGCTAGCCGATATTCGACATAGAGTCCCTTCTTTGCTGTCTCTACCAGCCGCGCGCCTCGCAATACCTGCAGGTGCTGCGAGGCGTTTGCGACCGAGAGTCCAAGCTGACCGGCCAGTGCCTCGACTGTGCGCGGTCCCTGAGTGAGTAGATCGAGTAGTTCGATGCGCCTTGGCGCAGCGACGGCCTTCCCGATCCTGGCGAACTGCTCGTAGATGTTGTCTTTGAATTGGCGGTGAGAAATCGTCATAAGAAAAAGTATTCAACTGATTGCTTGAGTATGCAATCGGAAAGGTTCTAGAATTGGGCGCGTCGCCGGCGATCATCAACGGCCCAGTTATGCCAAGGAAGCGTCATGAACTCACATTTGCCACGTTCACTTCTGCTCGCCGCATTGGCCGCCGCGACTATATTTACCACGGCATCAGCGCCCGCAGATGAGACCTGCTTCTCGCCCTACATTGCCAAGATCGTGGGCCAAGAGGACTTTATGTACATCTGGACGCTCGGTGTGGAGGGCGTCGGTGATGAACAAGACAAGTTGGTTGACCGTCGACGTCAACCCCAATTCTAAGACGTATGGGAAGATTATCCACAGCCTCTCGGTCGGAGGGCGGAACGAAGCTCATCATTCAGGATTCTCAGACGACCGGCGATTCTTATGGGCCGGCGGCTTGGACAACAGTGCAATATTCATCTTCGACGTACACACCGATCCAGCGCGACCGAAACTGATCAGGACGATTACGGATTTCACGGTCCACACCAAGGGCCTTGTCGGCCCGCACACTTTCTATGCGCTGCCGGGTCGGATGTTGATTACTGGTCTGTCGAACAATCAGGATCACGGCGGGCGCACTGGAATGGCGGAATACACCAATGCCGGAGAGCACATTACGACGCATTGGATGCCTACGGATGACAATCTGCAGGGCGCAGTCAAAGCGGGAAATATTGCCGATGGTTACGGGTATGACGTACGGGCGCAGCCCCGCCTGAATGTATTCCTCACGTCCTCGTTCACTGGCTGGAACAACTACATGATGGATCTCAGCAAGATGATGGCAGACCCGGAGGCGATGAAACGTTTCGGTAATTCTGTGGTGGTTTGGGATTTGCACACCCGCAAGCCAATGAAAGTCCTGGATGTGCCCGGCGCACCGCTCGACGGCGGGCGCGTATGCGCTATTCGGAAAAAGTGCGCCGACTGCCGCCGAGCCTCTGGCCGCCAGCCCCTAGCGCCGTGCCGTGCCGTGCCGTGCCGTGCCGTGCATTGATTTCATCAAGCGTGCGACTCCGTTGAGATCCCTACACGATAGGGGTGGCACCGACGGGGATGCAGCGATGCACTTTCGCGGCATGGGAATTGCCCGTGCCGCCTAATTTGCTTGATTACGAGCCGATGATTCGGTTAGGCGTTTTCTGCGGCATTTTTTTCGTCATGGCGACGTGGGAGATCTTTGCGCCGCGCCGCGCTCAGACAATCGGTCGTCTGCAGCGCTGGCCAAGCAACCTCAGCATCGTCGTCCTCAACACGGTGCTGGTCCGTTTCGCGTTGCCGACTGCCGCAGTAGGCGTCGCGTTGGCGGCTGATGCGCATTCCTGGGGGCTGTTTCATTTCCTTGCCACACCCCATTGGTTGGCAGTCCTGGTCTCACTGCTGCTGCTCGATCTCGCGGTATACCTTCAGCATGTATTGTTTCACGCCGTGCCCACGCTGTGGCGCCTGCATCGCATGCATCACGCGGATCTCGAGTTCGACGTGACCACCGGCGCGCGCTTTCATCCGCTCGAGATCCTGCTCTCGATGCTGATTAAGTTTTCTGCGATCAGTGCACTTGGTGCGCCTCCCATCGCAGTGCTGGTGTTCGAAGTGGTGCTGAATGCAACAGCGATGTTCAACCACGGCAATGTTTATCTTCCGCCCAACCTGGACCGCGTGCTGCGTTGGTTCGTCGTCACCCCCGATATGCACCGTGTACACCACTCCGTGGTTCCGCGAGAAACCAACAGCAATTATGGCTTCAACCTGTCCTGGTGGGACCGGCTTCTGGGCACCTACCGCGCGGTACCGGCCGCAGGACATCAGCACATGACAATCGGCATCGAACTTTTCCGCGAACCCTCTGCGCTCCGCTTGGACCGCATGTTGCTCCAGCCATTCCGGGATCTGGACGGGTCGTGGATCGAGGCCGCCAGTCTCGCGAAACAACTAGCGCAGGAGGATGCCCCCGCCATCCTAGATGTCCGCGGCAAGGCGGAATTCGATGGCGAACTCGGACATCTCCCCGGCGCGCGGAATATCCCGCTCGCTGAACTCACCGGCAGACTCGCGGAACTGTTTGACTGGAAGCAACGAGAAGTGGCGCTGGTCTGTTTGACGCAGATTCGATCCGCCAAAGCATTACCTATCCTGCAGGCGGCAGGTTTCAACGATGTCCGTGTTCTGCGCGGCGGCGTGCAGCAATGGATTCGGGAAGGCTTGCCGGTGACGCATACCCCATCGTGAGATGACTGTGCGCAAGCGCCCAGTCAGGAAGCACGCACGACCCGTTTGAGCATGCTACCGCTGCACCCAGCGAACACCACCGAGGAAATTCCATGACGCACGCATCTTCACTGGATGAATCCACCAGATCGGCAATTGCGCAGCGCGCAAGCAAGCTGACTTGGGCAAGTTTGGGCATCGCGATTGTCGCGCTCGGCGGCAGCCTTTGGCTGAGTATCGGCATGGGTTTGAAAGCCTGCCCGCTCTGTTTCTATCAACGCACGTTTGTCATGAGTATCGTCGCCGTGCTGGTGGTGGGTTTGCTCGCGAGAGTCAAACCTGTATCCACGTTAAGCCTGTTGTCGTTGCCCCTGGCCACCGCAGGCCTGGGTGTTGCGGCGTTTCATGTATCCCTGGAACGAAGCGGCCAACTTGAATGCCCTGCCGGACTGTGGGGTTTCGCCACCGCGCCACAACAATCACTCGCAATTCTTGCGGTGCTCTTCCTGGTGCTGGCAGTGGACGTGGTGCGGAGTTTGCCGCAGACAAGCCTTTCCGCGCGAACAATTTTCGGCGCGCTGCTGATGGGCGCCTTCCTCACCATCGCTGCGGTCAAGAGTGCGCCGCCCCTGCCGCCTGCGCCGACTGTCCCCTACACTCAGCCCTTGGATTCGTGCCGTCCGCCGTTCGGGTAATTCGAGGAGCCTTGAATCGATGACCACTGCGTTGATGATCGGGACCGCGTGCGGGGCGCTGCTCGGCAGTATCCATGCAGGCGCCGTATTTGCGCGGCATAGGCGTCGCGCGCGTGGCCGTCGCCAGGGAGTTCCGTACGTGGTGAATGCGACCGCTGCCTACTTCGCAGCCTGGACATTCATGCTGTGGATTATCTTCGGATCGTACGTGCTCGTGCTCTGGATAGTGACCGGCGTTATTTACGCTGGTTACCTCCTGTGGCGACCTCTGCGGCCAACCTCCAGTTCGTAACGCCATGGCGATGGAAAATATTCGCACGATTGGAATCATTGGGGCGGGCGTCGCCGGTCTTGTCACGGCCAAGACTCTGCTTGCGCAGGGGTTCGAATGCACAGTGGTCGAACAGAACACCGAACTCGGCGGCGTATGGGCGGCCGGATATTCGAACTTCGGCACCCAGATACAGCGCGAGCTCTATGAGTTCCCCGACTGGCCCCACCCGCCCGAGATCCCGGATTTCACCCCTGGTCCAATCGTTCAGCAATACCTTGCGCGTTACGCCAAGGAATTCGGCGTGTGGCCGCATATTCAATTCGGCACAAAAATCACCAACCTGCGCCGACAATCCCACGGGCCGGGGTGGACTCTCGCTTACGAGCGGCACGGCGCGCCAGTCGAACAGCACTTCGATCTGGTAGTCGTGTGTACCGGTCTCTTCTCGAATAAGCCCCACCTGCCAACCTTTCCGGGGCAGGAGAGGTTTCAGGGCAATGTCATCCATGTTTCCGAACTGACAAATCGGGAGCGCCTGGTGGGCAAGAAAGTTGCCGTGGTCGGCTTCGGCAAGAGCGCGACGGACGCTGCGCTCGAGTCCTCTGCCGTCGCTGCAGAAACCTGCATCCTCTTTCGCGAAACGCATTGGCCCGTGCCGCCGAAACTCCTCGGTGTGCTGCCCTTCAAATGGGCGATGCTCAACCGCCTCACGAGCACGCTTATTCCCTTGTATTACCGTCCTTCGGTACTGGAAAAATGGGTACACGCGATGGGCAAACCCCTGGTCTGGTGCTGGTGGCGCCTGGTCGAGCTGTTACTCATTGTGCAGTACAGCCTTGGGTCGCGCGGCGGAACGCGCTTGAGCCTGATTCCTGGCAGGCCGATCGAATTCGATGCCTTCGGCGAATCCGTCATGCTGCCGCGGCCAGATTTCTACCCTTGCCTGCGCAGCGGGGCAATTGAACCGATCATGACCGAGATCTCAGAATTCACGCCCACAGGCGTCGTGTTGAGAAACGGCACAAGCCGCGAGTTGGACGCAGTGATTCTGGCTACCGGGTGGGAATCCGATTACAGCTATCTTGCCGAAGACGTGTGCGCGGCGCTCAACTTCGCCGACGATGGGCTTTACCTCTATCGTCAAATGCTGCATCCGGAGGTTTCGAATCTTGCATTCATTGGGTATGCATCGACCATCACCAGTACGCTGACATATAACCTGCAAGCCCGCTGGCTGGCAGATTTGCTCGGTGGCCATCACACGCTGCCGTCTACCCAGGCCATGCATGAGAACATGGCAGCGCAGAAAATCTGGAAGCGGCGGGCTGTCCCCTACAGCAGAGGGCGCGCGGCACGCCTGCTGCTGTACATGCAGCACTATCACGACGAGTTACTCGAGGACATCGGGGAGTCGCCATTGCGAAAAACCGGTGTATTCGCGCCCTTCAAGGAAGTCTTCGCGCCTTATGAGCCGCGCGACTACCGTAGTATTGCGACAACGGTGGCACCAGTGTCTGACCCTTGACTAGCAATGAACCCCGTTCCCACCGTGTCGGTGCAAGCGAATTCTGAGAAGGTCCGGACAATATGCGTTATCGCGTGACAAGTTGCCTTATGGCGCTCGTGCTTAACGGGTTACCGATGGAAGCCGCACGCGCGGCCTGCGGCGCCTCGTTCTGTACGCTAACGACAACGCCAGAGGCCTTATCGGAACGCCCGGGGCAGGTCCGGTTCGATCTGTCTTACGAATATATCGAGCAAGACTCTCCCTATTCCGGCAGTGACGAATCTGATGGTGTCCAAACCGCCGCGTTCCCGGCGGGTGATATCGAAACCGTGCATCGCGAACTCGCGACCGTTAGTCAGCGGGTAAGTCTGCGCAGCAGTCTCGGTGTCAGCGATCGCCTGACCCTCGATTTCTTGGTGCCATTTATTCACCGTGAGCACGATCATTTCGAGTTCGAAGACGACGCCGCGCTACCGGGGTCGTTTGATTTTTCGAGCATTGGGGATGTCACCCTGCAGGGGCGCTACTCGTTGCTGGCGCCGGTTAATCCCACGTCACCGACACTCGCCATCGGTGCAGGGGTGAAGTTGCCGACCGGCGCAACAGACGAAACGGGAGTAGTCGTCGAGGACGGAGAAATAGCGGTGAAGGCGGCGGAGCGCTCGATTCAACCCGGAAGCGGCTCCTGGGATCCAATGGTTGGCGTCTACTATCTGCAACGGTTCGGGTCCGTGACGGGCTTTGCCAACGCGACCATTCGACTTCCCTCTGCGGACCAAGGATATGAATTTGGCAACGAGACCTTGGTCAATCTTGGCGGTAGCCTGCCGTTATCGGCACGCGTGGAGGCGCTGGCCCAGGTCAATATGCGCTTCGTGGGCCGCGACGACTCTACCGAAGAATTTGAACTCTTCGATCAGAATACCGGTGGTGACGCTATTTTCCTTAGCCCCGGACTCAGAATCGCTCTCGGGCGGAAGCTCGCCGCCTACACCTTCGTGCAGATCCCGCTTTATCGCGACGTTATTGGCAATCAACTCACCGCCGACTGGAGTCTGGCGGTCGGGCTCAACTATAGTTTCGCAGCGTGGCGGTAAAACTCTCTCCATGAGCATGGACCAAACGATAAAGTACCGGTAATACCAGCAAGGTCAGGATAGTCGAGGAGATGATCCCACCGATGACGACGGTCGCCAGCGGACGCTGTACTTCGGCACCTGCCCCAATCGCCATCGCCATTGGTACAAAGCCGAGCGATGCAACCAAGGCAGTCATCAACACAGGTCGCAGACGCACGCGGGCGCCATGCGTTATCGCTTCATCCAGCGCCATGCCCTGCTCACGCAGTTGACGGATGAAAGACAGCATAACCAGACCGTTCAGCACCGCCACCCCCGAGAGCGCGATGAAACCGACACCCGCCGAGATCGAGAACGGAATACCGCGGATAGCGAGCGCGAGGATGCCGCCTGTGAGCGCAAACGGCACCCCGGTGAACACCAGCAGACCGTCCTTCAGGTTGCCTAAGCTCGCGTAGAGCAGCACGAACACGAGCAATAAGGCGACCGGCACGACTACCGTCAGCCTGCGTGTTGCACTTTGCAACTGCTCGAACGTGCCACCCCAACCCACCCAGTAACCGACCGGGATCGTGACCTCAGCTTCAAGCGCGGCGCGCGCTTCGCCCACGAACGAACCGATATCGCGCTCGCGCACATTGGCGGTGACGACTGCGCGGCGCTTACCGTTCTCGCGGCTGATCTGATTCGGCCCCGGTGCAAGCTCGAAATACGCAAACTCCGATAATGGCAAATAGCCCGTGCCGGGCGCGCGCCCCGGCAGCGGGACCGGCAGGCGCGGCAACGCTTCCAGGTCCTCGCGCAGATGCTCCGGCAGGCGCACGACGATATCCAAGCGACGGTCACCTTCAAAGACTTCACCCGCCACGCGCCCGGCCAGCGCCACCTCCACTACGTCCTGTACATCACCCACATTGAGCCCATAGCGCGCGATTGCGTCGCGTTTCATCTGCACTGTCAGTACCGGTAAGCCGGTGATCTGCTCAACCTTGACATCCGCCGCCCCCGGAATCCGCTCCAGGACTTCGGCAATCTCGGTGCCCGTCGCCTCCAGTTGCGCGAGTGAGTCACCGAAGAGTTTGACCGCCACATCCGAGCGCACACCGGATAGCAGTTCGTTGAACCGCATCTGGATCGGTTGCGTGAACTCATAGTTATTGCCAGGAATTAGCGCCGTCTTCGCTTGCAGTTCCTGTAACAACACGCCGCGCGGCTTGGACGGATCCGGCCATTCCGCGCGCGGCTTCATCATCACAAAATTGTCGGCGACGCTGGGCGGCATGGGATCAGTGGCCACCTCCGCCGTGCCGAGTTTGGCAAATATGACCTCCACCTCCGGCAGTTCCTTAATTTTCTTCTCCAACGCGTGCTGCATCGACACGGCCTGGGTCAGGCTGGTGCCAGGGATCCTGAGCGCGTGCAGTGCGATATCGCCCTCATACAGGCTAGGCATGAACTCGCTGCCCAGGCGTGTACCGATGAATCCGCAATACCCAATCAGGGCCAGCGAACCAATGATGACGGTCGCGCGATGAGTGAGTGCCCAGGCGAGAGCGGGCGCGTATCCGCGCTGCGCGAGCGCGACCAGTGGGCTCTCCTTTTCCTGTACTTCGCCGGTGACAAACAAGGCCACCGCGGCTGGAATGAACGTGACCGAAAGCAGCATTGCGCCCAATAACGCCGCCACAACTGTGAACGCCATCGGGTGGAACATTTTGCCCTCCACACCCTGCAGCGCAAAGATTGGCAGATACACCACCATGATGATCAGCTGCCCGAACAACAGCACTCTACGGGTCTCGCGCGCAGCGTCGAACACGACGTCGAAGCGCTCGGCGCGCGACAGCACGCGGCGCAACTTGTGCTGTTCCTCGCCTAACCGGCGTAGCGAGTTCTCGACAATGACCACCGCGCCATCGACGATGATCCCGAAATCGAGCGCACCCAAGCTCATCAGATTAGCGCTCACTTTCTGATGCACCATCCCGGTAAACGTGAAGAGCATTGATAATGGAATGATCATCGCGGTCAGGAAGGCTGCCCGGAAGTTGCCGAGGAAGGCGAACAGCACGGCAATCACCAGCACCGCGCCTTCCAGCAGATTCTTGCGGACGGTAGCGATCGTGGCGTCCACCAGCACCGTGCGATCGTAGACCGTCTTGGTGATGACACCAGCAGGGAGGGACTTATCAATCTCAGTCAACTTGTCTGCGATTCTTCGCGCGACAGTGCGGCTGTTCTCGCCGATCAGCATGAATACGGTCCCCAACACGACCTCTTCGCCGTTAGCGGTGGCCGCGCCGGTGCGCAATTCCTTGCCCAAAGTGACTTCTGCGACATCACGAATATAAATCGGCACACCGCCGTGACTGCCGAGGACAATGCTGCCGATCTGCGCCATGTCAGCCACCTGTCCGGGCGCGCGGATCAGGTATTGTTCGCCACTCTTCTCGATGTAGCCGGCGCCGACATTGGCATTGTTACGGGTGAGGGCTAACAGCAGATCCTGCAGATTAAGCCCGTATTCGATCAGCCGCGTCGGATCCGGAGCGACCAGAAACTGCTTCTGATAGCCGCCGATGGAATTGACTTCCGTCACGCCAGGAACTGAGCGCAATTGCGGCTTGATGATCCAATCCTGGACGGTCCGCAACTCGGTAGGCGTATACGGTCCTGCGGCACGGGGATGAGCGGGATCGTTCTCGACTATGAACATGAAGATCTCGCCCAAGCCAGTGGCGATCGGCCCCATCGTCGGCGAGATCCCGGGGGGTAATTTATCTCGCGCCTCCTGCAGCCGCTCGTTGACGAGTTGACGCGCGAAGTAGATGTCCGTGCCATCTTCGAAAATCACCGTTACCTGCGAT
>CAMATU010000089.1 GCA_945861225.1 Klebsiella pneumoniae
CTGCGGCGCCCCGCAGCAAGTCGTTGAACGAAAGATCGACCACCAGATCTGCAGATGCCGCGCGCTCGATTAGTACCCTGCGCAGTAAGCGGATTGACAGCTCATAAGAGAACTCGAACGACTGAATAACTGCCGAACGCAAATGCTGCTTCAAGGGGGCACCGTCTGACTGCGCATTCCAGAACGTCAATGCTTCGCGCAATACGGCCAGCGCTTTGTGGAGCGGCGAAAGGTCTATTACCGGGAGCGACATGGTGACATTGTCACGGAGCGAGCACCTTGGAGTCAAAACTCCCGCCCCGTAGCACAGAAGCGTGCCAGCGAATTCTTTTTGCGTGCGCCGCTTCCTCGAGGGAGTGCTCCACGGTCACAGGCAGGTTAAGCTCAGTACCATGACAAACTACGATCCAGCCACAACGGATTTCCTCGCGCCCGAAGTAAGACGCGACCCCTACCCGTATTTTGCGTACCTGCGCCGTGTAGCGCCGGTCCAGTGGATGGCCAGTTTGAATGCGTTCTTGGTCACCCGTTATGACGATGTCGCCACGATTCTGCGCGATCCTGCAACGTTCTCTTCGATCGCGATGCGCCGGCAGTCGCCCGGCAGGGATCCCAATGATCGGGGCGGGCACAATGTCATCACCAGTGATCCGCCCGAGCACGGTCGATTGCGCGGGATCCTGCAGGACGAGTTCCGAATGCGACCATTGCGCGAAATGGAAACGCGCATTCGCGAACTGGTTGGCGCGCTGAGTACTGTCCTGGAGACCAAGCCTGGTTTCGATTTGGTCCGGGATTTTACGATCCCGTTGCCGGTCACGGTCATTGCCGAATTGCTGGATATCGAGCAAGCGCGACACGCGGATTTCAAGCACTGGTCAGATTGTCTGATCAAAATCCTCAATGATCGCGCGGGTCCGGAGTGGGAGCACGCACGCACGGGTGTGCGCGAACTTATTACCTTCTTCAGCGCGGTGTTAGCAGAGCGCAGTGCCGATTTCGCCGGCCGTCACGACATCCTGAGCGTACTGTTGCGTGCCGAAGCGGAAAGCCGCATCGATCGGCGCGAAATGATCGCATATTCCATTCTGTTGCTAACCGGTGGTAATGAGACCACGACTAACCTCATTGGCGGCATGGTAGTCGCGCTGTTGAAGCAACCCGCACAGTTGGCCGCGCTGCGCGCAGATTCCGCCCGCATTCCAAACGCGATTGAAGAGGGGCTGCGCTATTGTTCCCCGGTGCAGGGCGTGTATCGGCGTGCGCTGCGCGATGTCGACATCGCCGGGCAGCGAGTTCCCGCGCACAGCGATCTCGTGGTGCTGCTGGCATCCGCCAATCGTGATGAGCAAAAATTTGCCGCACCGGATTGCTTCGATATCTCTCGTCGTACCGGTGGGCAGGTGGGATTCGGGATGGGCATACATCATTGCCTAGGCGCGCACCTGGGCCGGCTTGAAGCGCGCGTGGCGTTGGAATGGCTGGTGCCGCGCCTCCACCGCTTTGAGCCTGCTTTCGATGAAGTGACCTGGAACGATAACTGGTTTGTGCGGGGACCGGAGACCTTACCCTTTAATTGGAAATCCGGCTAAAGTCGCTGGGTTGCCTAAGTTTATGGAGACCCCGCACCATGTCGCGATATACCACGCCTGAACCCTTCAAAATTAACGTAGCAGACGCGGTGCTGGCCGATCTGCGTGAACGACTTCTGCGTGTGCGATGGCCGGGCGAAATTCCCAACTCAGGCTGGGATTACGGCACGAACCTAGCCTATATGAAAAAATTGGTCGACTACTGGCGCACGGACTACGACTGGCGGCTGCATGAACAACAGCTCAATCGTTGGCCGCAATTTCGTGTCACCATCGATGGTCAGCAACTTCACTACATTCACGCGCGCGGCAAGGGACCCAAGCCGTTTCCGTTGATCATTACGCACGGCTGGCCCGGATCCATTGCGGAGTTTATGGCGATCATTGGCCCGTTAAGCGATCCCGCGGCACATGGTGGGGATCCTTTGGATGCCTTCGATGTCATTGCGCCCTCACTTCCCGGGTATGGATTCTCTGCGCCCACCAACGAGCGGCAAGTGAACATTGCACACATTGGCGAATGGTTCGCGGTGCTGATGAACAAGGTCCTGGGTTATGTCCGATACGGCGCGCAAGGCGGCGATTGGGGCGCGATGGTCACTTCCCGGCTCGGCTTTATCGACGCCGAGCACGTGGCCGGGATTCACCTCAACATGGTCGGCGTGGCGGCGCATCCGGCCAATCGCCAGCATCTCTCCGCGGCCGAGCACGCTTATTTGAAGGTGATGGAGCAATGGCGTAATGAGGAAACTGGTTATCAAGGCATTCAGGGAACGAAGCCCCAGACCTTGAGCTATGCGTTGAATGATTCGCCGCTTGGTTTGTGCGCATGGATTATTGAGAAATTTCGCACCTGGAGCGATTGTGGCGGCGATCTCGAGGGCGCGTACACCAGAGATCAGCTGCTGACCAACATCATGATCTACTGGGTGACGCAGACGATAAATTCTTCCACGCGACTGTACTACGAGGAGCGCCACCATCCGTGGCGGATGGGCAAAGACGACAAAATCACGGTGCCGACGGCGCTTGCACTATTTCCCAAAGAGATTGCCGTGCCGCCGCGTGAATGGGCCGAACGGGCCTATAACATCCAGCGCTGGACGCCGATGCCTGCCGGTGGACATTTCGCGGCAATGGAACAGCCGCAGCTGCTGGTGGAAGACGTGCGCGCCTTCTTTCGGACGTTACGCTAGGAAACCTGCTAAAGAGATAGAATCCGCCAGAGGATATCCGCGTATTCGCGCCGACGAGGCGAAGACTGAATCCCGGCAAAGGTTTGCAACCCCGAATTTATTGGAGGAACCGACATGGACATGATTGAGCTTGAAAAGCGTTTGACCCGGATGGAAGACATCGAAGCCATCAAACAATTGAAGATTCGCTACTCACACATCTGCGATGACATGCACAATCCGCAGGCTATCGCGAGCGTCTTCGCGGAAGACGGTATATGGGAGAGCCCGGATTTCGGCAAGGCCGTGGGACACGCGGCAATTCGTGAACTGTTCACGAAGTTTCAAAATATGTTCAGTTTCTCACAGCACAATATGATGAACCCGTTGATCGAGGTCAACGGCGACCGCGCGACCGGGGTGTGGTACATCATGGGCCCGTGGAACTTTACCGAAACGGGCGCGAAGCAATGGTTTGCGCTGCGCTACGACGACGAGTACATAAAGATCAACGGTCAGTGGAAGTACAAGCACCTGCGCGCGGTGATGCGGATGGCGGAAGATCGTTAAGCGCGTTAGCGTAAGTCGACGACATTCGGCGGATGACGCCCTGCGGGCTTATCCGCCCTATGAGTTTCCGTGGCATCTCTCTGAGAAGGTGCGGTGGCCCTCTATGACCGCAGAACCTGTCCGGCGCGCGCGTCGGTTACTGCGCCGTCTTCGTACACACATTCACCATTCACAATCGTATGCAGGATCCCGCGCGAGGGCATCACCATGCGCTTGGCGCCGCCGGGCAGGTCGTAGCGGCGTTCGCCGCGATTGCTCGAGCCCACGGTGTGGGGATCGAAAATGGTGATGTCGGCAGCGAGGCCTGCGATCAGTCGTCCGCGATCTTTGATGCCGAAGAAATCTGCGGGATCGCTGGTCAGTCGGCGCACGCCTTCCTCCAGACTGAGCGCCTGGTGTTCGCGCACCCAGGTGCCAAGCAAGTAGGTGGGATAGCCAGAGTCACACAGCATATCGACATGGGCGCCGCCGTCACCGAGCCCGAGCAGCATATTTGGGTTGGCGAGGATCTCCTTCATACGATCAACGCGGTGGTTGAAGGTCGAGAGCGTGAACTCCAGATCAAGATCGTCCTGTAACGTCAGATCAAGAAACATATCCACCGGATCCTTGCCCTGGGCGGTGGCCAATTCGGTAATTGATTTCCCCTCGCACCACTTAAGTTCGGCTGAGCGCACCTCGTGCACCCTCACGCGCGACCAATTGCCAAAGGTCTGGGGCCGTTTTAGATCTTCGCGGAAATGATCGCGGAACGCGCGATCCTGATAGACCGCGCGCTGCGCCGCCTTCGATTGATCTGCGAATACCCGGCGCCAGGAAGGGAAGGCGGCAAACGAGAACGGATTGCGCATATTCACTTCGCGCGTAAGGGGCAACGGTGAGGTTTGCGGGCGGGCGCCGCGTTGGATTAACGGCGCGACCTTGGCCAAAGTATCGCGCACGGCTTCGGGGATATCGTCGCGATCGAACATCGCGATGAAGGTGACAGGCCGCGTGCTGTGTTCGAGGAGCGCGGCGAGCACGGCATATTCCTCGTCATCCAGCACTGCGATCTGGCGGGTGAGTGCGATTTCAATCGCGCCCTTGCCGCGTGCTTTAAGCACATTGGCATACGCCCGGTATTCCTCCGCGCTCGCTTTGCGGCAGGCCAACGGTTGACCGCCATAGCCCATGTGCTGATTCAACATGGTGCTGGAAAAGCCGAAGGCACCGGCGTCGATGGCCTCACCAAGCAAGACACGAATCTGCGCAATCTCAGGGGTGCTCGCCGCGCGTTCCATCGAGGCCTCGCCCATTACGTAGTGCCGGAAAGGCGTGAGCGGCGCGAGGAAGGCGAGATTCACGGCGGGTCTGCGCGCTGCCGCGGCCTGCATGAACTCGGGGAAGGTTTCCCATTCCCAGGTAATTCCGCGCTCCAGCACCTCGAAAGGGATCGCTTCGACATTGACGAGATCACGCATGGCCACTTCGCGCGACTCAGGCCGACACGGCGCGATCCCGACCCCGCAATTGCCCATCACCACACTGGTCACGCCATGCCAGGGCGAGGGCGTTGCCGCCGCATCCCAGCAGATTTGTGCATCGTAATGGGTGTGCGGGTCGATGAAGCCAGGGGCGACCACGCAGTCCGCGGCGTCGATGACACGCAGCGCGCCTTCCGTGAGATGGCCGATCGCTACAATCCGACCGTCCCTTACCGCCACATCCGCCTGCCGCGCCGGGGCACCGCTCCCATCGACCACGGTGCCGTTCTTGATCAGCAGGTCATAGGGCATTAGAGAATCTCCAATTACGATCACGCCACCCGGCCCTTTGGTGGTGGACTCCGCCCACGCAACGTAATCCGACCAGTGCTCCGTGCACGGAGCATAAGAAGGTTGGAAGTCTGTGACAAGGCGTGCAGCGGCGGGAGGCCTGGCAGCCTGTCGGACTTAGGCGTCCGTCGCGAGGCGAGTGGGAAAGCGCTCACGTCAAAACATCTTCAATCAGCGCCTAACTGCGCAAGTTGGGCTAGCTGGCCGGTTTTGGCCGTCCGGGCCCTATGCCTATCTCCGGCATCGCGCGGGAAGCCAGCATAGGACGCATCTGATTAGCACGCGCCCTCGATGGCCTTATTATCGAGCGTCGGCAGCCGCCGTCGAGGACTCGACGGTCCCGGTGTCGTCGGCGGCAGCGGCTTTAAGCGAGGCACGCTTTCGACTTCATTGAATTCGATCGTGCCTGTCTCACGTTAGACTTTCGCTGACCGCGCGTGGCGGGCAAGTGTCTGAAAAATGAATCCCACTTAATGAGGAGGGCTGGCAGATGGAACAACGTACAGTGACTTTCTATAGCGAAGGCTCGCGCATCACCGGCGATCTCTTCCTGCCCGACGGCATGCAGGCCGGTGAACGTCGGCCTGGAATCGTGTTGTGTCACGGCTTTACCGGGATCCGCGCCGGTATTCTCCCCGATTATGCCCAGGCGTTCTGCCAGGCCGGGTTCGTCGCGCTGACCTTCGACTATCGTGGCTTCGGGGACAGCGAAGGGACGCAATGGCGCCTTATCCCGTTGGAACAGATTGACGACATTCGGAATGCGATCACCTACCTTGAAGGCTGCCCGGAGGTCGCTGCCGACCGCATCGGACTGTGGGGGACGAGCTTCGGTGGTGGTCACGCGCCGTATACCGCAGCGATCGATTCCCGCGTCAAAGCGGTGGTGGGGCAGGTGGGTTTTGGCGATGGAGAACGCCTTATCCTTGATTCCCGTGGCCATGCTGATCGGGTGCGGCTCCGCAAAGCGCTCGCAGACGACCGTGCCAGGCGCGTGCGCGAAGGAACCGGCGAAGTACTCGATGCCATGACCATTCTGAACGCGGCGCAGACACGGGCCTTTCTCGAGCCATTCCTGAAGGAATTTCCCGCGATGAAAAGCATGATGTCGTTGGAGACCATGGAGAAGACCCTGGAGTTCAAGCCCATCGACGTGGTCGACCGGATCTCACCACGACCGTTGCTGCTGATCGGCGCCAGGGATGATGACACCTGTCCGATCGAAGGGTATGAAAAACTCTACGAACGCGCACGCGAACCGAAGAAACTGGTGGTGCTTCCGATCACGCACTACGAGATTTATGCCGGCAAGTGGCTCGAAGAGTCTTCGCGCCTCGCCTGCGATTGGTTCGCGCGGTTCCTGTAGTGCGGACGCGGTCAGCCGAGTGCCCTGATGCGCCCCAACCACTTGAGGAGTCCCCATGGATCCCGTGACGTAGCGCTTGGCGATCGAAGAAACAAAGCAACTCGAGGCGCAGTACTTCCAGCGCCTCGACAGCAAGGAATGGACTGAGCTCACAGCGCTCTTTGTTCTTTGACCGCACAGGCAAGATTATCTGGCCGGAATGAGAGGGTCGTGTTGAAGTTGAAAAAACCCAATTTCATTTACGATCTCCTCCGCGAAATTTCGCAGATACGCTGCCTTTAGTCTCTCACCGTTAACTTACCGCGCTGACTACGACAAATTGCGCCCTGGTATGGGCCCAGCAGTGTAATCGACCAAACAAGCACGGCCTGCAGTTCGGGTAGCTATACGACACGCGCGTGTACGACGCGATGGGATTTGGTCCTCACCGAGCTGGGTACCGCATGGTCGTAGAACTCAGCGCGGAGGTGCGCCGCGCGGCAAGGCGAGCACGTGATTCGGGATCGTTAAGTCGCGATGCTCAGCAGGTCAGCACCATGCCGGCCAGGGCCCGACCATCCGGCAGGCTGCGTAACGCAGCCAGTTCCGCACCAGTGGGTATCGCGGTGGTCACCGCACGGTGATCAAGCGCAAACCCAGTTCGCGCTTGAATGTCTTCGAAGCTGACGCCCGCATGCACGCTCAGCAGATGCACGCCTGCATGCCCTGCTATCGAGCCCAGCACACCGAGCGGCGTCACCACCAGCAGTTCGCCACCATTGCGCAGAATATCGCCGCTGACAAAATCGACGCGCTCGACCAGCACACGTGGATCGTGGCGCTCGAAAAACATGAATGTTCGTTTGACACTCCCCACCATCGATAAGCCAATACTGCCCGGGCCACGCAGACGCGGCTGGTGGTAGTCGCCGACCACCGTCAGATTACAGCGCCCACGCCCATCGAGTTGCAGCGCGCCGAGGAAGATCACGTCGACCAGACCGCGTAATTGGTCACCAACGCCGGTGACCAGATCGAGCGTCACACGGCCGGCCAGAAACGCCTGATCGCCGCCCGAGGGCGGTACCGGCTGCACACTGGGATCGATGGTGCCCGTCGCGCCGATCATGGCGCTCACCCGCGGCTTGCCGCACAACTGTGCGGTGCGATAAGCCGCACTGGGCAAGGTCGCGCGTGTGCCCGTCACAATCACGTCGCCATCGCGCAGTGCGCGAGCGCACACCAGCGCCATCAATTCGCCGCGCGCATAACTCATGGTAGATCGCGTGCGAGCAAGGCAAGACGCGCGTCGATAGCAACCGTCGCACGGTAGGCCGCTTCGCTGGCACCGATGATCTCGTCGCGATAGCGCCGATAGCCGGCATCCGTCTGCGCGGCGTCGACGTAGGCTAGCAGATGCTCATCATCGTGGGCGTAAAGACCATGGGATGAGGCCGGATGAGCGCCTCCAGCCAACACGCAATAGGCGTCCACGGCATAGCCCGGCAGCCAGGCGCGACACGTCGCGGGCAGTTCTTCCACTTCGTGCTCCGCCTGCACCACGCAGATGCGGGCGGCACGCGCAATTTCGCGATCAAGCATCGGCGCGCCGAGGAAACCGCAGTTACCGCGGCGGTCGATGAATTGGGCATGGATCACGGCGACGTCCGGCGCGATAGCGCGGACCACGACCTGTTCGGTGCCGGTGAAGGGATCAACAATAGTTCGATAATCCGTCGGGTTCACCGCCAACACGCCAGGAATATCTGCGACTGGCGGCATGAAGCCGTGCGGCAAGGCCGCAAAGGGCAAGCCGGCGGCGCCGGCGCGCAGGGCCAGCGTGAAACCCGCTTCTTCGCAGTCGCGGATGCGCAAGGTACCGGCCTCGGCGGCGGCACGAAAGCGTCCGGCCAGGCCGTAGATCTCGGCGCCGAGATAGGCCAGCTGAACTTCACGCACCAGGCCCGCGCCGATCAACTGGTCGGCATTGATAGAACCATCGAGCGGCGGCACGAGATGCGCAATGGGGATCGCCTGGCGGATGATTTCTCGCACCAGAGCCATCGGCGTGTTGTGAAAATGCAGACCGCCGAGCGCGACACTCGCCTCACGCGGCAGATAGTCCGCAATCAAGGTTTCCAACTTCAGGCGCCGGGCGATCTTACCCACGGCCGGCGTTCATTGGAGTTCGATATCCCATAGCGGCGCCTGGTCCGCCAGCGCGATTTCCGTCTCGAGGGTGAGTCCGCACGCCGGGCAATGGTAGCGTCGCAACACCAGCGGCGCATCGGTACGCAACGCGGCAGACTGGATATGGGGATTGGCGGCAGTGATCGGCGACTGCTCAAGGCGTGTCGCCAGTTTGTAATTGGCAGCCGCCTGCCCGAGGCCATGCTGACAACGCGCACAACGGAAGACGCCCCGCGCACCGTCGCCGATCAATTCCAGACCTTCGCTGAGCGCCCGCACGGTCTGCGGCGGGGCGCCATCGGCGCGCGCCATGACTTCGTGCAGATCTTCCTGCCGTCGTTGGCGAGTGGCAGCAACATCCACCTGGGCAGGCACCACACCCGCCTGAAGATGCACACCGTAGGCTTGCGCTGCCCACGCCGCACTCACGCGTCCTTCGCAGACATCGTCGCACACCCGCTGCGGGTCCCGCGTCAGGGGATCGCCATAACCACCGCCAGCGCACCACGCCACTTCCCACACGTCGTTGGGTTGTTGTACCAGGCCGCGTTCCTTGGCATGGATGGGGATCTCGTGACCACCGAGGGCATCGAGCGCGGTCGGCAACTCGCCGCGCGCGAAGCGTGCGTGCACGTCGCTATCGCGAATCATGCGAAAGGAATTCGTACGCGCCGGATAGCCTCCAGCCAAACCACTACTCGTCGGCACTGCGCAGCCGGCCGCCGAGGGCGCATGGAAGAGCTGCCCGACACCATGCGGCACGACCGCGAACGCCGCCGAGTTACCGCCGCGAAACTTCCCGGCGCCGCCGGAATCCGCGACCTCGCGACGATAGAGATAGAGGATCGGAAAACTCTGCTCAAGCTGCTCAACATTCCCCATGATCGACTGCGGCTCCCAATGCACGCCACCGGTGTCGATACCGTCACGTTGGGGAAAGGCGCCGATGGCGCCGGCCATCGGATCGAGAAAGCCAGTGCCGAAGGCCTGTCCGGCGGCATCGACGCCGGCAATCGCACTGAGCGGAAACACGCTGTCGCCGCACACCGCAAACACTTCCTCGCGCAGCGACGGTGCTGTCAGCAGCATCTTGCCGATCACGACATTGGCCAGTGCGCCGCCAATCAGATTGCCGATCTGGGAATTGGTCACCGAGGCAGGAAAGCTCGGACAGTTGATGGTGCCGCGCTCGGGCTCAAAGCGTACATGGCGCAGCGCGCCACCGGCGGCATAGAGTTGGTCGTAGCACATGAGTGGATTAAGCACGCTCAGAATGCCAGCGCGCCAGCCTGAAAAGCTCGCGTTCAGAGAGCCGATCTGGCCATGGGAACCGCGGTTGTCGAACACCAATGCAGCGTCAGACTTGGTCACCGCCATGTGTACTGGATAGATGCCGCGGTCCTGGGGTGCGGCGGCTTCCAGATAGGTAATCGCGCGCCAGGTGCCGTTCGGAATCTCGTCCAGGCGCGCGCGAAAGGCGCGCGCACCATCGTCTATCAGGCGACGCATGGCGGCCTTGACCGTGCTTGGACCATAGCGCTTGATGAAGCCGTGAATGCGCTTGCGCGCGACCAGATTGCCGGCAATTTGCGCGCGCAGATCGAGCGCCACCAGTTGTGGCTGGCGCGAATGGCGCAAATACATGCGTTCGAGGTCGCGCCGGATCGTACCGCGCTCGACTATCTTGATCGGCGGTATCGGCACGGGCTCATCGAACACGTCGCGTGCATCGGCGCAGAAACTGCCGGGTGTGTTACCGCCGATGTCGTACTGATGCAGCGCATTGGCCACCCAGCAAAAGATGCGTCCTTGCCAGAACACCGGGCAAGTGATTTGTACGTCGGACTGATGGCTGGATCCTATCCAGGGATCGTTGGACAGGAACATGTCGCCTTCGTCGATGCCGATCTCGCCAGCGAGATTCTCCAACGTCCATTTGATGGGCAGGTCCATGGTGCCGGAGAAATACTGGATATGCGGGCCGAAAAATACGAATTCGCCGTCTTCGGTCAGGATCACCGTATTGAAGTCGTGGGCGACGCTGGCAAAGGGCGAACCGGAGACCTTTTGAATAGTCACGCCGTGTTCGTCGTTGACGTTCCACAGTGCGTGGCGCAAAACCTCGTAGGTGATCGGATCGAGATCGGCAGCGGTTTCGCGGTGTAGTTGGAGTCCAGTTGGCAGCTTCAATTCCAGCCCGGGAATATAGGAGTCGTTGACGCCATCCCAGGGCGGCGTGGCAAGTATCACAGTGCTCACGCAACCTCCAGGGGATGCAAGTCGATGAGGATATTGCCGTAGCCATCGAGCCGTGCGCGCTGACCGGGACGCACGACAATGGTGGTGACCGTCGGCTCGATCACCGCCGGCCCCACGATCACATTGCCCGGACGCAGCTCGGCGGCGCGAAATATAGGCGTATCGAGCACGCGATCAAGCTCCGGCCAGAAGATCGCGCGCGGTGCGGCGCAAGCCGCCGCCGGTGGCGTCGCGTCGCCTTCGGCTTGCGCATGCAGTGCCGGTTTATGCACCGTCGCACTGGCCTGCAGACGTAGCGCGACAAGTTCGATGCCCGCCGCGAGGTAGGCCGTACCGGCCCCGTACAAAGCTTCATAGCGCGCGCTGAAACGCGCCAACAGTGTGGCGCCGAGTTGTCCATCGTCGAGCAGGGCGGAGAATTCCACTTCCACTACGTGCACTTGCAGACGATGGCGCAGATCACCCGACCAGCGCAGATTCACTTGCGAAGAGGCAAAACCTTCCGCAGCGAATTCTGCGTAGGCGCGCGCGGCAAGTTCGGCGATCTGCGCCCGCAGCAGTACGACGTCGAACGGCGCCACCATCAATTGGTCGTGTTGATAGACGTGTATTACATCGGACGACACCACGCCGAAGGCCGACCACACCGAGGCGGTGCCGGTGAGTGGCACCACCAGGGTTGCGATGCCGAGTTCGCGCGCATAGGCACCCGCATGACAGGGCCCCGCGCCGCCGTAACTGAAGAGCACGAAGTCGCGCGGGTCGAGTCCCTTTTCGATGGTCTCGCGACGGATCAGATCGGCCATGTGATCATCGACGATGCGGTTGATGCCGGCTGCGGTGTGATAGGCATCCAGTCCCAGCGGTGCACCTAAGTCTGTCATGGCCTGCCAGGCAGACGCGCGGTCAAGCACTTCGCGGCCGCCGAGAAAATAGTCAGGATCGATATAGCCCAGCACGACGTCGGCATCGGTGACAGTCGGCTCGCGGCCGCCGCGCCGATAGCAGATCGGGCCTGGCATGGCACCTGCGCTGTGCGGCCCGACCGATAGCACGGCGCGCTTGGCATCCAGCCACGCAATACTGCCACCGCCGGCACCGATCGATTTGACGTCGATAGCCGGCACGTAGAATTCGTACTGATGCACGATGGTGGTTGAGGTGCGCAACGGGATGCCCGCGTGCACCAGGCCCACGTCAAAGGTGGTGCCACCCATGTCAGTGGCGACGATATTGCTTTGTCCGAGCAAGCTGCCGAGGTAGGCCGCGCCCATCACGCCGCCGCAGGGACCCGATTGCAGCAGGAGCAACGGTGCGCATTTAGCCGCAGTCGCCGAGCCCAGGCCGCCGTTGCATTGCATGAGCAGAAACGGCGCGGCCAGGCCTTCCGCGCCGGCACGCTGCGCGATGCGCTCAACATAACGACTGGTGACCGGGCCGACATAGCTGTTCATGGCTGTTGCGACGGTGCGCTCGTATTCACCCAGCAAGGGCACCAGTTCACAGGAACAAGTGACGAATAAATGGGGTGCTTCCTCTAGCACTATCTCGCGCGCACGAAGTTCATGCGCGGGATTGCGGAACGACCACAGAAAAGCGATGGCGAGTGATTCGATACCCGCGGCGAGCAGGTCGCGCACCGCTGCGCGCACCGCCGCCTCGTTCAAACGCACGACCACTTTGCCACGCACGTCCACGCGTTCGGGAATTTCACGGATCAGACTGCGCGGCACCAGGGGCGTGGGCTTGGCGGTGGCGGAAAAACGCAGGGTCTCGGCGGCCGACAAACCCGCTGCGCGCCCATGGGCGCGCATGATCAATATCGCATCGCCGTGACCGGCGGTAGCGAGCAGGCCAACTTTGGCGCCGCGTCTTTCAATCACCACATTGGTCGCCACCGTCGTGCCGTGGGACAGCAATGCGGTCTGCGCCAGCAGTTCGCGCAACGACAGGCCCAGGGTCTGCGCGCCTTGTGCGAGGGCCGTGAAAAAACCGCGCGAGAAATCGTCTGGCGTGGAAGGGGACTTGGCGAGGCTCACACTGCCTTGCGGGTCGATGATCACCACATCGGTAAAAGTGCCCCCGATGTCGACACCGCACAGGTAGGTCATCGCAATTTCAATCCGGGCCAAGCGCTTGCGTAGTGCGATCCCAGCACGGGCTCAGCGCGGCGCGCGCGGTCAGCGCGGCGCGATCAATCTTGAGCGGGCCGGTACGCGGCAGCTCGGTCATGAATTCCACATAGCGCGGGATCTTGAAATTGGACAAACGCTCAGCGCACCAGGCCACTACCGCTTCGGGGCTCAGCTGCTGGCCGCTACGCAACACGATATGCGCCTTCACTTCCTCACCGCGCATCGCGTCGGCCACTGCGATCACGGCCGTCTCTTCCACCGCCGGGTGACTTTGCAAACATTCCTCCACTTCTTCGCCCGAGACATTCTCGCCGGCGCGGCGAATGACGTTTTTGCGCCGGCCGACGAAGTAGAACAAACCCTGCGCGTCGCGATAGCCGAGATCGCCGCTGTGTACCCAGCCACCGTGCAGCACCCGTGCGGTCTCAGCCGCGTTCTTGAAGTAGCCGAGCATCACCGCGCGGTTGCGTTGCACCAGCTCGCCTAGCTCGCCGTCGGGCACGGGTTGGTCGTCTTCGTCCACCACCCGCACTTCGTTGTTGCTACCCATTGGCCAGCCAATCTCACCGGCCTGATAGCCGTGGCCAGGCGCCGTCATCGTGCCTAGTGGTCCTTCGGCGAGCGCCCAGGTCGAGACGATGTCGACCGCGAAGCGCGCGCGAAACTCGCGATAGATGGGCTCGGTCACATTGGCCAGCACCAGGCGTATCGGATTGTCGGCGTCGTCCGGCCGCGTTGGCTGGGCGAGTAGCATATTGATGGCGCCGAGCAGCAGATTCACTTCGGTCGCGCCGTGGCGGCGCACTGAGCCCCAGAAACCGCTGGCACTGAAGCGGCGATGGATAATCACTTGCGCGCCGGCCCACACCGCCGCCAGCGCCGACCACACCAGGGCGTTGCCGTGGAACAGCGGAAACACCGTCAGCAATCGATCGTCAGCGGTGTAACCCATGCGGCTGCATACCGCTTCGGCCTGGGCCACGGCCGTATAGTGCGAATGGATGACCGCCTTGGGGCGTCCGGTCGAACCCGAGGTGTACATGAAGGCGACCGCATCCTGCGGTTGCGCTCGCGCGCTCGGCATGCGGCTCGAGGCCGCCGCCATGACCTTGGCCATGAGGGTCAATCCAGCGCGCGGCCCTTCGCCCGTCAGCCAGATTTCGCGCACTGAGGCGAAGGCCGAATTGCCCTGGTTAATCGCGCCCGCCACTACGTCCCAGCGTTCGCCATCGACTATCAGTACGCGCGGTTCGGCATGACTGATGAAGTATTCGATTTCCGGCAGCTTGGACTGCGTGACTATCGGCACGAAGACGGCTTGCGCGCGTGCCACACCGTGATAGGTGACGACGTAATCGAGATTGTTCTCCATAAACACCGCGACGCGGTCGCCCTTACCGACGCCGTGGGCGATGAGGGCATTGGCCAGGCGGGTGGCGCGCTGATCAAGCTCGCCATAGCTGAGATGGCTGCCGTCTTCGCCGAGCACCACCGCCAGACGCTCCGGGCCAAGCGCTACGGCACGTTCAAGGATCGCGTCGGTGGTCCAGCTCACGCTCATCGTTTGGCACTCCTCTACTAGCAGCCTGTCGGACTTAGGACCGTCCTACTGCGGCGGTGTTAAAGCGGTCCATTTTTGTGCGAATTTTCGTTACATCGAACCACTATGCGCCTCAAATTCGCACAAAACTGTCCTCGCTTTCCCACTCGCCATCGCGATGGACGCCTAAGTCCGACAGGCTGCCAGGGGCGGGGTAATCCGCAGAGCAGCGATTTGGAGCGATGTTTCTCGAACCGGCAATTCGGTGCACGGTGTATTTGTGCCCATCTGCCGTGCTCCAGGTTACCCCAGAGTTCCATTGATCCCGGGTCTGTGCGGCTTGACCCCAGTTCCGCCCTTAGGACCCTGGTCAAAATTATCTCTACATCCGGCTGCTCGTGAGCGGCCGCGGCGGCGTTGCATTTCTTGGCAATAGCGCCGCTATTGCCCGCGAAACGCGCCTTGCCGCAACCACTCACGAACATCCTCGGTGTCGACGAGATAATTTTGACCAGGGCCCTTACACCCGCGGGATCACTTCCTTCACCAATAACTCCAGCGACTTCATCACCTGTGCCATAGGCTGCCCGGGAAATTGCATGCGCAGGATGATGTTGTCGATGCCGACTTCGTCGCGATAGCGCCGCAGCTGGCGCACGCAGAAATCCGGATCGCCAATGATGTGCCGATTATGGCGGAAGCGTTCGGATTCGAGATATTCATCCTGTGGGTCGGTCACGAGGCGCTGCGTGCCATCGGGATTCCGATCGTAGAACGGCAGGTAGGGTGGGCAATACACCTTGCGGTAGATGTGCAGGAAATGCGGTTTAACTTCGCGCCAGGCGGTTTCCTGGTCTTCGGCGACGTAGAACTCGCGGATCAGCGCGCGCGGATAATCTTTCGGATCGCGGCCAGTGGCGACGAGCGCATTGATGTGGTCTGAGAACTCGTGCTTGGTCTCCTCGATGTCGGTGAGCAGGGAGATCAGCAACGGGTGCCCGGCCTGCGCGATCTCTCGACGTGCCTTGGCCGACACCGCACCCAGCCAGATCGGCGGCGGACGTTGCACCGGCAGCGGCGCCAGGCGCGCATTCTGCACTTGGTAGTGCTGGCCGGTGTAGCTGAAGCGCTCGCCGCTGAAGGCGAGTTTCAGGATCTCCAGGCCTTCTTCAGTCATCCGTTTGCGATGCTTGATGTTGATGCCGAAGCCGTCGAACTCATGCTGGCGATAACCGCGTCCCACGCCAAGCTCAAAGCGACCGCCGGAGGCGACGTCGAGTACCGCGGTATCTTCGGCGAGTCTGAGC
>CAMATU010000090.1 GCA_945861225.1 Klebsiella pneumoniae
TGAGAAAAGGTGTGGCGAGGGCGACCGGTCTTTTAGGGCGTTGCGCGACCCATCACGAGGCGCGAATCACCGTCTCCGGTGCCCCCTTTAGCAGAGGATGCAACCGGCCATTAGTGTACACGCTCCCGTCGACGCTGCGCCTTGCCGATAAAGATTCTGCAGGGCGCGACGATAACCCAAGCTCGAAGAACCGACACGCGCCACTTGGGCATGCTCAACGAGCGGGAGCAAACTTAATGCCGAGCATACTTGCTGTGGACGATTCTGCGTCCATGCGTCAAATGGTGTCGTTTGCCCTCCAAGGCGCAGGCTATGAGGTGATTGAGGCAGTGGACGGCCAGGACGCGCTGGGTAAGGCCAAGGGCCCGGTAGCTGATGTCGTGTTGGCTGACGTCGATCGCTAGCATGTCCGAGGCTCCACATCCGCGCATTGTGCTCGACGAACGCTGCGGCATCAGCACGGTGGCGACATCGCGCGATCAGATCTCCGAAAGTCTCGAGCGATCTGGCGAATGCGCGATTGCCTGTGCCGCAGTCCGCGTCATCGATACCGCCACGTTGCAGCTGCTGGTGACCGCCAAGCGCACGTCCGACAAGACCGCGCGACGGCAAATCTCTGAAGCACCGAGTAGCGGATTGCAGGCCGCACTGCAAGCTAAAGACAAATTCCACCAGGGTCCTCAAGCTCGAATGAAATCGTCCGCTATGCATTCTATGAGGTCGCGAAGATGAACCGCCACGAAATGGAATATCAACCATGATCAAACGCCAGCCTTGGGTTGCGCTGCTAGTGGGCGCGCTTGCGATCACATGCAGCTTGACGGCACAAGCAACTTGGATAACAGCCGCTGTCGGCCTCACCAGCTGGTTGACGTGGTGGTGGTCCTGGCACCGCGCGCAAGCGCTGTCCTCACCGGCGACGCTGCCGGTGGTAAGCGCCACCGCACAAGATTTGCCCGAATTGCGTGCGGCGCTGCTCGACGTCGTCGGCCAGTTTGGTCAGGACGTGAAGGAGGTGCGAGAGGAGTCCGAGCGGACCTTGGTGCTGGTGAGCGACGCCGTGCGTACGCTGGGTGACGCCTTTCTGGGGTTGAGCGATGATTCCCGGCAACAGGCTGTTGCTATGCAGGAGGTGATCGGTGCGTTGTCCTCGGGACTAGGCACGACTGCGAGCGACAAGCCAGGGCAACTAAAATCAGACCAGATGACGATATCAATGCTCGTAGTGAGCACCACCGAAGTAATGCGCCGCTTTGTGGACATGGTGGTCATGTCGAGCAAGCACAACATGGACAGTGTTTCGACCATCGATGACATGACCATTTGCATGGACGGCATATTCTCGCTGCTCACCAATATTCGCACCATTGCCGATCAAACCAATCTGCTGGCGCTGAATGCGGCGATCGAGGCCGCGCGAGCCGGTGATGCGGGACGCGGCTTCGCGGTGGTGGCCGATGAGGTGCGCAATCTCTCGCGTACCTCCAACAGCTTCAATGAAAAAATCAAAACCAATGTGCAGTTGGCGCGCGCAGCGATCGATCTCACGCGCGACTCGGTGGGACATGCCGCCTCGCAGGACGTGAGCTTGATGCTGGCCGGCAAGAAGGAGCTGGATGTGATGTTGCAGTCGTTGACCGACTTCGAGGTTTTTTTGAAAGCGCGCGTCGATAACACTTGCGATATCTCCAGCCAAATTGGCCTGCGCGTGGCCGACGCGGTGCGCTCGCTGCAGTTCGAAGACATCGTGCGGCAGGTCACTGAGTTCGCCAACAAAAAGCTCGCGCATATCGAGGGCATGAGCACATCGTTTGCGGGGCAGCTTGAACAGCTCGATGTACGTGACCCCAGCGCGGTTGCGGCGGATCTGCGGCAGCTGCTCGCGACTTACCGGCACTGTCGACCACGCAATCCAGCCGCGCAGAGCAGCATGCAGAGCGGCGAGGTTGATCTCTTTTAGCGATTCCCAAGAAGGACTTAAATTATGTCGATTTCCGCAATGCAATCCGCTGATGGCACCACACTCACGATCAAGATGGTCGAGAAATTTGATTTTAATGTGCATGTGCAGCTGCGCGCCACCTACCGGGGGGAAGGCAAGCGCTTCTCGGGCTATGTGGTCGATCTTCAGGACACCACCTACATGGATAGCTCCGCGCTTGGCATGCTGCTGCAACTCAAAGAGTTCGCGGGTGGCGGCGCGCAATCCGTGCGGATCCGCAATGCCGGAACGAACATTAAGGGCATCCTGCAAATTGCCAATTTTCAGAAACTGATGACGATCGAATGAGACCGCGCGTAAGTTCTTGAAAGTCCGTATTGGGAATTTTTATATATGGCCGCCAGTCCCGAATATGCGCCACTCTCCGCCGAGAGACTAACTGTGTTGGTGGTGGACGACGAGGCGGTGAATCGCTTAGTGGTCGGCCGCATGTTGGCCGAATATGAATTCAATTTGGTCGAGGCGGCAAACGGTCGTGAAGCCTGCGAGATCTGCCTGCAGCTGCAGCCGGCGCTCATCCTGATGGACATCATGATGCCCACCATGAACGGCTTCGAGGCGACGACGAAGATCAAACGCCATTTTGGCGACGCCTGCGTGCCGGTGATTTTTCTGACCGCCGTGGCGGACGATCAGCAACTTTATAAAACCATTCAGTCTGGCGGCGATGACTTTCTAGTTAAGCCGATCAGTGGGCCGCTGCTGCGGGCCAAGGTGGACTCCAGCCTGCGTCGGTTAAAGGTACACCGGCAATTGGAGGAACAGCGCGACCAGTTGCTGCGTCATCAGGAACGCCTGCATGGCGATATGGAGATTGCGCAGAGAATTCTGGAAGCAATCGAATCCCAGCATCATCTCAAAGTCTCCAATGTGGCCTACTTGCTGCGTCCAATGGAGCTTATGAATGGTGATGTCATTCTCGCCGCACGACGCCCCGCAGGCGATCAGGTGTTCATGGTGGGGGATTTTACCGGCCACGGCCTGCCGGCCGCGATTGGCGCGCAGACCGTGAACGGCATTTTCAGCGTGATGGTGAGCAAGGGCTTGCCCTTGAGCGATATTGTGGAGGAGCTCAATCGCAAGATGCGCGGTATTCTGCCGGTCGGTCGCTTTCTCTCGGCCTGCATGTGGGAACAGGAGAGCGCGACGGGTTATTCCCGGGTGTGGAACGGTGGCATGCCTGAGGTGTTGGTATGTAGCAGTACCGGCGAGATTACCGCTTGTTATCCCTCAACTGATCTGCCGCTCGGCATTGTGGATGAGTGCACGCCGACGGTCAGCACCACTTTGCTCAGACAAGGGGATCTCGTGGTGATGTACAGCGACGGGGTGATCGAGGCGCAGGATCTACAGGGTGATCTGTTCGGCCGGGCGCGACTGCACACGGCACTCAAGAACGCCTGCGAACCGGCGCTGATGCTCGCCAATATTGTCGCCGCCGTAGACGGCCACGCGGCCGCTGCGGCACAACATGATGATTTATCGATCCTCGTCGTGGGCTGCGATCTGAGTCTTGCCAACCCCGCGAAGCCGGAGACTGAACAAGCGGTCGTGCTGAAGCAGTCCGCGATGAACTGGGACTACGCGGTGACGTTTACTCCGACGGAAATTCGCGACGGCGAGCCGGTCGCCAAAGTGATGCAAGTGCTCGATGCCGCGCAGGGACTGGGGCTCTTCAGAACCCAGCTTTTCTTGATTCTGACTGAACTCTTCTCGAATGCACTTGAGTATGGATTGCTCCAGATTGACTCCAGCTTGAAGCATGATCCAGAAGGCTTCGCGGACTATTACCTGCTGCGCGCATCGCGCTTAGCCGCCATGCACAGCGGGCGCATCGAATTCCGCTGCACCCATGTGCCGATGCCGAGCGGTGGACGTCTGCAGATCGTCATCCATCACGACGGCCTCGGTTTCGATACTTCGGTTAGGCTCCGCGAACTCAGGGAGAATGAGGCCGCCAGCGGTCGGGGTATCGCGTTGGTGCGCAGTCTCTGCACCAGCTTGGAGTATGCGGATGGTGGTTGCACTGCGCGCGCGACCTTCGACTGGCATAGCACCCACGCCTGAGCGCTAAATAGCTGTTCCTATTGGCAGGTTGGGGTAAGCGCAGCGAACCCCAACAATTATTCGACGGGTGACCTCTTCAAACACGAGTCCGCACGCGCATACTGCCCCAATGTTGGGGTTCGCAAGCTCACCCCAACCTACCTTCGGATCGGGGGCGATCTTCGCTGGTGTCCGGCAGGGTAAACAGCACGCTGGTACCGCCCAGCGCATTCGATTCGATCCAGATTCGTCCGTCATGCATCTCCACTATTTTCTTGCACAGCGCGAGTCCGATACCGGTCCCAGGATGTGTCCGGTCGCGGGTGAGGCGCTGGAAAACCATGAACACGCGGGCATGATACTCGGGCGTGATCCCTGGACCATTGTCATGGATGCCGATCCGCCAGGCGTCGGTCAGGCGCGAGGCCTCCACTTTCACCAACGGTGCATGCCCTGCTCTAAACAGGAGGGCATTGCGCAGCAGGTGATAGAACACAAGCTGCAGATGCGGGGCGTGGCCGCGCACAATCGGCAGCCGGGTCTGCCATTCAATAGCGCCGCCACAGTCCGCGCGTAGCGCCTCCACGCAGCGCGCCGCTTGCTGCGCACATTCGTCCAGTGGCACTGCTTCGAAGGGACAGAATTCACTACTGATCTGCGTGTACTCAAGCAGATCTGCGATGAGCGCCTTCATCTGGCGCGCGCCATTTAGGGCGTAATGCAGATATTGCTGACCGGTGTCATCCACCAGATGCTGGTAGCGCCGCGCGAACAGCTCGGTAAAGCTGGTCATCAGACGCAACGGTTCTTGTAAGTCGTGTGCCGCAATGCGGGTGAACTGTTCAAGCTCGCGATTGGCGCGGGTAAGCGCAATTGTCGTGTCGCGCAGCGCCGCTTCCCGGGCACAGCACGCCGCAGCGTCGGCCGCCGCATCCGTGAGAGGCAGCGGAAGGTGCATGCTCGCCGAACTGTCGTAAGGTGCCATGCAGAGTTTAGCGGCTGCGGGGGGACGGGCTTTACTGATGCAGGGTAAGGCGAACATAGGTCGGATGCGCGCAGCGTTATCCGACATTTAGTTGGCGGCACCGCGTCGGATTACGCTGCGCTCATCCGACCTATACCAAGATTCCTGCGCCGCGCGATTGCTTAAAATCCCCGCATGCTGGATAACGACGCGATGATGTCCAAACACGCGTTGATTCATTTAAAGCTCGTCATCGCAACCCTGTTCTGGGCTTTAACACCGATCTTTGGGCGCTTGCTCGCCGGGTATTCGGCGCCTTACGCGCTGGCCTTCGGTCGCTTTTTAGTGGCAACGGCGGTGTTGTGGATTTTTTTGCGGATGACTGGTGAACGCACGCGCATTTCACGCACGCATCTTGGGGCGTTCATGTGGCTGGGCTTAACGGGTGTGTGCCTGCACAACGTGCTGGTGTTCATGGGCGTTGAACACACGGCGGCCAATCGCGCGAATGTGATCTTCTCCACCATTACCATCATGATCGCGCTGATCGATCTGGCTTGGTATCGCCAACGCCTGCGGCTTGGCTTGGGGAGCGGGATTGGGCTCGGCATTCTTGGCACGGCAATGGTGGTGACCAACGGCGCGCCGTGGCAGTTGCTGAACGGCGCGGTGAGTGTTGGCGATGGCCTAATCCTGCTGAGTGCTGCGAGTTGGGCGCTGTATTCGGTCCTTGGCCGGCCCCTTTTGCTACTTTATTCGCCGCTCACCGTCACGTTCTATGCCGCACTTTGCGGTACCGTGATGCTGGCGCCCTTTGTGGTTTTGGATTGGGCGGCGCTGCCCGCGCTGCTGAGTGATCCGAAGGCGCTCGCGATGATCGCCTTTCTGGGTGTTTTAAATTCTGCAGTCGGCTTTCTGTGGTACTACCAGGCAGTCGCAAAAATCGGTGCCGTGGTCACCTCTGCCTATATCAACCTGGTGCCGATATTCGGACTTGGGCTATCCGCGCTCCTGCTTGGCGAATTGCCGAACGCCGCGCTCTTGCTTGGTGGAAGTTTGGTGTTGGTGGCGCTGGTATTGATCAATCGCTACCCGCCGGCGGCATGGCACTCACCGGCCGCGGCAATTCAGGAATAGTGCAACCGGTGTCACAACATTGGCCGGGCTGGCCTGCCGCACCCAGACGCGGGGTTTGGCTAGCCGCGAGTAGACCGCGGTCAATCAGGCGCGCGACCAGCAGTTGGCGCTCCTGAATGGGATAGCGCCGATAGATCTCGCGCTTCATGGCTTCCGGTGAGCCACCGCCATGCAAACTGATCACCGACATCCAACCACCCGCATCTGAGGCTGTTAAATCCTCGATGAAGCGTGCAACTTGCGCGCGTTGCGCGTAAGGCACGTCCGCGCGCCCCGCCAAGACGGCGGCGAGATCGGCGCGCGTTTCCGGATTGTGATCCTCGGCCGGGTTGGGCAGCGCGACAATCAAGCCGCCAGAGACCTGGTGGGCCAGGCGATGCATGTCATAGATTTGGGTGGCCAACAGCAATTTCCCGATATTCGCGAACACCGCTTCGGGTTCGATATTGCCGGCCGGATCCTTGATTCCATACACTGAGGAGGCCACGCCACACGCAAAGATTCCCTCGACCAGTTTGATCAGCTCCACCAAGGTGTCGCGCAAATGACCATGCTGCTCGCCATCCAAGCCATTGGCCTCGATCATTGTCGCGCCCGCGCCGATCAGCAAATCTCCAAAGCCCGCGCGCGCGCCGATGCAGGTGTGCCGATGATGCGTCGCATAGGATTTCGTCAAAAACTCCGAGTGTTCCCATTCACCGGCTAAAAAAACCTGCGCCCAGGGCACGAACACCTGATCGAACAGACACACCCCGGTGGTCTGGCCGTAGTGCGCACTGAAGAGGGCTTTCTGTTCTCCCGGCCGTCCGGCGGGACGCGCCACGATGGTGAGACCGGGCGCATCGATGGGCACCGCGCAGGCGACTGCGAATGGTGCATCGTCCGCGGTCATCGCACGCCCGGGCAACACCAGTAGTTCGTGCACATAGGGCGCGGCGGTCACGATTGCTTTCGTGCCTGAAATCACGATGCCGTCGGCGCGACGTTCATGAATATGCACATAGGTGTTGGGATTGGCCTGTTGATGCGGGCGTAGACTGCGATCGCCCTTGGCATCGGTCATTGCGATGCCTACCGTGAGGTCTGCTGCCTGCACGCGGGCGAGATAGGCCAGGAAGCGCGCGTGATAGTCGTGTTTGAGGTCGGCCTCCAGGCGGTACGTTAATTGGTGAAGTGCGTTGAAGCCATCCATCGACAGATAACGCATCGCGCAACCGGTTTCCTGACACACCAGCCGCACGTATTCCAGCTTGGCCAGTAAGTCATGGGTGCTCGAATTGAGGTGCAGGAAGCGATTCACGGTGCGACCGGTGAAGGCATCGGTGGCCGTCGCGAAGGCCTGATACTTGGCCTGCCTGGCGTAGTCGTAGGTGACCCCAATGGCATTGATGCCCGGCCGCAAACGGGGTTCATCGGCGACTGATGGGACCAAATCGCCATCGACAAACACCCGCGGGTGATAGCGCCGCAGGCTTTCGCGATACTCCTCAGCAGACATCAACATTCGATACGATCCTCCGACATTAAATTTTCAGATGGTGGCGCGGATGCACGGGCCGCATCAGCGCGTTTGAAATCAATGCGACAAACAGCAACGCCGCCGCCGTACCTCGTGAAGATCAGCAAGGTGGCGGCGTAAAATAGGACCAACCACAACATCCAGCCAGCGGTTGAAGTCGGGCTGCGCGACAATGCGGTCTTTGGCGAGGAGTGGGATCATGCAACCTTTCGTGGGCTAAAGCGCGCTGCGCGCGATGATTTGACTGGATTACTTCGCGTTCGCTCGCAACAACGCTGATGGCGGTAGCGATGGGCGGTAATTCCTGAGCGTTTCTCGTGAGCGCGAGATTCACGAAACAGGGTGACGAAGTCAAGCGACCACCATTAGACTTCGGCGCCAAGCATGAGGGGGAATGAAATGAAACACGAGATTATCGGTGGTGCGCTATGTCTTGCGGATGGCAAACCGCTGCCGCTGTCCAAAGCCGTGCGCGCGGGGGATTTTGTATTTTTATCCGGACAGTTAGGACTGACTGCGCAAGGGCAGCTGGCCGGTAGCAGTATCGAAACCCAAACCCGCCAGGCGGTGCAGAACATCAGCGCAATTCTGGCCGACGCTGGGGCGAGTTTGGCGCATGTGATCAAATCCACGGTATGGCTGGTCGAGCGTCACGATTTCTCGCGCTTCAATCAGATTTACGCGGAGTATTTTCCACACCAGCCGCCGGCCCGCTCGACGGTGGTGACGGGCCTGGTGTTGCCGGGTGCGCTGGTCGAAATTGAAGTGGTGGCGTATTCACCGTGAGGGGTCGATGAGATATCGCGATGGGCTGGATGCCGCCGGTCAGGCGCTGGCCGCGCAAGCATCCTCTACGCAAGGCTTCGTAACGGCCACGGTGTGGATGACCTTATTCATCGGCATCCTCTTCACGGTGGTGGGCGTGCGCGCACAGCAGCGGTGGTTAGTTTTCTGGGGTGGCCTTACCGTGCTGATGTGTGCCGGCTATGGGGTTTATGCGGTGGCCTGATGAATATCGACCAGGCCCGCCTTAATCGCGATGAGGCAGAGCTGAACGTCAGTCGTCGCATGCAGTTTTTTACGCATGTTATTGCGATGAGTTTGGATGGTCTTTTCGGTCAGGCCGGCGCGCTGGGCGATTTCGCGGACCGAGAAGCCGCGCGCAATTTCACTTAAGACTTCCACTTCCTTGATGGTGAGTGCGCGCAGTTGTTCGATCGGGCTCGCCTGCGGCGCGCGCGTTGCGAGGTGCACCGCGATCTGTGGACTGATTGCCAGGTCGCCGTTGGCGACCCGCCGAATCGCCTCCGAGATTTCCTTCGCGTTGGTGCGCTTGGATAGAAAGCCCATCCCGCCAATTTCCAACAGCGCGACTGGATGATAGTCCGCATCGTGCACTGATAAACCGATAATCCGCAGCGCCGGATTCTGCGCCCACAATTGCTTCGCGATGCCGATCCCATCTTCCGTTTCGAGCTGCATATCGAGCAGCACGATGTCTACCGCGTGCTGGCTTACCAGGTGCAGGGCGCTCGAGCCGAAGTTCGCAATGCCGACGACCTGGACGGCGGTGTCCAGGGCCAGGCGCTGGGCCAGCATTTCGGCGACAAACTTATGATCTTCAACAATCACAACGCGATAGGGCGGGCGGAGTGGGCGGACACGCATGGTTGAATCCCTTTGTCATGGATTTCGTTCTGAGCCTGTTGGAGTAGAAAAAAGGAATTATTCCTATTTCCTACCTAGCCTTTGGCTGAACCCTAACAAGAGATTTAAGGATTTGAAAACCGGAACTGAGGAATATTTCCGGTTTTCAAAGTTAACGAATGTGCCAAGACCGGGGTGCGAGCAGCCGCGGACTTAGGGAATCTGACCTCGCTCTCCCATCGCCGTAGCAGATTCCCCCTAAGCCCGCGGCTGTTAGTTAGCTGTACACCGCAGCAATAGCCTCGAGAATCGGGCCGTGAAAGGCGGGGACCGCGCAAACCACACCGCGGTTCTGCTTGAGCGTTGTGCCGTGCGAGAAATCCAACGGTTTGCCGTCGATATCGCTGACCGTCGCGCCGGCTTCCGTCGCAACCAATGCGCCAGCTGCGTGATCCCAGATTTTCTCGACGTAATCGGCGCGGGTCGGCAGACGCAGATAGGCATCGGCCTGGCCGCGCGCGACCACTGCATACTTGCACTGACTGTCGAGCCGCGCAGGCGCACCTCGGGCATTGAGCCGTGCAACTACTTGCTGGGTTTCATCCAGGCGGGAATGCGCCGCCTCTACTGATTCGCACACCCGCATGGTGGTGATATCGCGATTCCCGGCGACCCTGATCGCCACCGGCGCGGTGCTCGGCGCGGCCGACGGCACATAAAACGCACCGCCGCCCAGGCAGGCGAAAAACAGCGCACCATCGTCTGCGGGCTGATCGAATGGCTGGGAAAAATCGCGGCCAAGATTGGGGCAGCCGAGCACGCCGAGCACCGCCACGCCGCGCTCGATATACCCCAGCGAAATGGCGTATTGACCGCCACGCAGGAAGCCCTTGGTGCCATCGATCGGATCGAGCGTCCAGTACGCCGCTGCGGTCGCATCGTGATTACCGAGATCAATCGCGGCCAGCACTTCGGTGGGGGTGAGCTTGGGTCTCACCTGGCAAACGGCCGCGACCACGGCATCGCGTAAGTGCTCCGAATGCGCGTGACGCAAATCCGCTGCCGTTTCCTCGCCGACCAGCACGAGCCCACCCAGGCGCTCGCGCAGATGGAGTGCGATTAAGGCTTGTACGGCGAAATCGGCCACCGTGACTGGACTGTAATCCTCCTTGGTCATGCGTTTCATCGCGCCAGCAGCCAATTGGATTTGGCGTGCGACGGCACAGGTTTCAGTCACGGCCTGGCGGGCGGCGTGCAGCATGTCATCGAGCGCGGGCATCTCACATCGCTTTCTAAAGAAGGGAGGACGGACCTTAGGGCCTGTGCCACGTCGATGCAATCGCGAAGCTGAACCTCACCGCCAAGCGCTAGTTCGCCCGTAGGAGCGGTTTTAGCCGCGATGGGAGTATGAAAAGCCTCCAGAGTATCAAGCGCCCCATCGCGGCTAAAGCCGCTCCTACCATGGTCTTGAACGCGCGAGCGCAGGCTATTTAGTTGTGCTGGCGCGGCACGTCGGTGGTCAAACTCGGCGGGACTTAGGATAATCGAAGCGCGATCGCTTGGAGCATCCCCATGAGTCACGAAAAAATTTATCCGGTCAGCACCGCTGCTGCCGCCCGCACCCATCTTACCGAGGCGCAGTATCGCGCGGGATATGCCGAGTCATTGGCTAATCCCGATGAATTCTGGGCGCGTCAGGCGCGTGAGTTCGTGACCTGGAGCGCGCCCTGGACGCGCGTTTCGAACTGGGATTTCCACACTGCCGATATTCGCTGGTACGAAGGCGGCAAGCTCAACGTTTGTTACAACTGCGTCGATCGTCATCTCGCGACGCACGGCGACCAAGTCGCAATTTTGTGGGAAGGGGACAATCCGCAGGAAGACCGACGCCTCACTTATCGTGAATTGCACGCAGCGGTGTGCCGCTTCGCCAACGCCCTTAAGACCAAAGGCGTTAAGAAGGGTGATCGGGTGTCGATCTACATGCCGATGATTCCGGAGGCGGCCATTGCCATGCTGGCCTGCGCGCGCATCGGCGCAGTGCATTCGGTGGTCTTTGGCGGTTTCTCGCCGGAAGCCTTGAAAGATCGCATTCTCGATTCCGATTGCCAGGTGGTGATCACGGCCGACGAAGGCTTGCGCGGCGGCCGTCCGGTGCCCTTGAAGGCCAATACCGATCAAGCCCTACAGCACTGTCCTGGCGTGCACACGGTGTTTGTCGTGCGCCGCACTGGGGGAGAGATCGCCTGGCAGCCGGGGCGCGACGTGTGGTACCACGAGGCGGTCGCCGCCGCGAGTCCAGTGTCGGTTCCGGTCGAGATGGACGCAGAAGATCCGTTATTCATTCTGTACACCTCAGGCTCGACCGGCAAACCAAAAGGCGTGTTGCATACCAGCGGGGGGTACTTGGTCTTCACCGCGATGACCCACAAGTATGTGTTCGATTATCACCCCGGTGATATCTACTGGTGCACGGCAGATGTGGGTTGGGTGACTGGTCACTCGTACATTCTTTACGGGCCGTTGGCGAATGGCGCGACCACGTTGATGTTTGAAGGGGTGCCTACCTATCCCGATGCGGGACGCTTCTGGCAGGTGATCGACAAGCATCAGGTGAATATTTTCTACACCGCACCGACCGCTATCCGCGCCTTGATGGGCCAGGGCGATGCGCCGGTCAAACGCAGTTCGCGCGCCTCGTTGCGGCTGCTGGGTTCGGTGGGTGAGCCGATTAATCCAGAAGCGTGGGAATGGTATTTCCACGTGGTTGGCGATGGTCGCTGCCCGATCGTGGATACCTGGTGGCAGACCGAAACCGGCGGCATATTGATTAGCCCGCTGCCGGGCGCGCGGCCCCTGAAACCGGGTTCTGCGACCTTGCCCTTATTTGGTGTGGAGCCCGCTTTGGTGGATGAAAAGGGCGTTGAATTGGCGGGTGCCACGAGTGGTGCGCTCGTGATCAAGCGCTCCTGGCCGGGGCAGATGCGCACGGTCTACGGGGATCACGAACGTTTCAAGGAGACCTACTTCAAGATGTTTCCCGGCACCTACTTCACCGGCGATGGTGCGCGCCGCGATGCTGATGGCTACTACTGGATTACGGGTCGGATCGACGATGTGATCAATGTCTCGGGCCATCGCATCGGCACTGCTGAGGTGGAGAGCGCCTTGGTGCTGCATTCTGCGGTGTCTGAAGCGGCGGTGGTGGGCTTTCCGCACGATCTCAAAGGTCAGGGCATTTATGCCTATGTCACGTTGATGACGGGGCAGACGCCGAACGAAGAACTGCGTAAACAGTTAGTGGATCATGTGCGCAAGGAAATCGGCGCGATTGCCACTCCCGATGTCATTCAGTGGGCACCCGGCCTGCCGAAGACTCGCTCGGGCAAAATCATGCGGCGCATCTTACGCAAAATCGCCGGCAACGAACTCGACAGCCTGGGGGACACCAGCACGTTGGCGGATCCGGGTGTGGTAACCGATCTCGTGGCCAATCGCGCGCCGCGCTGATGCGCGAGCGATAAATGCGGTGACGAGCGAGAAAGAGTTTTTTGGCGCCGGTTTACTCCGCACGTGGCTGAACGCGATGACGCAGCCAAGCGACTGGTGGAAAGTATTTCCGGGCTTTGAAAAATCACCGTGGGCCGCTACCACCCCAGTTTCCGACGGTGCTCAGCTCGCGCAGTTCGCCGCGTTGCTCCGCGAGTTTGCCACTGCCTATGCCGCGCGCGACGCACGAGGCGGCATTGAATCTCCTGCGATGTCGGAGGTGCTACTGGCGTTGCTCGAGCAGTGGCAGCACCATCTGGGCCTTCTTCGCGCAGCGTCGAGTGCCCTTGGCGCGCCATTTATTCAAGTACTGGAAACTCAAACGCAGCCCATCCTGGGCCCGGCGCGCGAAGCGCATCGGCGCTGGGCAGTGGTAGCGCGGGCCGGGCTCGCCCATACGCGCGCGCTGGAGACGCTACAAGCGTCGCATTACGAAATTTTAGCGCGCGCCTTAGCGGACTTTAAGGACCAGCTCGTCAGCGGGGAAGGGCCTGCAATCACCAGCGTGCGCAGCCTGTATGACTGTTGGGTCAGCTGCGCCGATGCCACCTATCGCGAGCAGGCGCTGACTGACGCCTACGCGACTCAGTTTGCAGCAGCGGTTGATACCGGGAGTAACCTGCGCCAGGTGTGGCGAACTTGGCAATCTGCCGCAGCCGATCAGTTAGCTGGGGCGACCAAGGAATAATCCGCAATGCCCCAGATCACTTTCTCACTGGACGACCTGGCGCGCGAGGTGACCGCTTACGCGGGCAACAGCGCGCGCGCGCAGCAACGTCTCGGTGACTGGCGCGACGAGGAACCATGGCACTCGCAACGCACCGTTGTGCTAACCCGCGGCAAACTGCAGCTGTATCACTACGCACCGCGCACTCGGCCGGTCTCCGCGACCCCGCTATTGATCGTGTACTCGCTGGTCAATCGACCCAGTGTGGTCGATCTCGCGCCGGGGTGTTCGCTGATCGAGGATCTGCTTGCGCGCGGGCATGAAGTTTACCTTCTCGACTGGGGTTATCCGGACCGCGCGGATCAACGGCGCACACTTACGGATTATATCGCCGACGATCTGGATGCCTGTGTTGAGGTGCTGCGCGCGCGCCATCAGCGCGACCAGGTGAATTTGCTGGGGATCTGTCAGGGCGGAACGTTTTGTCTGTGCTACTCGGCGTTGCACGGCGCGAAGGTCAAGCATCTGCTCACGATTGCGACGCCAGTTGATTTCCACACGCCCGATGATCTTCTCAGCCATTTGCTGCAGCGGGTAGATATCGCGGCGCTGGTCGCGGCCTATGGCAATCTGGCGGGAGATTTTCTCAACGCGCTCTTCATCGCGCAGAAACCCCTGCAGTTTGCCCACCAAAAGTACGTCAATTTTGTCGCGCGCGCGGATGACGATACCGCGAGCAGCTTGTTCTTGGCGCTGGAGCGCTGGATTTTCGATAGCCCCGCGCTGGCTGGCGTTGCCTTTCGCGAATTCACCGAGGGCTGTTACCAGGCGAATGGTCTGGTCAATGGGACCTTGCAGGTAGCGGGACAGACGATTCGCTTGCAGCACCTGCAGATGCCCGTGTTAAACCTTATTGCACGCGACGATCATCTGGTGCCCCCTGCGGCCTCGCGAGCGCTGCGTGGCCTGGTGGGAACAACCGATTACACTGAAGTAGAACTGCCCGCCGGGCACATCGGCATTTTGATAAGCACACAGGCTCGCGCGGCACTCGTGGAAACCGTGGTGAATTGGCTGGCAGGGCGGGTAAGTCGGGCGACAGTTCCCAAGAAGCGTACTAAAAAGCGCGCTCCACAGCGGCTTTAGAGGTGTCCTTTAGAGACGGTCCATACGCCACAGCTAAAGCACAAATGCAGGCTGATCAGTGGCTGCCGAGTGCCGCAGCAGCTGGCGGTCAACGCAAGACTGGTACATCGGCCGCAGATTCGGCCGCTAAATGTCTCTGATTGTGGGAAGCGCAGCCGATTTTCTTCAAAACGCCACGGGCGTTGGTTAGCATGGCGTAACCCCCCGGCAGGACCTTTTCAGTAACGCACGCAGGTTCCTTGCCGCTACCGAATTTTGGACTCAGGAGACTTTATTCAATGACCTCAAACTTGGAATTGGCGGCGTGGGTGAAAGACGCTGCGACCTTGATGCAACCGGACACCGTTCATTGGTGCGACGGCTCGGACGCCGAAAACGCGCAGCTGGTGGACGCGATGCTTCAGGACGGTACGTTACTCAAGCTTAACCCAACCACCCACCCCAATTGTTATCTGCACCGTTCGAGCCCGAGCGATGTGGCGCGAGTCGAGCACCTGACCTTCGTGTGTACGGCGGTCAAAGACGACGCAGGGCCTAATAACAATTGGATGTCACCCACCGAAGGTCATCAGTTGGTCGATAAGCTTTACGCCGGCTGCATGCGTGGCCGCACGCTTTATGTGATCCCATACCTGATGGGCCCGTATGGTTCGCCTTACGCGCGCGCTGGCGTGGAAATCACTGACAGCCCCTATGTGGTTGCCAACATGCGCATCATGGCGCGCATCGGCACCCGTGCACTGGCCCATATCGAAGCTGGAAATTCTTTCGTGCGCGGCCTGCATTCGATCGGCGACCTCGATCCTGAGCGACGATTCATCATGCACTTCCCGGAAGCGCTGTTGATCAAGAGCATCGGTTCCGGCTATGGCGGCAACGCGTTGTTGGGCAAGAAATGTCACGCGCTCCGCATCGCGAGCTGGCAAGCCCGCACCGAGGGCTGGCTCGCCGAACACATGCTGATCCTGGGGCTGGAAGATCCCCACGGGAACACGAGTTATGTCGCCGCCGCGTTTCCCTCTGCGTGTGGCAAGACCAACCTTGCGATGTTGGTCCCACCGGCCGCTTTCAAAGGCTGGAAAGTGTGGACGGTGGGGGATGACATTGCCTGGCTTCACTTAGGGTCCGACGGTCGGTTATGGGCCATCAATCCCGAAGCCGGTTTTTTTGGCGTGGCGCCAGGGACCAGCACCAAAACCAATCCCAACTGCATGGCCACCCTTGGTCACG
>CAMATU010000091.1 GCA_945861225.1 Klebsiella pneumoniae
GATTGGAACTCATGCTGCCATTAGCCAGCACGAAGCCGGCCATGCCCTGCGGTGCGAGGTGATGGATGAAGTGCTGCACCCACGCGAAGTTGGCATTGCCCTTGGGCGGCACGCCGAACTGCCAGCGCACGTCGTCGTCTTTACGAAACCAGTCCGAATCGTTGAAGGGTGGGTTGGCGAGGACGTAGTCGGCGCGCAGATCGGGATGCAGATCGCGGCGGAAGCTGTCTGCCTGTTCGGGGCCGAAGTCGGCCTCGATACCGCGGAGCGCCAGGTTCATCACGGCGAGGCGGCGGGTGGTGGCGTTGCTCTCCTGGCCGTAGATGGAGATGTCGCCCAATTTTCCACCATGCGATTCGACGAATTTTTCCGACTGCACGAACATGCCGCCGGAGCCGCAGGCGGGGTCATAGATGCGGCCCTTGTAGGGGCTAAGCATCTCGACGAGGCAGCGCACGACGCAGGACGGGGTATAGAGCTGGCCGCCGTTCTTGCCTTCGGCGCTCGCGAAGCGGGTGAGGAAATATTCGTACACGCGGCCGAGCAAATCGACCGAGCGGTGGGTCCGGTCGCCATTGCCTGGGCCCTCGCTCGCGGCGGTGAGTTCGATGGTGGCGATGAGGTCGATGAGTTCGCCGAGGCGCTGCTTGTCGAGGCCGGGGCGGGCGTAGTCTTTAGGTAAAACGCCTTTGAGACGTGGGTTGTCGCGCTCGATGGCGACCATGGCATCGTCCACGGTCTTGCCGATGGTGGGCTGCTTGGCACTGGCCTGCAGGTGGGACCAGCGGGCATCGGCGGGCACCCAGAACACATTCTCGGCTTTGTATTCGTCCGGGTCTTCCGGGTTCGCGCCGGCGTACTCGCCCTGGCCGGCGACCAGTTTCGCGTGATGCGCCTCGAAAGTATCCGAGATGTACTTCAGGAAAATCAGACCGAGCACCACGTGCCTGTACTCGGCCGCGTCCATGTTATTACGGAGCTTGTCGGCGGTGAGCCAGAGTTTGGCTTCGAAGCCTAAGTTGGCGGAGGAGTCTTGGGCGCCGTTTGATTTTGAGCGAGCCATGGCGCGCGAGTCTTATGTTCCTGAATATTGCGGAGGCTGCCGGCGCTTGGATGCCAAAGCTAAGGACGATTTCGCCCGCGCGCGCGGCGCAGGGTTTCTTCCCAGTATTCTGCATTACCTGCTACTGCTTTGGGGCTTCGGTTATCGATAATCCAATGGTGCGCGCTGCGCGCGAACTTGCTGCGCGCCTAAACACCGCCGCAATGGGACGGTCCTAAGTCCGCGGCTGCTAGCAGCCTGTCAGACTTAGGGAATCGTCGCGAGGCGTTGGGAGAGCGAGGACAGATTGGCGCGCATTTGAGGCGAATAGTGGTTCTATTTAACGAAAATGCGCGTCGATATGGACCGCTGTCCCAGCGCCGCAGCAGATTCCTCCTAAGTCGGACAGGCTGCTAAGCGTGGACACCCCTGACGCGTCTGCTTAAACCTAGAAACGGCAGTTGACCGCTGCTAAACGTGAGTAAGCTCATGAACAATTTCGGTTTATTCATTCAAACGAGCGCCACCTTATCGGTGAGGACGCTACGCCACGTGCAGCGCGTCCCCCTGCGCGCATGGCGGCGTTGCAACTCGTCGGAATAGCTCGCTATTCCGCATCAAAGCGTCTTGCCCTGCACACCATGGAACACACTCCACGCGCCGTTCTACTGCCGTTTCTAGGTTAAAGTCATCAACGGGAGTTGGTCGCGTCTATTCGTTGCATGTAATGGGAGCTTCAGCATGAAATTTGACCTGATCCTGACTGGCGGAAATCCGCCACCGCAGCAGATTCCGGCGGCGCGCTTTTATCAACATACGATCACGCTCGCCGCGCTTGCGGAGCAGCTGGGCTACCACGGCGTATGGACTGCGGAACACCATTTCAGTGATGGATATTTTTCACAACAGATGCTGGTACTCGCCGCAATTGCCGCGCGCACCACGCGGATTCGCATCGGAACCTACATCGTAGTACTGCCGCTGCATCACCCGATTGAAGTGGCCGAACAGGCCGCCACCCTCGATGCCATCTCGGACGGCCGCTTCGATCTCGGGCTGGGGCAGGGCTACTACCTCGACGAGTTTTCAGCATTCGAGATTCCGCACAAGCAGCGGCCGTCACGTCTGGAAGAAGGTCTGGCCATCATCCGTGGCTTGTGGCAACAGGATCCCTTTGGCTTCGCCGGTCGGCGCTTTAAATTCGAACCCATTTCGTTACGCCCCCGGCCGACTTCGCGCGAACTCCCGATGTGGGTCGCAGCGCTGGCGCCGGACGCCATCGAGCGTGCGGCGCGTTACGGCTGCCACCTCGCAGGCGCTGGCAGCGCCGAGGTTATCGCGCACTACGAGCAATGCCTGCGCGCGCATGGACGAAATCCGACGGACTATCACAAAGGCACCTTGCGCATGGTGCATATCGCAGACACCCGCGAGCAGGCCTGGCACAACGCCGCCGCGCACATCCACGAAATCCTGACCACCTACAATCTAAAGCTGCATGAAGCTGGCGTGCCAGCGCCCCCGGGTGGCTTCTTTGGTGTCGACCCTCTGCCACCGGTCGCCGAGCTGGCGCAGGCTGCGGGTCTGCATTTTTATGGCGCACCGATGATAGTGGGAACCCCGGAGGATGCGATCCGAGAACTCGCACGCTCGGCCGCCGCAGCGCCCGTCACCCACCAGATCATGTGGATGCAGATTGGCGGGCTCGACCCACGCCTGACGGAACACTCGATGCGCCTGTTCGCCGAGAAGGTTATCCCGCACTTCGCCTGAGACGGGGGTACTTTAAGTCGACATCCACGGTCCCGGTGGGGACATACAAAACCCGCTGACCGCAGTCGAGGTCAGCGAATTAAGGGCGCGATTCCCGTCTGTTCGGCGGCGGTAAGTTCGAACTCGAAGATCGCGAGATCCTCAATCATGTGCTGCTGCGAGGTGGTGCCGATCAACGGCACGATCTCGAGCTGGGTCAGATAACGGAACAGAATCTGCGCGGCTGTGCGCCGGTGGGTTCGCGCCAGCGCGCGGACGCGTGCATGGGCCAGCAGTTGCGGGTTAGCCGTCAGCGTCCAGAAGCTTTGATAAAGAATGCCGCGCTTCGCGCAGAACGCACGGATTGCGCTGTCGTAATGCGTGCGTGCATGGAAGCGATTCTGGACCACTGCCGGTTTGATTCGCGCGTCGCGATAGAGTGCCTCGAGTGCACTCAGTTCGTAACAATTGCTGATCCCCAACTGCCGCGCGCGGCCACCCTCCCAGATGTCCTCCATCGTCGCCCATACTTCACGCATCTCGGCCGCCTCTGTCAGCGGCGAATGAAGCAGCAAACCATCCACGTAATCCGTCTGCAGATTGCGCAATGAGGATTCAAACGATTGCAGCACCTGCGCTGCGAGTGGTGCGTTAGGCGGATAAGGCATCTGCGCGGGATCCTGTCCAGCGCGGGGAGTGAACTTGGTCTGCAGGTAAATGTCCGCGCGGGCGACACCCGCCTGCAGGCCGGCCGCCAGACCAGTGCCGACGCCTGCTTCAAAATAATGCTTGGGCTGGCCCGCGGTATCGATGCCCCTGAAGCCCAAGGCGATCGCCTGCGTCACCAGTTCCGCAGTACGCGCTTTTTTCCAGGCTGTGCCATAGATAATGCGTGGCATCTGCACGCCTTGGTGACTGACCAAGTCAGGCGCTTGCCGCGGGTTAGCCGAGGCCATGCGCAGCGCCGTATGATGATCGAGATGAGTCGCGCATAGATTGATCCTTTGCCGGGTCTCTGGCGTAAAACAATAAAGGGCGATGATCGATCTTGGACAAGTCTGAACTTCTGAACCAGTTACGCATCGCGCGCGACACACCGCCACCTGCCACGCGTTGGTGGTGGTGGATTGTCGCGTTCGTGCTGCTCGCGAGTGGCGGTGCCTGGGCCTATCGATATTACACGGCCAGCTTGATCGTCCGCACGGCGCTCGTGCAGACCATCACGACGCGCGCACCCGAGGGCACTGTGCTCGACGCCACTGGTTATGTCACTGCGCGACGGCAAGCGACCGTCTCGTCCAAGGTCACCGGAAGGGTTGCCGAGGTGTTGATCGAAGAGGGTCAACAGGTCGCCGCCAACGAAGTCCTCGCCCGCCTTGATCCCACCGATGCCGTGGCCGCGGTCAATCTGGCCGAGGCGCAGGTGACAGCCGCCACCGCGCTGCTGGTGGATCTGCGGGTGCAACTGGCGCAGGCAACGCGCGATTCGATCCGCCAGCAGGAACTCGTTACCCGTAAATTGACGAGTTCACAAACCGCGGAGGACGCGCGCTCACAGGTTCAATCGTATACCGCACGGCTCGCCAGCCAGCGCCAACAGATTGCGGTAACCCAGCGTGCGGTCGAGGTCGCGCAGGTTGCGCTCGACAACACCATCGTGCGCGCGCCGTTTGCCGGCGTAGTCACTGTGAAAGCGGCGCAACCCGGTGAGATCGTGTCTCCGATCTCGGCTGGCGGGGGCTTCACGCGCACCGGAATCGGCACCATCGTCGACATGGACTCGCTCGAAATCGAAGTCGATGTCAACGAAGCGTATATCAGTCGCGTGCAAGCTGCGCAGCCAGTAGAAGCGGTGTTGAACGCCTATCCTGAATGGACCATCCCCGCCCGGGTCATCACCATTATTCCGGCGGCCGATCGCAGCAAGGCGACGGTGAAGGTGCGGATTGCGATCGAGACCAAGGATCCGCGAATCGTGCCTGACATGGGCGTGCGCGTGAGCTTTCTGGAAGAGGCGGTGAAATCTGCGGAAACTTCCGCGTTACCACCCGGCGTGCAGATACCGGCGAGCGCGATCATGAACGCGGGAGATACCCCTATCGTTTTCGTGCTTGAGGGCGCGCGCGTGCGTCGCCTAACCGTCGTACTTGGCCAAAGCGTCGGCGAAATGCGCCAAGTGATGAGCGGTTTGAATGCTGGCGAACGTGTCGTCTTGGCGCCCCCCGCCACGCTCCGCGATGGTCAGCGCGTGACCGTTGCCGACGATACCTGATCGACGACGATCGCCCCACTCGCACAGGACACTCACCATGGTCGTGGTTAAAGGCGTCAGCAAAACCTATCTGCGGGGCGCCCAGCAAGTCGCCGTGCTGCACGGCATCGACTTGGAGATCCCGGACGGTGATTTCGTCGCGCTGATGGGCCCCTCGGGCTCTGGCAAAACCACCTTACTCAATCTGATTGGCGGGCTGGACAAGCCAACCGCCGGCACCGTAGAAGTCGCTGGCCAGCGGATCGATCAACTTTCGAGTGGTGAACTCGCGCGCTGGCGGGCGGCCAACGTAGGCTTCGTGTTTCAGTTCTATAACCTGTTACCGATGCTTTCGGCGCAGAAAAATATTGAACTCCCGTTGCTGTTGACGCGGCTGTCGGGCGCGCAGCGCCGCCACCACGCGCTTATTGCGCTCGAGCTGGTGGGCTTAAGCGCGCGTGCCAAGCACCGGCCAAGCGAACTTTCGGGCGGTGAGGAACAACGGGTCGCGATCGCGCGTGCGCTGGTCTCTGATCCCAAACTCCTGGTGTGCGACGAGCCGACCGGCGACCTGGACCGGCATACCGCCGATGAGATTCTGTCCTTGCTGCAGACGCTGAACCGCGATCATGGCAAGACCATCGTCATGGTCACCCACGACCCGAAAGCCGCTGACTATGCGCGGCGCCAGGTCTATCTCGACAAAGGCGTGCTGGTGGCGAAATCGCTTGATGTACGCCCGACGGCTGCGCCATGAAATTCCTGAACCTCGTCTTCGCGAGCCTGTTCTACAAAAAAAGCCGGACCATTCTCACCTTGCTATCGATTGCCACTGCCTTTGTGCTGTTCGGCTTCCTGGACGGGGTGCGGATCGTCTTTGCGCGCGGCGCCGATAACTCCGGGCTCAATCGCCTGATCGTGACTTCGCGGCTGTCGATCATTCAACCGCTGCCGCTCGCGCATCTGGCGCGTATCGCGCAACTTCCCGGCGTGGAGAAAATCGCCTATGCGAACTGGTTCGGGGGGATTTATCAGGATCGGAAAAATTTCTTTCCGAATATTGCGATAACGCCGGTGGAGTTTCTCGATATCCATCCCGAGATCGCGCTCAGTGCCGCCGCGCGCAGCGCCTTCCTGAACACGCGCACCGGCGCGCTGGTCGGCCGCGGCCTCGCGCAGAAATTCGGCTGGAAGGTGGGTGACAAGATTCCGCTTGAGGCCACTATCTGGCCAAATAAATCCGGCAGTAACACCTGGACTTTCGATCTGGTCGGCATCATGCATTCGCGTGACGAACGCAATCAGCAGTACGAAAATGAGATGTTCTTTCGCTATGACTATTTTGACGAGGGCCGCACGACCAGCCAGGGCACGGCTGGCTGGTATATCGTGCAGATCGCGGATCCCGCGCGGTCCAGTGAAATCGCGCTCGCGATTGATCGCCTGTTCAATAATTCAGACAGCGAGACCAAGGCGCAGAGCGAGAAAGATTTCAATCTGGCGTTCGCTAAACAGTTTGGCGATATCGGCTTGATCGTGAGCGCGATCATGGGCGCGGTATTTTTTACGTTGCTGCTCTTGACGGGGCATACCATGGCGCAAGCGGTACGCGAGCGAATTCCGGAACTTGCGGTGCTGAAAACGCTCGGCTTTTCCAATCTCACGGTGCTGTGGCTGGTGATCGGCGAAGCCATGCTGCTGGTGATTTTGGGCGGCGTCGCCGGTCTCACGCTGGCGGCCGCAGGCCTGCCACTGGTCAGCGGGAAGCTGGGCGGACAACTGCCTCCGCTCAGTGTGAGTGCGACCTCCTGGCTGCTCGGACTTGCGCTGATGTTGCTGCTCGGGCTTCTGATCGGACTGCCGCCAGCGTGGCGCGCAATGCGCCTGCGCATCGTTGACGCACTGGCGGGGCGCTGATTCATGCACCTGCTGCGCGAGATCTTTGCCGTGACGCGCATGAGTCTCGCCACGCTGCCACAACGCGCGGGCTCGGCGCTGGTGGTGGTGGTCGGGATTGCGGGTGTGGTCGGCGTGCTGGTGGCTTTGCTCGCGATGCGCGATGGCTTCCAGAACACCCTCGGCGCAACTGGCAGAATCGATGAGGCTATCGTGCTGCGGGGCGGCGCGAACTCGGAACTGTCGAGCCAGATATCGCGCGCGGATGTCACCCTGATCGCAGAGGCCCCCGGCATTCTGCGCGACGCGCAGGGCACGCCGCTGGTTTCGGCAGAGGTCGTCGTGATCGCCAACATCCCGAAGAAAGCCACTGGCACCGATGCCAATGTGCAAGTTCGCGGGGTCGGCCCGCAGGCGTTCGCGTTGCGCACCAATCTGCGGCTGGTGGCTGGCCGCCGCTTCACCCCGGGCAGGCGTGAACTTGTGGTCGGGCGCGGGGCGCAAGGGCAATTCAGCGGTCTCGACCTCGGCACTGAGATCACGCTCAATAATGAACCCTGGAAAGTAGTTGGCGTGTTCGCCACAGACAACGCGCACGATTCGGAAATCTGGGGCGATGTCGAGGCCGTGCAGTCAACCTATCGCCGTGCGGTATTCCAATCCTTGCGCGTGAAATTGACCGATGCCACAGCGTTCAGCACGCTTAAAGCCGCGCTCACCACCGATCCACGGTTGCGCGTGGAGGTTGCCACCACCCGCGAATATTACGCGACGCAATCGCAACGCCTGCGTCGGCTGATCAATTTTCTGGCGACCACAGTGGCCGTGATCATGGCGGTTGGCGCGACCTTCGGCGCGCTTAACACCATGTACGCGGCGGTCGCAAGCCGCGGGCGCGAGATTGGAATTCTCCGCGCGCTCGGCTTTGGCGCACTGCCCGTGCTCGTATCAGTCCTGCTCGAAGGCCTGTTCCTGGCCTGTCTCGGCGGCATTTTGGGTGCGGGCGTGGCCTGGGCTGTGTTTGATCGCTATACCGTATCAACGCTCGGCGCGAATTTCAGTCAGGTAGTTTTTGCTTTCGCAGTGTCCTGGTCGCTCATCTTCAACGCGTTACAGTGGGCGCTCGCGATTGGTTTTCTCGGCGCTCTGTTGCCTGCCATCGCGGCAGCACGCCTGCCTATAACCACTGCACTGCGGGCGCGCTGACTTCCGTCAGGGGGTGAACGTCATCTTCGGGTGTTGGCACGCGCAGTGATTCGCGAGTCAAGGTTCAGTCGGGGTTTACGCGGTCGGGCCTAGCGTGCCCCCTGCGGATTGGCATTCACCCAGAGGTCGAATCGGTTAAACGAGGAACGTCATCATGAAACATTTTCTAACTGTCACGTGCATGCTCCTCTCGCTGACTTTCGGCGCGACCTTCAGCGCAGCCGCCGAGGGTTGGCGCCATGGTGGACATCACGGCGGCGGTCACTTCAACGGCGGCTACGGGCACCATCGTGGACATTCCAGCAGCAATTTCGGCTTCTATTTCGGTGATCCCTTTTTGTGGGGGCCTTCGCCGTTCTATCGAAGTTACGGCCCAGATTACTACCGCGCCCCGCAGACCGTGATCATCGAACGCGAGCCGCCGGTCTACATCCAGCGCCAACCGCTGCCACAGCAACAAGCGCAGGCCGCGACGCTTTGGTACTACTGTCCGAATCCTGCGGGCTATTACCCGCAAATTCCCAACTGTTCAGAGCAATGGGTGCCGGTCGATCCCCGCAGCCTGCCACCACGCTAATCAGGACACGCCAATGAATTTGATACGTCACTCGTCTTATCGTCTGCCGGTGTTGCTCGCCAGCGCACTGTTGAGCGGTTGCGTCACCTATCCGAGCGGTCCCAGCATGCTCGCCCTGCCCGGCACCAGTACCAACTTCGAGCAATTTCGCGGCGATGATTTTAGTTGCCAGAGTTATGCACAACAGGCCACCGGCCAAACCTCTGCACAGCAAGCGGCCACCGACAGCGGCGTGAATAGCGCGGCCGCGGGCACCGTGGTGGGTGCGGCAGCTGGCGCCCTGCTGGGCGCCGCTTCCGGCAATCCGGCAGCAGGGGCCGCGATTGGCGCCGGTGGCGGCTTGCTGGTAGGCAGCGCGGCGGGCACCGATGCCTATGGCGCCAGTGGTTACGGGGCGCAGGATCGTTATGACAATGCCTACATCCAATGCATGTACGCCAAAGGGCATCAGGTACCAGTGCCTGCCGAGGTAGCAGCGGCGCAATATTCAGCGCCGGCTTACCCGGCGCCGCCCGTGTCGATGTCCTCGTATTCAGCCCCGGCACCTGCGGGTGCTTATCCACCGCCCGGGACACCGCCGCCGCCAGGGTATTAGCAAGCCGACCCACTCGCAGCAGCCTCTAAGCTGTCCTTGCGAGGAGCATAGCGACGTGGCAATCCAGTGAAAAATGCGCGGCGCGGCCCGATTTGCAGTGAGCGCGGATCAGAAGGTGATCGACCGACAAGCGCGCCTGCCGATCTCGCGCGAACTCGGGCCCAAACGCTAGAAAATATGGGCAGCCTTAGCTGGGCGGTGCGGTGTCCGTTGGTGTAGTTGCGACCGCCAGGAGCGGCGGCAGGCTAGGCCGGCGTGACACTGAGACGCAAGCCCACGGCGTGAAGTACCTTGTGCACCGTGGCAATGGTCGGGTTCCCGTTCTCCGAGAGGGCCTTGAACAACGTCTTCTCACCCAGCGCGGCCCGGCGTGCCACTTCGGTCATGCCATGAGCCTTGGCAACTTGGCGCAATGCCAGAAGCAGCGCAGCAGGGTCGTCCATCTCGAGCACGGCTTCCAGATATGCGGCAGCCTCAACCGGGTCGAGCAGCGCGGCACCCAGGGACTCGTCATAGCTCTTGTCGCGTGCGTTCATGGTTCACCTCGTTTTCGCCAATCGTTCAGGTAGGCTACCGCCTGCTTGATCGCGGCAGCCTGTCCCGACTTGTCGCTGCCAGACAGCAAAAGCACGACGACCGGCCCCTGCCTACTCAAATACACCCGCTAACCTGGTCCATAGTCGATTCGCAGTTCTTGTACGCCACCCTGCAAAGGCTTGAAGTCACCGAAATTGCCGGCCTGCACCCGCACCAACCTGGCTCTGATTCGCGCTCTGGCCTGCACGTCGCGCAATGTCACCAGCCATTCATCAAATGGCGCCCGTTCGTCGATCGTCAGATAGGTTCGCAGCTCGACCATAATCGTACTCTAAAAGATACCATCAAGGGTGTGCGCCGTTAATCCAGCGCTGCACTTGGTGCCGGTGGTGGTCTGTTAGTGGGAAGCGCGGCCGGGGTATTAGCCGATTCGCGGCTGAAGCCGCTCCTACACGAGCGAGACGGCTCGGTACGTAGGAGCGCCTTTAGGCGCGATGGACGCAAATACCGTCCACGTCCGCAGCCGACAATCACACCGCCGAGCGCAACAGCTCACTCACAATCCGCTCCAGGTGACGCAGCGAGCGACACGACTCCACGCGATCACACGCTGCACTCAGGCGCCGCATCTCCGAATCTCCACTGTTCCAAAACGCGCGCGGTTCGGGATTCAGCCAAATCACGCGCCGCGCCCGCTCATGGATCCGATGCAAATCACGCTGGCCAGGATCGCCATAGTTCGAACGGGCATCGCCAAGAATAAGCACCGTCGTGCGGTGATCGATGGTGTCCAGGGTCTGCGCCGCCAATTGCTCGAAGGCCCGGCCGTAATCGGTCGAGCCCCAGCCGTGTCGCCGCAACGTGAGCGCCACCGCGTCTTCGACCTTATGGGTCGCAAAAAGATCCGAGACTTCGGTCAGTTCAGACGAAAACACGAAAGACCGCACGGCCGGCAGCACTTCGGTCACACTGTAAAGGAAGAGCAGTAGAAAGCGCGCCACGGCAGTGACCGAGCCCGACACATCACACACGGCGATGATTTTTGGGCGCTCGATCTTGCGCTGCTTCCACACGATGTTGAACATCAGCCCGTCGTATTCGATGTTGCGTCGGATCGTGTGCCGCACATCGAGCTTGCCGCGCTGCGCGACCTTGCGACGTCGCGAGTGCATGGCCACCAGCCGTTTGGCGAGCTTACGCACCGAGGTTTGCATAAGTTTGAAATCGCTGTACTCAGCCCGTGCGAGCGGAATTTCCTGCAGAATTTCCTCGCGCAGCCGGGTGCCCGCATTCGCTGTCAGCAATAGAATTTGTCGCTCCACATAGGTCAGCACTTCTTCGCGGAGTTCGGTCAACTGTGCGCGCAACCGTGCAACTTCGGTCTCCGCACCCGCCGCGCGGAGCGCGCGCAGGTTTTGTTCGAGCGCGCCCAAGCCCATGTGCTCAAGCATCCGCCGGCTATAGATGCCGCGCTGGGTAAACAGGCGGATTTGGTTGACTTGCGCGGCACGCGCAGCGTTCACCATGGCGAGCTGAAGCGCGGCACGATCACCAGACTCGAGCAGCGTTTGCAGCGATGTGCCGCCTGGCCCGTCCTGGCCCTGGCCCGCGATCCCGCCTTCCCCTGGCAGCTCGCGCCCTGTCAGTTCAACGCTCGGCGCTGCTTCAATCGGGTTGAGATCCCGCAGATCCGCCGAGCGAAAGAACTGTTCAAAACAATTCGCAAAGCGTTCTTTATCGTCGATGGTTTTAGCCAGCACCTGTGAGAGTGCAGTTTTAAGCACGCTTCGCTCGCCGATTCCCACGCAGGTGAATACCGCTGCTGCGTCGATCCCCTCGGCGCTCGAAACCCGCACGTCGGCTGCGCGGAGCGCCTGCAGGAAATGGCTCAGCACCTCACTCATCGATGCGCTATCAGGGCTTGCGCGCAGCGGCTGTCAGCGCATAAAGCTCGCTATCCACATTCGCGATGTCATCCTGGAACTTAAGCAGCACGTTCAAGGTGGCGCGCACAAGTTCGTGATCAAGTTCGCTGGCGTGCAGCAGCACCAGGGTACGCGCCCAATCGATGGTCTCGCTGATCGCCGGCGCTTTCTTCAAATCAAGCCCGCGCAGACTCTGCACGAACGCCACCAATTGATGACGCAGGGTCGCGGCCAGTGCCGGCACCCGACGCGCCACAATCCGGCGCTCGAGATCGGGATCCGGATAGGGGATGTATAAATGCAGACAGCGGCGCTTGAGCGCATCCCCGAGTTCGCGCGTGTTGTTCGAAGTCAGGAAACACACTGGGGGCACGCGCGCCGCAATAGTCCCGATCTCAGGGATCGAGATCTGATAATCCTGCAGCATCTCCAGCAGGAAGGCCTCGAATTCCTGATCGGCTTTATCGATCTCGTCGATCAAGAGCACCGCGCCGCCAGGTTCCCACAACGCTTTCAGCAGTGGACGAGGTTCGAGGAACTCGGGATTAAAAAAGGTATCGTCGAACTCATGCAGGCGCGCGATCGATTCGCTCAAGCCTTTGGCGCCTGCCATTAAATCGCCAAGCTTATCCTTCAGCACCTGGGTGTAGAGCAGCTGTTTGCCGTACTTCCATTCATAGAGCGCTTTCGACTCATCCAGCCCCTCGTAACATTGCAGGCGAATGAGCGGCTTGTTGAGCCACGCGGCCGTGGCCCGTGCCAGTTCGGTTTTGCCGACCCCGGGTGGACCTTCGATCAACACCGGCTTCTCGAGCCGGGTGGCGAGAAAAATTGCGGTCGCGATCGAATCACTGCACAGATAGCCGGTGGCTTCGAATCCCGCGTGAATAGCCACCAGCGCTGTGCGCACATCGTCCGTTAAGGACTGCGTTAAATTACTCAAACGTTAAACTTCCTAGGCCGGTGCGTATGCGCGACCGGCATTGCCTGCGGGAATTAATCGAACATCAGTACCGTGCGCGTGACTTCGCCGGCGCTCATCGCACGGAAAGCTTCGTCGATGCCATCGAGGCGTGCGTGACGGGTGACCATCGCATCGAGGTCGAGCCGCCCCTGGCGGTAGAACTCAAGATAGCGCGGCGCATCGAGCGTGAAGCGGTTGGAGCCCATCATGCAACCCATCACGCGCTTTTCTAAATAGAAATGCGCGGGGTTCAGGGTAACCTTGGTGCCCTGTGGAATCGCCCCGACCAGCACCGCCAGGCCACGCGGTGCAAGGCAATAGAAAGCTTGTTCGAAGAGCGCGGGAACGCCCACCGCCTCGAAGGCATAGTCGGCCCCGCCGCCGGTCATCTTGCGGATCGTTTTGACGGTATCGCCAGTGGCCGCATTGATGATGTCGGTCGCGCCAAACTTGCGCGCCGCCGCGAGTTTGTCATCCAGCAAATCCACTGCAATGATTTGACGTGCGCCAGCGATCCGCGCGCCCTGGATCACGGAGATCCCGACGCCGCCTGCGCCAAACACCACCACACTCGAACCCGGCGTGACCTGCGCGGTGTTGAGCGCGGCGCCAACGCCAGTGGTCACCGCACAGCCGACCAGGGCGGCGCGGTCCAGAGGAATGTCCTTATCGATCTTCACCACCGCGCGCTGATGCAGCAGCATCGCTTCGGCAAAGGCGCCGAGATCGGCGAATTGATGAATCATCTCGCCGCCGCGCGAAATGCGCGGGGCGTCTTCATCACGGCGGCGGCCAGCGGCGCGATCGGTACACAGATGCGGTCGCCCCTGCACGCATTGCGCGCACGCCCCACAGAACAAGGAAGTGCACGCAATCACGTGGTCCCCTGCGGCGACATTGCGCACCGCGCTGCCGACCGCGAGCACGATGCCAGCGGGTTCGTGGCCAAGGATTGCGGGGCGGGGCGACTGGATCCCGCCGTGCACGGCATGCAGATCGCTGTGACACACCCCACAGGCCACAGTCTTGATGAGTACTTCTTCGGGGCCTGGTGCCGCAAGTTCAACCTCCTCGATACTGAGGGGCTGATGGATTTCGCGAAACACCGCTGCTTTCACTTTCATATCGTTCTCCTCGAATGTCGTTCGTTTCTCACGCATCCCGCAAGGGGAGCGCCGCGTCAGGTTCGCCAGAGTTTGCGCAATCCTACGGCACCCTGCAACGTCGAGGCCAGCGTATGTCGTTCTCCCGCGAATTCGGGGATGATGGGCCCTCCCAATCACGCACAGGTAGCACACCCGTGAACGACGATCTCTATTTCCGCCAGATTCCGCTCGGTCCGATGCAGAACTTCATCTATCTCATCGGCAGTCGCCGCACTCGCGAATGTCTGGTGATAGATCCCGCCTGGGACACCGCCGCGTTGCTGGCAGCCGCCGCAGGCGACGATATGACGATCACCGGCGCGCTGGTAACCCACTACCATCCGGATCACGTGGGCGGCGCGATGATGGGCTTCAAGGTGCCCGGTGGAATAGCGGAACTCATCGGGAAAGTCGATGCCAAAATCCATGTGAACAAGCACGAGGCGGACGGGCTGATTAAAGTCACCGGGGTCAGCGAGAACGATCTGGTACGTCACGCCGGTGGCGACGCGATTGAGTTAGGTGACGTCAAGATTGAACTGCTGCACACGCCTGGACATACGCCTGGCAGTCAGTGCTTTTTAGTGCATAACCGACTGGTTTCCGGCGATACCTTGTTCGTGAACGGCTGCGGTCGCGTGGACTTGCCGGGCTCAGATCCCGAAGCCATGTACCACTCACTCACCGGCACCTTGGGAAAATTAAGTGACGATGTAGTGCTGTATCCGGGACATGACTATGGCCCCACGCAGACCAGCACCTTCGCCGAGCAACGTCGCTCGAACGCCTACCTCCGCGTCCAGACCTTGCAAGACTGGCAGCGTTTGCGCGGACAGTAAGATCAGGGCCTTGATCACGCACTATGAATTCAACGCGCAGGTGTCGGCGGATAGTGACTGGATGGGGGCTTGAGTGGGCGAAGAATTTGTTGGGAAAACCTAGTTTAGTCGCGGTGACGCTGTGCGTCACGCTCACGGTGCGCGCCGAGCCGACCGCGGAAGAAGTCTTCGCGGCAGCCTCCCAAAGTGTGGTGACCGTGCTCGCGTTTGATCATCAACACCAACCTAAAGGCCTTGGCAGCGGCGTTGTGATCGCCGGGGAGCGCGTGGTCACAAATTGCCACGTGCTGGCTGGCGCGGCGGCGGCGGGGGTCGTGTTTCAAGAGCATGGCATCGAGGCGCGCGTGGTGGATTCAATGATCACCCGCGATCTTTGTCTGCTGGCCGTGCCCGGACTGCGGGCAACCCCCATCCAGCGGCGGGCTTCCGCCGAATTGCGCGTCGGACAAAGAGTCTACGCTTTGGGCGCGCCGCATGGGCTGGAACTCACGTTTTCCGAAGGCATGATTTCGTCGTTACGCCGCACGGGCAAGAACCCGCTCATTCAAACCAGTGCGCCGATCTCGCAGGGCTCAAGCGGCGGTGCGTTGTTATCACGCGATGGGCGCTTGATCGGGATTACGACCTTGCAACACAAGACCGGGCAAAATCTGAACTTCGCGGTGCCAGCGGATTGGATCGCGCAGTTTCGGAGCTTGCGGTAGTGAGCATTTTTTTCTGCAGGCTAGAGCGGAAATACTAAGCGCCGTGCTGATCGCTGCCGGCACAGAAGACTAGCCGCCGCTAACACTGCGCAATTCATCCTTGAATTGCTCCGTTGCCGCCCGCGCTGCGCTATGCCATCCATGGCCCGCTTGCGCGGGAGGCTCGCTCTGGCCAGTCTTCTGTGCCAGCAGCTCCTAATCGCCGGTATTTCCGCCCAGTCCCTAGGGCCTGTTGATCTTTCATGAAAGACAGAAGGAAGGCGGCATGAAGGACCCGGTAATATTGGGTCGCTACAACACCAGAATTAGCGAGCCAATCATGCCGAGAACGATGCTATCAGATGTGAGTTGGGAGAGCTTGGCCAAGCTCA
>CAMATU010000092.1 GCA_945861225.1 Klebsiella pneumoniae
CAAAGAATTAACATCGGGACCTGAACAAAGGGCCGCCGAGCGCACCTACCAACCATCGCGTCACCATGCTTCGAACTGAAACGGGGGCTCAGTCCGGCGCATTGCGTAAGTCGGTGGTGTCCTGCCCTCCCTAACCGAGAAAGCGGGTACCGCGCAGCGAATCCGCACGTGCCGGTTCCGAGCGCGCAGCTGCATCGACTAGAATCGGTGGCACCCGCCGCTCCAGGCCATCTCAAGAAATCCCTAAATGAAAAAAAAGAGTACCTATCGCGTGACTTTCCACGGCCAGGGGAAGGTCTACGAAATCTACGCCAGCAACGTGAACCACGGCAGCCTGCTCGGGTTTGTGGAAGTCGAACAAATTCTCTTTGGGGAGAAAAGCTCGGTGGTCGTGGACCCCTCAGAGGAAAATCTGAAAGCGGAGTTTGCCGGCGTCAGTCGGTTCTACATCCCTATGCATGCAGTCATTCGTATCGACGTGGTAGAAAAATCGGGGCAAAGCAAAATTACCGAAATTGGGGGCCGGGGTGACAAAGTGACCCCGTTCCCGACTTTTACCAGTGGTCCCGATAATTCACGCTCTTGAGTACCTGCTTCGCACGGTCAGCCATGGCAGGGGTTGCTGCGCTTAGTTTGTGGGAGCCCGTGAAGCCGACTGTCCCACGATGCATATCACAGTCACCAATACCTTAAGCGCCGTCCCGGCCGCGAGTTGGGATCGCTTGGTCGATGCCCGGGAACCTTTTCTGAGCCACGCCGTGCTGTACGGGATGGAAGCACATGACTGCCTGGAAGGCCAAGGCTGGCAGTCCAGTCATTTGCTCGCGTATGAACTCGACCAATTAGTTGGCGCACTGCCCTTATATATTCGCGACAATTCTTATGGTGAGTTCGTCTTCGATTGGGCCTGGGCTGAGGCCTACGAGCGTGCAGGAGGACATTACTATCCAAAGCTCGTCACCGCAGTGCCGTTCACGCCGGTAACCGGCTCACGCCTGCTACTCGCGAGCAACGCCCCAGTCGCTACGGCTACGTCCTTGGTCAATTTCGCTATTCAGCTCGCCGCGGACCATCGATTATCATCCTGGCATTGCCTGTTTCCGAGCGAACAACAGCTCGCTGCTATTGACCATCCGGATATTATTCTGCGCGAGGGCTGTCAGTATCATTGGTTCAATCAGGAATATCGCGATTTCGAAGCCTTTCTGGCCACCCTGACTTCGAAACGACGCAAGGAAATACGCCGCGAGCGACGGGAAGTTTCCGCGGCCGGTATCGAAATAGAGGTCTTTGAAGGTCAAGCGATCACCGAAGCCCTGTGGGACATTTTCTATCGATTCTATTGCGATACCTTTGATCGCAAATGGGGCGCGCCCAGATTCACTGCGTCCTTCTTCAAACATTTATCGACGAGCAATGCCGCGACCCCGATCCTGTTCTTGGCGCGCGCTGGCACGGAGTACGTCGCCGGCGCGTTCGCGCTGCGCGGTTCCGATACCTTGTTCGGCCGCCACTGGGGCTGCAATCGCTTCGTCAAAAATCTGCATTTCGAACTCTGTTACTACCAGACGATCGACTACTGCATTCGCCATGGACTCGCACGGGTGGATGCCGGCGCGCAGGGCGAGCATAAGATTACACGCGGTTTCAATCCTGTAAAAACCTGGTCCGCGCATTGGATTCGAGATCCCGGTTTTCGGCGCGCAGTAGCAGATTTCTGTCGCCGCGAGCGTGCCCATATCGACGACTACGTGACCAGTGTGGAAGCGCAATTGGCCTATCGTGAAGCAGATCAATGAATGATCGGGCGCATTTTTTTTGTCCGGCAACGCAGGCCCTGAGCGCGACTTTTCCTGCGCCATCGTTGGCGCTCGACGAGCCTAACGGACTCCTCGCAGTAGGCGGCACGTTGAATAGCGCTACCTTGCGCGCGGCCTATCAGCAAGGGATTTTTCCCTGGTATGTGGCAGGACAACCCATTCTGTGGTGGTCGCCCAATCCGCGCGCAGTCATCTGGCCGGACAAATTTCATGCGTCGCGCAGCCTGCGCAAATCTCTGCGGCGATGGCCTTGGCGGGTGACTGTAGATCGCGCGTTTGAGCAAGTGATCGCAGCGTGTGCCGCCCCCCGTGCAACGGGCACCGGCACCTGGCTCACCGCACCGATGATCCAGGCCTATAACGCGCTGTATCGCCAGGGGCTCGCGCATTCCTTGGAGTGCTGGTTGGAAGGTGAACTCGTGGGGGGCGTTTATGGCGTGGCGGTCGGCAATATCTTCTGCGGCGAATCGATGTTCAGCAAAGTCACTGACGGCTCGAAGGTCGCGCTGTATGCGCTCTGTCAGAGACTGGTGACATGGGGCTATAAGCTCCTGGATTGCCAAGTCGCCAACCCTCACCTCCAATCACTCGGGGCGGAAAAACTTTCGCGCCACAGGTTTTGCGAATTGCTTCGCGCAGCGGATAATCCCCCCACCGTAACATCCGCCGCCTGGCAGGAAGTATGATCCCAAGATGACCCAGCCGCCGCGTCCGAATTTGGGCTTCTTTCTCACGCCGCCACACAAATGCGGCTATCTGCCGGGACGTAACGCGGTGACGATCTTCGTCGATCCGCGCCGTCGCCCGAATGTCCGAACCTACACCACGCTATCGCAGCATGGCTTCCGCCGCAGCGGCGACCATGTGTATAGACCGCAATGCCCAACCTGCAACGCCTGTGTCCCAGTGCGCGTGCCGGTAGACGAGTTCCAGGTACGCCGTGCGCAGCGCCGAACCTTGCAGGCAAATACCGATATCACCCTGATTCCCAAAGCGCCCGTGTTTCAGTCTGAACATTACGCGCTGTATGAGCGTTACATCGCAGCGCGCCATGCGGGTGGCAGCATGGAGAACCCCGAGCCTGAAAGTTATCTGGAATTCCTCACGGCGAGTTGGGCGGATACGGTGTTCTACGAATTTCGCGCGAATTCCCGACTGCTGGCAGTGGCGGTAGTCGATCATCTCGAAGACGGCCTATCGGCCGTATACACTTTCTTTGATCCCCAGGCCCGCGAGCGCAGTCTCGGTCGCTTAGCCATTCTCAAGCAAATAGAACTCGCGCGTGCGCTCCAGCTGCGCTGGCTCTACCTCGGATATTGGATCGATGCTTGCCAGAAGATGTCTTACAAAGACGAGTACCAGCCCCTGGAGTACTTTCGTGCAGGCGTTTGGCGGCGTGAGACCTGAACCAGAGGTAACGCAGCTTTACCCCATGATACCCATCAGGCACAATTGCGTGCTTGCGAACACCCTCCTCGGTACATCCAGCGGTCCCATCCGTTCGCGAGCTGCCTCAGCAACCACTCAGTAAGAAAGCGATAACTCCACGCATGGCGAAAGAAGACCACATTGAAATGCAGGGCAAGGTGGTAGAAACCCTACCCAATACCATGTTCCGGGTGCAACTCGAAAACGGCCACATTGTGACTGCCCATATCTCGGGCAAAATGCGCAAAAACTACATTCGTATCCTGACTGGCGACAGCGTGGTGGTTGAATTAACCCCCTACGACCTGACCAAGGGTCGAATCACCTTTCGCGAACGTTAGTCACAGCCAGCGGCTCCCGTCCGCGTCTTTCCCGTCTAGGCTTCAGCGCCTTCGACGAGTTCCTCCACCAAATGACGCACGCCAACTTCGATCAGGCGCGCGGCATACTCGAATTCGCGACGATCTCCGCCGTAAGGATCGGGCACTTCGGCATCACCCGCGCCCGCCATCCCGGCGAGTAATAATCTCAGTCGCGCAGGCGCTGTAGTCGGCTGCATGAAGCGCAGATGGTCGAGATGACCGAGATCGAGCGCCACGATTTGATCAAAATCTCGAAAATCCTCTGCGGTGAGCAGGCGCGCACGTTGGGTACTGATATCCGCGTCATAGTCACTCGCCACGGCAATCGCCAACGGATCGGGTGGCGCGCCCACTCGCGCATGAGTCCCGGCCGAAGCGATCTGAAATGCGGCGGCGAGCCCGCGCTGTGCCACTGCGCGCACCATCAGGCCTTGCGCCAGCGGTGAGCGACACAGGTTGCCGGTACACACAAACAGAATTCGCTGCACTGGCTTCACATGCGCTCCCCATGACGTGAAAATTCCGCTGCGAAGCGCGCGAGATCAGCCGGCGTGTCAATCCCTACCCCGCAGGCCACCAATGCATCCGGCACGCTGATGCGTGCACCATCTGCCAGCGCTCGCAGTTGCTCAAGACGCTCCGCGAGCTCAAGCGGATGCGGCGACAGTGCTACAAAGTGTCTGAGATACGCGACCCGATAGGCATAAATGCCCACGTGACGCCGATAATCCCGCCCGCCCCGCCAGACTGCACGGGGTTCGCGCGCGAAGGGCAACGCGGCGCGGCTGAAATACAGCGCACGATCATGTACATCGCGTAGAACTTTCACCTGATTAGGATCGCGCCAATCCGCGTCACAGGTGAGGGGCTCACAGACCGTCGCCATTTCCAGGTCATTTGAACCCGCTACCAGTGCCGCCGTTTGGCGAATTACCGCCGAGGGCATGGCAGGTTCGTCCCCCTGCAGATTCACGATTACCGCGTCCATTGCTTCGCGGCGCGTCGCGACCGCTTCGGCAATTCGATCAGTGCCCGATTGGTGGGCAACCGAGGTCACACAAACCTGCGCACCGAAAGCTCTCGCAACCTGTGCGATCCGCTCGTCATCGGTAGCGACTATCACTTCCGCAGCACCGCTTGCGCACGCGCGTTCATACACGTGTTGGAGCAAGGGTTTACCGGCAATCACGCGCAGCATTTTTCCCGGCAGACGCGTCGACGCGTAACGCGCGGGGATATAGACCTTGAAGTTCACCGGGCAAAACGCTCCAGATCTTCCTCCGTCAGCTCACGGGCTTCCTCCTCCAGCATGATGGGGATGTCATCGCGAATCGGGAACGCCAAGCGCGCCGCGCGCGAGATCAATTCGCCGCGCGTCTTGTCATAAATAAGCGGTCCTTTCGTCACCGGACAAACCAGGAGATCAAGCAGTCTCTTGTCCATTTTTTACTCTCGCTATTTGAGTTTCCAGGCGGGTGGCAAACACTTCGGGTAGCTCGGCCGTAACCGGCACCGTCCAGCAGCGCGCGGCGGCGAAAGCTTCGCACTTAACTGCATCCTTTTCCGTCATCAGCACGGGCAGGCCATCGCCAAATTCCAGATCCACAGGTTGATAAGGATGGTGATCGGGAAAGGGATGCGGGATGACCTTCAAACCCTTGCTGCGCAAAGTCGCGAAAAAGCGCTCAGGATTGCCGATGCCCGCCACGCCGTGCACGGCCTCCCCAATGAACGATGCAAATTCGGCCGCGCGCTCCGGGCGAGACAGGGAGACCGCATGGGTGGCCACATACTTCATCGCGAATTCGCCACGTCCGGCAAGTCCGTTGGTCACCACCATATCGACCTCGCGATTGCGCTGCAGAGGTTCGCGCAGCGGCCCGGCTGGCAAGCAGCGACCATTGCCATAACGGCGCACGCCATCGATCACTGCAATTTCGATATCGCGCTCAAGCGCATAGTGCTGCAGGCCGTCATCACTGATGAGGATGTCACAACTGGCATGCTCAAGGAGCGCCTCGGCGCAAGCGCGACGTTGCGGGCCCACCGCCACTGGGCAGCGCGTCCGGCGCGCGATCACAATAGCTTCATCCCCCACCGCCTGCGGATCGCTATCAGCGCGAACTTGCTGCGGCCACTGGCTGGCGCGTCCGCGGTAACCTCGCGCGATGACGCCAGGGTGATAGCCGAGAGATTTCAAATAGCCCGCCAACCAGATCACCAAGGGCGTTTTTCCGGTGCCGCCGGTCGTTAAATTGCCAACCACAATTACCGGTACGCGCGCGCGATAGGTTGTCATCAGTCCGTTGCGATAAGCACTTCGGCGCAACCGAACCGCTGCCCTATAGAGCAACGAAAAAGGCATCAGCGCGGAAGACGCAGGATGCTTGCCGTACCATATTTCGTTAAGAAAATTTTCAAGCGCGTGACGTAGCATGAGATTTACGCGGATGCCGGGACACCTTAGTCGTGCGTGCGGCGGGCCGTGGGAAAAGTCACACGATAAAGTCCGACTGTACGGGCGGCATCCATGGCGTCTACTGCTGATTGAAAATTCGTTTCGCGATCAGCACTGATAATGACCATTGGATCTTTACTGTGTGCTTTAAGCGCCGCCAAGGCCTGCTGCAACGTGGCGGTCTGGGCATTCACCAAAGCCTTCCCGTTGATGAAGAATTGTCCACGCTTGTCGATCACGATCTCGATAGCATCCGGTTCACTCGCCACGGGATGTTCACTGGCCGACGGCAACTGCAAATCGATCTTTGATTCATCCACAAAGCGTGTCGAGACCATGAAGAAAATTAGCAATAACAACACCACATCAATCAGCGACGTCACATTGATTTCGATATCATCCTGGCGGCGTGCCCTGAAATTCACAGCGGCTGATCCTGCTCGCGTTCGCCGTGCAGCACTTCGACCAACTTCAATGCTTCCTGCTCCATGGTAATCACCAACGCATCCACTCTGCCGCGAAAAAAGCGGTAAAAATAGAGCGCCGGAATCGCGACAGTCAGGCCGGCCGCAGTCGTAATCAAGGCTTCCGCAATGCCGCCGGATAGCGCGCTGGGATCCCCAACCCCATGAGTTTTGAGCGCCGCGAACATCTTAATCATGCCGAAGACCGTACCCAGCAAACCCATTAAAGGGGAGATTGCAGCGATCGTGCCGAGGGTGTTCAGATAGCGCTCGAGATCATAGGCGACATGGCGGCCAGCTTCCTCGATCCCTTCCTTGATGATCGCCCGTTCATGACGCCGATTAATGAGTCCGGCCGCAAGCACTCGCCCTAGCGGCGAGGCGAGTCGCAAGTTCTGGATTTTTTTATCGTCCAGTTTGTCAGCGCGCAGCCATTGCCAGACTTGCGCGACCAGATTCGGGGGGGTCACACGCTTGGCCTGGAGCGACCAAAAGCGCTCGGCAATTATCGCCGTCGCCACGACGGATGCGAGCAGAATCGGGAACATCACCCAGCCGCCAGCCTTAATGATTTCGAACACTGTGCGCTTATTCCTCTTAACTCTAGGGCCTGTGGCGGGCCCAGAAGTTATCAGACCCGGCCAGCGGCGGGAAGGGTGCGCGCCGTTCGGTTCAATCAAAATCCCAATAGCGACGGCGTGCGCGCCGCGCTGTGCTGACCGTGGTTGTCGCGCGCTCGAAGCGCACGCTGACTGTCCCCTCAGTCGCACTTTCCAGGCAGGAAACATCCCGCAGGCGATAGCGTTGCAGGATTTCTGGCGAGGGGTGATTGAATTGATTGCGATATCCGGCGGAGAACAACGCATAGCGCGGTGCCACGGCTTTGATGAACGCCGCACTGGAAGAAGAGCGACTGCCGTGGTGAGGCACGACCAGTACATCGCCCCCCAGCGGAGTCCCTGCGCGGAGCAGCGCACGTTCTGCCGTGATTGAAATGTCGCCGGTCAGCAAGGCCGTGCCAACCTGCGCCTGAATGCGCAGCACACAGGACTGGTCATTTTCGGGACCGTCGCTAATTTTGCGCGGATGAATGATCTCAAACGCCACCTCGTCCCAGTCCCAGCGTTGACCCGCGCGACAACGCGCTGCATGTAACGCCGGCAAGGTGGCGAGCGTGTGAGGATCGCTGGATAACAGGGCACGAATGGACAACGTGCGCGCGAGTGCCAGCGCCCCACCTGCATGATCGTTATCCCCGTGACTGACGATTAGTCGATCTACCTGCTTGAAGCCACGCCCGCGTAGGTACGGCACGACCACTGCCGTGCCCATATCGCCGCCACTCGGGAAGCGCGCCCCCGTGTCGTACACCAATACATGGTGCGCGGTGGTTACCACTACGCTCAGCCCCTGCCCGACGTCGAGCATGGTCACCGCAAACTCACCACGACGCAGCGCGGGTTCCGGGCGCAAAAAAAAGAGGCTTAAGATTGCCGGCAGCAACCACCTGCGCGGGGTACGCCACGGCGCCACGCACAGGAGCGCGACCACCCCACTCAGCAGCGCGAGGTTTAACGTCGGTTGATAGGGCACGACGAGCGGCGGCAGCCAGCCGTCGAGCCACTCGAGATAGCGCCAAAGCGAGGTCCAGAGCGACGCGGCTGCCATCCAACAAAACGTACAGAGTGGTGGGGCCACTGCAAAACTGGCAGCGCCAGCCAGCGTGAGTGGCACGATGAGCAAAGTCACGACCGGGATGGCAAGGATATTCGCGAGAGGTGAGGCCAGCGGTACTGTCTGAAAGGCGTACGCCAGCATCGGTGCGAAGAGCAGTGCGAGCATGAAGTGCACATCGATCCAGCGTTGTCGCCAGCCGCCACTGGTCCCAATCACCTCAAGCACGATAAGCAGCCCGATCGCGCCGAAGGACAGCCAGAAACTCAACGTAAGACTCATCGCTGGCGCGGCGAACAACAAGATGGCCGCGGCTAACAGCCAGGAATCGAGCGAAAAAATCGGCTGCGACCGCAGCTTGTTGTGCAACGCGAACGCTATCATCAAGAGCGTGCGCTGCGTCGGCACAGAAAAGCCGGCCACCAGCGCGTAACCCGCAGCGAGTAGCAAGGCAACGCCGGCTGTGACGCGCGGCTCGGGATCGCGGCGCAGAATAAGTGCGCCGGCGGCGTTCAGCCAACGTGTGATCACGAACGCGCCCAGCGCGACCATTGCAACGTGCAAACCTGACACAGAGATTAGATGCACCACCCCAGTATTGCGCAGCACCCGCCACTGTTCGTCGGCAATGCTGGCTCTCGCCCCCACCGCGAGCGCAGCCAGCACCGAGGCCGCACTCGGATCGGAGATTGTTGCGGAAATTGCCTGCGCCAGGGTGTGCCGCAGGCGTGCAATCGAATAGGGATGCGTCACAGTGCAGTGATTCGCCGAATGCGCAACGACATAACCCACGGCATCAATGCCATTGCCGAAGTACCAGCGTTCAGCATCAAATGCGCCGGGGCTGCGGAGCCCGCGCGGCTCGCGCAGCCGTGCGTAGACCGTGCATTCCATCCCCGCTTCGATCGCGAAGGATGGTGCAAAAGCGGTTAACTGCAGTTGTTGATGACCGTTCGGCCAGGGAAGCTTCCGCGTGGCGGAGGCTGTCTCCAGAAGAAAACGCACGCGCCCTGCTTGCTGCTCGGGCAACTCGCTGATGCGCCCGGAAATTTGTACCGCAGTGCCAACCAGGCTGACTGGCACGCGCTCCGCCAGTGCACTATCGGCACGCCAGATTGCCCAGCAACATCCCAGCAGACACCACGTCAGTGCACGCCAGCGGCGATGCCGCCAACACAGCCAGGCGACGGCGAGCAGCACCACCCGCACAGTTGCACCTGGCAACCATGGGAATAATTGAACCAGCAGGACACCGCCGCACCAGGCGGCCAGAGAAATCCGCATCATCGTCTTCCTTGACGTAATAAAAATGCCGCAGGACCTTCCTGGTCCTCGCCACCTGCACGCGTGGCCTGCCGTGCAGTTTAGCCGGAGAGGTTGTTTGTGGGCACCTCAAATAACTGCCCGCCACGCAGCTCGACCACGCGGTCGAGCCGCGCCGCGATCCGGCGATCATGCGTCACGACGAGCAGCGCCGTGCCCGCGTCATGCTTTAAGGCCAACATTGTATCGAGCACGCTGCGCGCGGTCCCCTCATCAAGATTGCCGGTCGGTTCATCGGCTAACACACAGCGCGGCGCCATCACCAACGCGCGCGCGATGGCGACCCGCTGTCGCTCGCCACCCGACAGCTCTGCGGGTCGATGTTGCGCGCGGTGCGCGAGGCCTACTTTTTCCAATAACTCGAGCGCCCGCGTACGCGCCTCGAACGCGCTGGCACCGCCAATCAACACTGGCATCGCGATATTTTCCAACGCGCTGAATTCAGGGAGCAGGTGGTGAAACTGATAGATGAAGCCCAGCATACGATTGCGCACACGGCCGCGTGCCCGCTCATCAAGCGCGCTCAAGATCTGATCACCGCAGCGAATCTCGCCGGTGGTGGGCGACTCCAGGCCGCCAAGCAGGTGCAGTAACGTGCTCTTCCCGGAACCAGACACGCCGAGGATGGCGACACTTTCCCCCGCGCGCACTGCGAAATTTACGCCGGTCAACACCGCGACATCCAACTCCCCATCGACATAACGCTTGGTCACCTCGCGCGCGCTAATCACGATTGCCGCGTCATTCATGCGCGGGAACTCCAGCACCCATGGTTCATCGCCTCAAGTTTATTCATAACGCAACACTTCAGCCGGTCGTGTTCGGCTCGCCAACCACGCGGGATACAGCGGTGCCACCAGACACAGCACAATCGAAAACAGCAACGTGAACGCCACATCGCGGGGCTGTAGCTCAGCCGGGATCCGACTGATGTAGTACACATCCGGCGCGAGAATTTTGAAACTTAAGACTGCCTCTAACCATGCAATGAGGGTTTCGATGTGGCGTGCTAGCAGCACGCCGATTACGGCGCCTACACTGACGCCGGCCGCCCCGATCAGCGCGCCCTGCGCAAAGAAAATCTTGAGTACCTGGTGCGGTGTCAAGCCTAAGGTTTGCAAAATCGCGATTTCGCTCGACTTCTCAGTCACCACCATCACCAAGGTTGAAACCAAATTGAACGCCGCCACGGCCACACTCAAGAGCAGGATCACAAACATCACGATCTTCTCAGTCTCAAGCGCGCGAAACAGGTTGGTGTGGCTCGCGGTCCACGGCGAATGCACTAAGGCCTGCGTCGTTGCGGTGTGCGGCAAGCGCGCGCTCACGGCATCGGCTGTGAATGGATCGTGTAACTTGAAGCTCAAACCATCCACGCCTGCATAGCGGCGAAACACCCGCTGGGCATCGGCGAGATGCACGAACACGGTGCCCGAATCAAACTCCTGCACGCCGGCTTCAAAAATCCCGGCCACGTAAAATCGTTTGAGTCGCGGCAACATGCCGGACGCAGTCCGCAAGGGCTCCGCCAGCACCAGCATCACGTCGTCACCCACCGACAGGCGCAGCGCATCGGCGATGCCGCGCCCAACCACCACGCGAAACTGACCGGGCTCCAACGCCGCCAAACTCCCCTCGCGCAGGTGCGTGCCGAGCACGCTGATAGTCGCCTCGCGCGCGGGATCAATGCCGCGCACCTGCGCACCCTGCACGGCATTAAAGCGCGTCAACAAGGCCTGTCCTTCGATATAGGGCGCCCAGCCGCTGACTTCCGGCAAGGCCGCAATTTCCGTCACGACTTCGCGCCAGTCCTGGAGCACACCGTCGCGCGCCCGAACTTCCAGATGGGCCGTCATCCCCAGCAGGCGGTCACGCATTTCGTGCTCAAACCCATTCATGATCGACAAAATCGTAATCAGCGCTGCGATGCCGAGCGCTACGCCCAAGATCGATATCGCGGAGATCAGTGAAACCAACTGAGTTCGGCGCTGCGCTCTGGTATAACGCCACGCAATGAAGAATTCGACGGGAGTAAACATTGCCGCAGTATAACGAGGACGCTTGGTGCTGCCGACCGTCCACGCGCCTACCCGCCAGGCGCGCGACGTGAAGCTGCTCGCGCTTGAGACCTGCGGTGATTACTGCTCGGTGGCCTTGGTGTGCGACGGGCAGGTAGTGGAGCGCCATGTCGCGAGCCCCGCGCGCCATACGGAAGTGCTGCTGCCGTTGTGCGAAGAAGTCCGCGCGACCTGCGGCCTCGCCCTCGCCCAGCTCGATGCCGTGGCGTTTGGCGCGGGGCCGGGTGCCTTCACTGGTGTGCGCGTGGCAGCCAGTGCAGCGCACGGCATCGCCTTGGCGCACGACTTACCGCTGGTACCTATTTCAAGTCTGGCCGCACTGGCCTTCGGGGGTTGGCGCCTGAACGGTTTGCATCATCAACTGGCCATGCTCGATGCGCGCCGTGGCGAGCTTTATTGGGGGGCCTATATCGTGCGTGCTGAAGCCGAGCCGCTCGTCATCTGGCAGGCCGCTTGCGTTACTTCGTCACCAGCGATTACGGTCACCTTGCCGCGCCCTTGGGGCGTGGTCGGACGCGGCTTCGAAGTGCTCACGGCGAGCGAAGTCGCGCGACTCGCGCCTGATGCAATTGAACACGCGGAGTGTCGCTATCCGCGGGCCCGCGATGTCGCTGCGCTGGCGGCGATCGAAATTCGCGCAGGGCGCGGGATGTCGGCCGAACTGGCGCTGCCGATCTATCTACGCGCCGCTCTCTAAGAAAAAAATCTTGCGGCGAGATTCAGGCGCCTCGAGAACCAGTCTGGGCGCCTCCCTGCCGACTAAAATTTGAGCGATTTTTGGGTAAGCAACTGATCTCCCTCGGCTTCATTTCGGGCGTGCCAAAAACGCCACAGTCAGGCTCCCCATTTGTCTCGCATTGCACAAGACAAGCCACACCATCTTGTGGTTCAATAACGCCTTGACCACATTCTATTGTGGTGCTATACAATCGCTTACACGACGTTCATAAAAAACTTCGAAGGCCCGGTCACAGGGTTGTAATTAACCTCTTTCCCGCACAGAGGAGTCTGCATGGAGCTGGAAAATTCCACCGTTGTCCGTGGTCCTGCCCGGAGCTTTTGGTCACCGAACACGGCTGCGGCCGCCACCCAGACAGAGCTCGCCGCTACGGCGCCTGGGGAATACAAAGTCATCCGGCGCAACGGCAAGGTGACGGTTTTTGATGGCGACAAAATCAAGATCGCCATGACCAAGGCCTTCCTGGCCGTCGAAGGCGGCAATGCGGCGGCCTCGACCCGTGTCCACGAAACGGTGGCTGAATTGGCGCAGTCAGTGGTGCACGCAATCACCCGGCGGATGCCCACCGGCGGCGCGATCCACATCGAAGATATTCAAGATCAGGTTGAACTCGCCCTGATGCGCGGCGAACAGCACAAAATCGCGCGCGCCTATGTGCTGTATCGCGAAGAGCGCAGCCGCGAGCGATCCCGCAAGAATGAGTCAGCTGAAACGGCAACAGGCGAGTCTGCGCACACGGCGCTCACCGTCACGCGCAAAGACGGTATGCGTGTCGCGCTCGACGTCGTACGGTTAACGCGGATTGTCTCGGAAGCCTGCCAGGACGTCGCAAATACTGATCCAGGGCTGGTGCTGGCCGAGACCATGCGGTCCCTGTTCGATGGCGTGGCGGAAGCCGATGTCTCCAAAGCCCTGGTCATGAGCGCCAGAACGTTCATCGAACGCGAACCCAACTACACCTGGGTGGCGGCGCGCATGTTGCTCGATGCGCTGCGCAACGAAGCCTTGACCTATGTCGGCAACCACGTGGACAACGCAACCCAGCACGAAATGGCGGAACGCTATCCGCATTACTTTGAAAGCTATGTCAAACGTGCGATCGATCTGGAATTAATGGATCCGCGACTTGGCAACTACGATCTCAAGCGTCTCGGCCATGCCATTAAGGCCGAGCGGGATTTCAAATTTACTTATCTTGGCTTGCAGACCCTCTATGATCGTTACTTCCTGCAGTACGACGACACCCGCTTCGAGCTCCCGCAGGTGTTCTTCATGCGCGTGGCAATGGGCTTGGCGATCAATGAAATCGAACCGGAGGAATGGGCGATCAAGTTCTATGATCTGCTCTCCACCTTCGATTTCATGAGCAGCACACCGACCTTGTTCAACTCCGGCACACTCCGCCCGCAGTTGTCCTCGTGCTATCTGACTTCCGTGCCCGACGATCTCGACGGGATTTTCGGCGCCATCAAGGACAACGCACTGCTGTCCAAATTTGCGGGTGGCCTCGGCAACGATTGGACCTCGGTGCGCGGCATGGGTGCGCACATCAAAGGGACCAACGGCAAATCGCAAGGCGTGGTGCCCTTTCTGAAAGTCGCCAACGACACTGCAGTCGCCGTGAATCAAGGTGGCAAGCGCAAGGGCGCGGTCTGCGCTTATCTTGAAACCTGGCATATGGACATCGAAGAATTCGTCGATCTGCGCAAGAACACTGGTGACGATCGGCGCCGCACGCACGACATGAACACCGCTAACTGGATTCCCGATCTGTTCATGCGGCGCGTCTGCGAAGACGCCGAGTGGACCTTGTTCTCGCCGGACGATGTACCAGACATTCACGATTTGTACGGCGTGGAGTTCGAGCGGCGCTACGTGCACTACGAGGAAAAGGCGGCGCGCGGCGAAATCCGCAACAGTAAAAAAATTCGTGCGGTCGATCTCTGGCGGCGCATGCTGGGCATGCTGTATGAAACGGGGCATCCGTGGATCACCTTCAAAGATCCCTCCAACATGCGTTCGCCGCAGCAGCATATCGGCGTGGTGCATAGCTCAAATCTGTGCACGGAAATCACGCTCAATACCTCGCCCGGGCACGAAATTGCGGTGTGCAATTTAGGCTCGGTGAATCTGGCCCAGCACGTGTCCGAGAATGGCTTGGACCTGCACAAGCTTGAGCAGACAATTTCTGTCGCGATGCGCATGCTGGATAACGTGATCGATTACAACTTCTACAGTGTGCCGACCGCGCGCGCCTCAAATCTGCGCCACCGCCCGGTCGGGCTCGGCATCATGGGCTTTCAGGATTGCTTATATCAATTGCGCATCCCATATGCGGCGCCCGAAGCGATCGAGTTCGCAGATCGCTCAATGGAAGCGGTGAGTTATTTTTCAATCAAGGCTTCCACCAATCTCGCCGCTGAGCGTGGCGCCTATGCCAGCTTCGAAGGTTCGTTATGGAGCCGCGGCATCCTGCCGTACGACTCCCTTGAGCTGCTGCAAAAAGGTCGCGGCGGTTATCTGGAAGTTGATCGCAGTTCGACCTTGGAATGGGACAGTCTTCGCCAGCGGGTGAAGAAGGTCGGGATGCGCAATTCAAACTGTATGGCGATCGCGCCGACGGCCACTATTTCAAATATTTGCGGCGTCGCGCAGTCGATTGAGCCGACGTATCAGAACTTATTCGTGAAATCGAATCTGTCGGGTGAATTCACCGTCATCAACATGTACCTGGTCCAGGATCTCAAACAGCGCGGCCTGTGGGATGAGGTGATGGTCAACGACTTGAAGTACTACGACGGTAGCGTCGCGCAAATTGATCGCATTCCGCCTGAACTGAAGGAACTGTATGCCACAGCCTTCGAAATCGATCCGCGCTGGCTGGTCGAAGCAGGTTCGCGCCGCCAGAAATGGTTGGACCAAGCGCAATCCTTGAACCTGTACTTGGCCGAGCCAAATGGTACGAAGCTCGACAACCTCTACAAGCTGGCCTGGGTGCGCGGTTTGAAGACGACCTACTACCTGCGCACGATGGGTGCAACGCATGTAGAGAAGAGCACCTTGAGTGACGGCAAACTGAATGCGGTGTACCAAGCGTCGCTGACTGCGGACAGCCCTAAGGTCTGTTCGCTACTCGATCCCGAATGCGAAGCCTGCCAGTAGCGTTGGCTTATTAATCAAATCTGTTAATCAAAATTTGCGCATCGCGAATCTAAGCATTGCAAAGGGAAAGTATGTTGAATTGGGATGATCCAGTAGCGAAGTTCAAGCAGGCGCCGGCGGCAG
>CAMATU010000093.1 GCA_945861225.1 Klebsiella pneumoniae
GGATTCCCGTGATCAATGTGGAGAATGCGTGCGCGACAGCGAGCACCGCGTTTCATTTAGCGGTGAATTACGTGAAAGCGGGCGCGGCGGATATCGTGCTCGCGATTGGCGTGGAGAAAATGTATTCCACCGACAAGGCGCGCATGTTCAGTGCCTTTGATGGCGCGTGGGATGTGCATGCGGTGGACGCCAATCGTGACACCTTGGTCGGTATGGGCGACGGCGTAGAGGTACCGCCGGGCACCACCTCTGACCGTCCGTACAGCGTGTTCATGGATGTGTATGCCGGGTTCTCGCGCCTGCACATGAAAACCTTCGGCACCACCCAGCGACAAATTGCCGCCGTCGCGGCCAAGAATCACCAGCACTCCACGCATAATCCGCTGGCGCAGTATCAACGGCCATTCACAGTGGATGAAGTGCTCGCCGCGCAGCCGATCATTTACCCGCTAACCATCCCCATGTGTTCGCCCGTCAGCGATGGCGCGGCGGCGGCCATTGTGTGTAGCGCCGCCGGGCTGAAGCGCTTGAACGCCGCGCACAGCCGCACCAAGCGGGTACTCGCAACGGTCTTACAAACCGGCAGTCAACGCGCGCCAGACGATTACGCACACCACGCAACGCACCTCGCCGCGACCAAGGCTTATGCCCAAGCGGGCCTCGGGCCGCGTGATATGTCGCTGGCCGAAGTCCACGACGCGACGGCGATGGGCGAAATCATCGAAGTGGAAGCACTGCAGCTGTGTGCACTTGGTGAGTGTGGACCTGCTGCCGAGCGCGGCGAATTCAGCATCGGTGGCCGGCTGCCGGTGAATCCGTCCGGCGGTCTGGAATCCAAGGGCCATCCCATTGGCGCGACTGGACTCGGCCAGATTTATGAATTGATCACGCAGCTGCGGGGCGAAGCCGGCGCGCGCCAGGTCGCCAATGCACGCGTAGGGATCGCGCAGAACGGCGGCGGGATTGTGGGCGTGGAAGAAGCCGTGGTGGCCGTGACGATTCTTGGGGGGTAGCGGGCGGGCACGCCGCCTATTAAGTCATACGGCGGAAAAGCGCAGCGCCTTCCGCCGTATGCTGATGCAGTCGAAATGGCGGAAGGCGCTGCGCCTTTCCGCCCTATCCATTATTTCTATTCATAAACCAACAGAAATGACGGTCATTAATTTCAATCAGGTCCCCAGGCGTCGAATCGCTGCTTCCGTGCAGTACTGATCAAACATCGTTTCGTCGTTCACGCGCATCGCGTAACCACCACCGACTTCCTTCACTTGTTCGAGGCGCGTCATGCGATTGCTCTGCACGTCGTGCGCGTGCACGTTGCACCAGGACCAGTAGGGCTGTTTGCCGTCGTAATCTTCCACGCGCTTATCGCCATTCTCATACAGTGAATAGCAGCCATCGAAGGATTTGAACGGTTCGCCGCGGCGATCATAAGTGACCATGTTGACTGGCAGCAGCGTGCGCGAATCGAACCACACGCGTTTCTTCCCAATGGGTGCGCGCGGATAGCTCGTTGGTTCGGCCTCCACCACGATCACTTCTGGAATCAATTCGACTTTGGTATCCCAGAACGTGATGCCATTCGGTCCACCGTGCGTGGTGTTCTGCCAATTCTCGTGCTCGCTATGCCAGTTCTGCGAAAGTCCCGATAGGAACGGCCCGCGTCCGATAATTTTATAGTTGCCCCAGGTGAGATAGGGATCGCCCGCAGTCCAGGCATCCGACAGGTACAACGTGGTCCCTGGAATCAACGGTTCAAAACGCTGACTCGAAGGGAAGCGCCGCACCCGCTTGAAGGCAGGCAGGAAGCCCATGAGTTCGGGGAACTTGGTCTGATCGTATTCCCAGATATTCAGAAACGAGGTGCCCTTGGCATCGTTCGGGAAAGTAAAGAATACCGATTGGTAACGCAGTTTGTCTTCCGAGCCTGGCAGGTAGGGCTTCGGATCGATGCTCACCCGACCGACCGACGCATATTCACACCAGCAGACTTCATAGTGATGGGTCTGCTCACCCTGGGCGTCGATCTCGTAATCCTTGATCGCGTAGAAGGAAATGTCGTGCCGGCCCCAGGACAACGTGATGGGGATGAAGCACTCGGCGCCAGTGGTCGGCTCTGGAAACGGATTACCGCCAATCCACGGCTTGCCTTCCTTGGTGTACACATTGCCGATCGGATCGAGCATCGCCTGGCCCTTGTTGCGCAAGGTGGCCTGGATATAGTCAATTGGACTCAGGCGGGTCATGTCTTTGACTGATTCCACCAGCTCCAATTTGCGCCCCATTTGTTTGATCTGGGTGTACTTGATGGGATCGATCAAATCCTGCACGAGATCGACATTATTGACGTCGATCATATCGCCCGGCTTCATCTTGCCCTTGGTGTACATTTCTATCGAGAGCAGTTCGTCGGGGTAGGCTTTCTCAAAAGTGCCGTTCTGCGCCACTGCATCCCACACGCTGCCAAACACCCCTGCGCCGAGCACGCCGCGCGCAGTTTGTTGCATGAAATGACGTCGGCTGTAGTTGAAGTCGTACTTGCGGATTCGCATGTTGAACTCTCCTTTGGGTGGCGATTAGACGCAGAGCGCCTGGAATCGTTCCTGTAATTGCTGAGTGTCGAGATCACGACCGATGAAGACCAACCTGCAGCTCTCGTCTTTGTCAGGCCATTCTGACAGCCATTGTAGCGGGTAAAACTTGTTCTGCACGGCGTGCACGATCACCGGTTTACCGCCTTTCTCACGCGCACCAGCAATCCCTTTGATGCGCAGGATCTGCGCGCGCTGCGTGTTCACTGCCTGGTTCAAGAAAATCGTGAGACCGGCGAGGCTGATCGGTCCAGCGTGCTGAATCACGTACTGCGTGTACAGGTGATCGTGATGGGCATGCGAGGATTCCGCATGATGTGCCAGCCAGGCGGACACCATGTCCTGGCGCACAGTAGGATTAAAGCGCTCCGATCCGAACAGTTGTTGCGGGGCAGCATCCAGCATCGCCGACGAAATTCGTGGCGCCTGTGAATTGAGGGCGATCACCAGTTTTTCGGTCGCCAACTGCTGCTCTGCGGTGGCCAGGTCCAATTTACTGATGACGATGAGATCGGCCAATGCTACCTGATCTGCTGCTGTGTGCTCGGCTGCCAAAGTCGCCGCAACATTGAGCGCATCCACTACTGTCACCACAGTATCGATCGCATAACCTTTTTGCAGCGGGGGATTGGTCATCAAGGTATGCAGCAAGGGCACGGGATCCGCGACCCCGCTTGTTTCAATCAGCACGCGATCGAAGGCTTTTATCTCACCCGTCTGCCGTTGACGATGCAGATCGCGCAAGGTCATCACGAGATCACCGCGCACCGTGCAGCACAGGCAGCCATTGCGCAGTTCGACGATCGATTCACTGAGACTTGCAACGATCAAATGATCGATGCTGATCTCGCCGAACTCGTTGATGATTACCACCGTGTTGGCGAACTCAGGGCGCGGCAGCAAGCGCGATAACACCGTGGTTTTACCACTGCCGAGAAATCCGGTCAGGATGCCAACGGGAATTTTAGCCATTGAAAGGCGTGCTGCGCCGAAGGCGCACTAATTCACCGCACGTTCGGTATCGGCCCAGAATTTCTTGCGGATTTCCGTCTTCAATACTTTGCCCACCGGTGAGCGCGGTAAATCCGGCCAGAATTCGACATGCTTGGGCGCTTTCACACTGCCCAGCCGCTGCTTCGCGAAATCCACGATCTCGGCTTCGGTCGCCAGCTTATTTGGCCGCAGCAGCACGATGGCAGTCACAGCCTCGCCCCACTTCGGGTCCGGGACGCCGATGACGGCGCAGTTCTCGACTGCCGGATGCGCATTAATTGCGGCCTCGACTTCCGCTGAGAACACGTTAAAGCCGCCGGTGATAATCATGTCTTTCTTACGATCAACAATGTAGACATAACCGTCTTCGTCCCACAACGCGACATCCCCCGTGTGGTGCCAGCCACCGTGATGTGCCTCCGCCGTACCTTCTGGATTATGGTAGTAGCACGGCGCGACGAGATCGCCACGCACCACCACTTCACCACGCGCACCGCGCGGCAACAGCTGACCGTCTTCATCCATGATTGCCATCAGACTTAGCGCGCACGGCTTGCCGCAGCTCTTAAGACGGTGCTGCAAATTGGGATCACGCGCGGCCGCCGCGAGTTCTGCGGGCGGCAGATACGTCACCAACATGGGTACCTCGACCTGGCCGTAGCACTGACACATGCACGGTCCGAAGACCTCCACTGCCTCGGCGAGCTTGGCAGGCGCCACCGGTGAGGCAGCGATCAGGAAATGGGTCAGTGAGGAATAATTGAATTCGCGTACGCGCGGATGGCCGAGCATCGCGTAGAGCACCGTGGGCGGGAGGAACAGATGCGTAACCTGATAGCGCTCGATCGCCGCCATGATCTCCAGCGGTTCAATCTTATCGAGGATCACATTGGTCGGACTTTGCGGGGTGAGCATGAAAGTGAGGATGCCCGCTGCATGCGTCATCGGTGCGACGCACAGATGAACCGGCGGGCTGGCACCGGCCGGCATGGTGATACCGGTTTCTGCGATTAAAGTGGACCACGTCAAGTTCTCCCACAGGATGCCTTTGGAACGACCGGTGGTGCCGCCCGAGCCCAGGATGGTGGCCATGCGGTGCGTGTCATACGGCAGGTCAGCTATCTCGCGCAAGGTGGTGTTATCGATGAAGACCTGCAGCGAGTCCGCGTCGTCTGCAAGGCCATCGATGCAGACCAGGTACTGCAAGGTCGGCACCTTCGCCCGTATCTCCTCGACGTTGCGCGTAAAGCTGCTGTGATAGAACAGCCATTCGCACTCGGTGAGGTTCATGAAATCAATATTCGTGTCCAGCGCATTGCGCGCATTGATCGGAACCCACGTGGCATTGGCGCGAAAACTCGCGAGCACACAGGCGAAGGCCTGCACATCGTTCGGCGAATACACCGCGACTCTACCGGCCTCGCTTAAACCCCGCTGCACGATGCCGCAGGCAATTTGCAAGGAATAGGCCTGCAATTCGCGATACGTGAAAGTCTGGTCGCCGCCCATCACAGCCACGCGATCGGGCGTTTGCAACACGGCCTTGTCGAAATAGTCGATTACTCTCACCGTGGGTTCCTCTGCGGTCTAAGGTCAAAATAAACGAATAGGGCGGAAAAGCGCAGCGCCTTCCGTTGAACGAGATCACCTGCTACAGATCCCGTCATCCCGGAAAGCGCGCAGCGCTTATCCGGGATCCATCCGCGCCATCAGCGTCCATGGATCCCGGGTCTTCGCCCGGGATGACGGAATCTGATCTCAGCCTACGGCGGAAGGCGCTGCGCTTTTCCGCCCTATAACTATAACGCCAGCATGCTTCGACAACGACGACGCCCCCTAGCCACCAGGGCACGTCACCCGCTTCCGTAGTGCCGCGAAACGCGCGGTGTAATCCGCATTGGGTGCCGGCAAGCGCAGGTTAACAGTGGCGACCAATTCGCAGGCCGCTGCGGGGCGCGTGGAGCTCGCGCGAATGTCGATCCGGCTCAACATACCTTCCCACCAGACTTCCTGCTTCGGTGGCACTTTCTCGGTGATGATGCGCCAGGCATTATCGGCTTCAATCAGACGCTTGGTGTGGTGCGCGGCACGCGCCAGCATGCGGTACGCATCCCCGGCGCGGGGATAGTCTTTGATCAGCAATTGGGCGGACTTATAGGCGTCTTCACCCTTTCCTGCGGCCAGCAAATCCTCAATCTTCTGCAGGCGGAAGCGGCGTTCCATTTCGGGTTGCTTTTTAAGCTGCGGCTCAAGCGCGTCAACCACCTTCAGCCTCAGACTCACGTCCTGCAGCTTGCGGTAAAACGGATAGATCTGTTCCAACTGCCAGCTCTGTGCCGGGGTGTCGCCGCGCGCCTGGATATCCGCTAACAAGCGTCCGGGTTGTCCCATCCGCTCATATATTTTCAAGCGACTCCAGAAATACGCGCGCTTGATCGAAATTCCCGCGGTGGCGGTTTTTTGTTCGGCGACTTCCAGGCGCTTGAGCAGGCCTTCGGGATTTGGATCAGTCACTGCCAGCAATTGAAAGAAGAAGGCCTGGTTCTGCGCGGGCTTTTTCTCCTCAGCGGATAAATCCTCCCAGGCGGACATCGCCTGCCGCGCGAGGGTGTCTAGGCCGCTGCCCGTCTGTGCGGCCTCGGCGAACTGCTTGGCAATGACATAGAAACGCGTGCTCTGCGTACCACCGGCAAACTTCCCGCTCCCTTTCACACTATTCAAATAGCGCAACGCGGCACCCGAATCACCGCTCTGCTGCGCCAGAATCAACCGCGCGCCATCGGCATCGGCGTCGCTCGGACTCTGCGCAACGAAACGTTTGGCGGCGGTGGTGAGTGCGCTCCGGCTGGCGTTGTTGGTCTGCACTTCGGCATTGCGGGCGCGTGCGATATAGGCGAGCTTGGTCGCCGCCTGCTGCACTGCCGGCTCAACGCCAGCGCGCAATAACTTCTCTGCTTCGCGTGCAGCGTCTTCGTTGACATCACTTTTCAATAAGGCCACAGCATAGCGATAACGGAAGCGATCAAAGTTCATGCCGCGATCACGCGGTTGATTCTGGAAGAACACGCGGTATTTCTGGATCGCGGTTACCCATTGCTGATTATTGAAATTAAACTCGGCCAGCAGCAAATCGGTGTACGTACTCATGCCTTCGCGCGCGAGTTCCACCTGATAGGACAGCGCGTCGGTCAGGATCGCCTGGGTCATGTGTCCACTATCGATAATCTGGCGCAGGCGCTCCGCCGCCTGGCGCGCACCGACGCCTGTCTCGCGCGGAGTTGTGTTCTGCCGATGCTGTTTCAGCAGCTGCATGGCTTCTGCGTGCAAATTCGCTGTCGCGGTGTCTTCCGCGCTGGGACCCTGCACCATGGCGCTCGCGGGCGGCGTCTCGCCGCGCATGAGGCTCATCTCCGCCTGCACCATTTTGTATACCGGGTGCGCGGGATCTGCCGCGAGCGCTTTTTTCAGCGCTTCGAAGATTTGCGTGGCGCGCGAGGTCTCCCCATTCGCTTTGGCGATATAGCCCATGCCTAGCCAACCGCCGTAGACCAGATTCGGTTGAAAGATCTGCATGGAGGCAGCGCGAAAACCACGCTTGGCCTGCCACAGAAGTTTGTCCCGTCTGGCCTTTTGCGTCGGCCGCTCCGCCAACGTCAGATCTATCCACGAGCGCCAATAGGGAAACGCGGATAACGCAAAGCTGAGATCATCCCAGGTCGAGGACTCATAGATTTGCTCGAGCGCGCCTTCATCGTCCCCCGCCTCGGCCTCGGCGTTGCGCAGACGTTGGTGAGTTCGTTCGCGCATTTGCTCGGCGTTCTTGCGCAGTTCCAGCAGCAGCACATCGGCGGCTTCGCCTTGACGAACTGCATCCACGACATTGCCAAACTCGCGCGCCACCTGCACGAATTCGCTGGTTGGTGCGTCTACACTCAGGCGTGCGAGCATGGTTTGGGCGGTGGCGAGGGGGTCGTCTGCAGCGCGGGCTGGGCTCACACTCACACCGAGCAACGCGAGTAGCACCATAGGTCGGATGAGCGCAGCGTAATCCGACATCTTCTTGGCGGCATAACGTCGGATTACGCTACCGCTTATCCGACCTATATTGCTGGCTATATTGGTGGCGCTGGGCTTGTCGCCACGGGTAGCGAGTGTTTTGGTGAAAAATTTCACGTCAAATGAGTTCCAGCAGCGCGCTCATCTCTTTAGCGAACTGATCACCCATGATCAGGGTGATCAGGCGTCGCGTGATGCTCACTTCGCCTTCGAGAGTCGCCGAATCGCCGCCGCCCGCATCCGCAATAATGCGGAAATTCAGCATCGAATCGTTACGATACATGGCGCGATCTACTTTGCGTCCGACCTTCGCTTCCACCACCGCGGGATTCGATTGGTCACTCACATCGAGGGTCGAAATCACGCCGCCTGCACTGCTGAAACGGCGGACTACCTTGACGATAGAATCCAGTTTGTTATCGGCAGGTGGATAGTCGCCAATCAGGATGATGATGCGGCGCGCACCAATCCGCCAATCCGAGCCATCGATACCGGTCTCGATGCCTTCCTGCACGGCTTCGTAAATATCCCCACCGCCCTCGGCCCGCAAGCTGTTGATGAAGGCCTGAATCTTCAAGGTGCTGTAGGTCAGCGGCTGATCCTGAGTGACCCAGTCCGAACCGTCCTTATCGCGATACGCCACAATGCCGAAACGCGCGATGGGGACCAGCGAGCGAATCACCGACACGATGTCCCGCATGCGATCTTTTACTTCGTCGATCACCCAGCCCATGGTGCCGGTGGCATCCACCACAAACACCACATCAAGGCCGGATTCACGCATGCCCGCAATATAGGCCGCGAATTGATTCGACGAACCGCCCAGCGCGTTGCCGATTCCCACGCCGAAGCCGGCGATTCCGCCACCACTCCCGCCGCCAGTGCCGCCGGTGGTCGCCGGGCCGAGAATGCCGACGGTCGGGATATTGGCGCGCTTGATTAGACCCGAAACATTAGGTGACGCGACCGCAATCTGCACGGGATTGGTTTCATCACCCGCCCCGCCCGCCTGGGCCTTCAAGGACAGGGCCACATCCGGCGGTGGCGGCGCGACAGCCTGCGGCGCAATCAATACCTCGGGCGGTTCAAGCTCAAATTCCTCCTCGAAATCCAATGGTTCATCAAGCTTGGCCGCCTCCTCTGCGGGGGTCTCAGGCTTGGGTGGCTGTGGTGGGATCTCGATTACCACCTGCTTGGCGCTGGACTGGGCGAGCTGTTGCAGGGCGAGAGCCGCGTCGGCCTGCTGGATTTCCTTGCCAACCTTCGACGCCGACAAGCCATGAATTAAAATTGAAATTAACAGCAGGCACAGCCACAACACGAAGCGCGGAGTACCGGACATACCCTACTCGCCGACCTGCTCGTCCGCTGTCCGGGCCAAGGTCACAATGGCCAGCTTCACCACCCCGGCTTCGGAGACCTCCTGAATGATCTGCGCAACTTGAACGGCTTCGAGATTGGCATCCGCCGCAAGCTTGAGTTCACGGCCCTTACCGAGCGCTTTGATGCTGGCTTTGAGATCCCGGCGCGCGAGGATTTCGCCATTCAAATAGATATCCCCCTTCGCGTTCACCGTGAGCTGCAGCGCATCCGGCGACAGCGAATTCGCGGCCTGCGACTTCGGCGGCACAATCTGCAGTTGCACATCAAAATTCGCAGCGACGATGAAAAAGAGAATCAACAGAAAAATCACATTCAGCAGAAAGAATGTGCTTTCCCAGCGCCGCTCGCGCGCATCATTAGCACTGTTCTTGCCGGCAAGACTCATCGTAGAACGGTTAGCGTCTAACACAGTAAGCTCCCGCGCTACTTGAACTGCTGCGCTTCGCGCAGCGAGACCTTGTAATACCCGCGGGTATTCAGCACATCAATTACATCGACTGCGCGCTGCAAGCGCACCCCTGGGTCACTGCCGATCACGACTGGCTTGCCAGCACCGCGCACCAGCGGCAACTGCTGCCCGAGCTGACTGATCGTAATCTTCTCCCCGTCCAGCCACACATCGCCGTTCTTGTGGAGTTCAATGTAGACGAGGGTGGACTCTGCGGTGGTCACCCCAACCGGTTTGTTCTCCTCTTTCTTGGAGCTGTTGAGATCAATGCCATGCGGCACGATGAAGCTACTCTGCAACATGAAGAAGATTAATAAAATGATGAAGCAATCCACCAAGGGCACAAAGGTGATCTTGATGGGATGCTTACGCCCCCGCCCCAGCGAGAGCGATATGCGGCCGACGTCAGCCACGCGTTACATCCACCGTGAGCACGCGCGTGAGCACATCGGAAACTTCTTCCGACACGCGCTCCAAGCGCGTCTGTAACATCGCGTGCAAAGTGGTAAAGATAATCGCGATGACGAGACCAACGGCGGTACACACCAGGGCCTGCCAGATCCCGCTGGCAAGCGCGCTGGAGCCTTTTTCTGAGCCCGCGACTGCGGCGAGATGGCGGAACGCGTCGATCATGCCGAGCACGGTGCCCAGCAAGCCAAGCACGGGTGATAGGTAGTACACAATTTCCAGCGTGCGCAGAAGCTTGCCGTACGGTCGCAGGAATTGCATGCCGCGGCGGGCCAGCTCATCGCGGAGAATTTCACGATCAGTGCTCGCCAGGCGCTCAAGGCCAAACTTCACATCCTTCGCGAGCTTCAGCCAGGATTTATCCAGCGCTTTCGTGGCCTGCTCACGTTCACCGGCACCCCACCGATCAATTGCATTCTTCACGGCGGTGAACCTGGAATCGGTTACCGTCGTGAATTGCAAAATTTTATAAAACACCATCGCGAGCCCGATGATCGAAATCACCAACTGCACACCGACCACAGAGCCGCCGAGATCGACCAGGGTCTTGGCCGACCCCCAGGTGAAGCGCAGCAAATCGCCTAGATTATGAATTTCCATAGGGTTTATTCTCGTTGAGGGGTTCAGCACTGGCGGCGGTCGGTAGGTATCCGGAGGGACACAAAAGACTCAGGCACGGGCGAAGCGGTTTCTTAACTGGGACTCTCGATTAGGATTATTCCGGACGTGCCTGCAGTGTACTTAGGCTGCAGTGCAAAAAAAAAGACCGATTTGTCGCTAACTTCTGGCGCCGGATAATCGCCGGCAACAATCAACTCATGCGGCCGCTTGAAATCGTGTGGGCAGCTCGTAGTGAATAGTGATGAATAGGGCGGAAAAGCGCAGCGCCTTCCGCCGCTATGGGATCAGGCCGTGGCATGCGATTGATGCCTTCGGAATGGCGGAAGGCGCTGGGCTTTTCCGCCCTATGCGGCCTACTATCGTAGGCAGCGAAGACCCAGGTGAATCTCAAACACATCGAAGTCCCGGTCGCTGTGCAGCAGCGTGTAACCGTCCATCACACAGCGCGTCGCGATGAGGGTATCGATTGTTTTACGGGCCGTTATCCCCAGTGCTCGCAACGTCGGATAATGCTTGGCAGCCTGAATGGCCACCTCCGCACCACCGAGCAACAGGATCTCAAAGGACGTCAGAAGTTTTTGCGCCGTGTTGAATTCACGTGTTGATGAAAATCCCTGCAACACCTCAGTGAGTATAAGGCCACCTACAAGCACGGGCTCTTCGCCAAGCAGGCTGTCCAATTTTTCCACTTGGGCGGTGATGTTGCCTCGGAAATAGTCGATCCAAACGCTCGAATCGACGAGGATCACTTGTCTCGTCGCATAGCGTCCAGATCACCCTGCCACTGGAGCTTGCCCCGATATTTTCTTACCTCGGCCTGTTTGCGTAGCCGGAGCAGTGTGCGTAACCCCAGCTCCACTGCCTCGCGCATCGTTCGTAGCCCGGTTGCCTGCAAAGTCTCACTCATCAATTTGTCGTCGATTACGATATTGGTGCGCACCGTGTGTACTCCTGTGATTTCTATACACGCACTAGCACCGCGTTTCGTCTTGGCATAAGTGCGGCAGCTCGCGATGTCCGACCTTCCGGTCTGGATACCAGCAGGTGCTTGGACGTCGTGGAATTTATTGAATCTAACCTGACTGTCCGAACGGGGCGCTAGACACCTGCCTGTCCCGGCTGCGCGGCGCGTGTCAGACACGCGCTAAGCTGCGGCAGGCAATTGATGCATTCGAGACGGCGGAAGGCGCTGCGCTTTTCCGCCCTATGAATCTATGAGACTGCAGCGCAAAAAAAAGCCGACTTGTATCAAATGGTCTCGTCGGGACGGGGCACGAAATTCGGACCGACTAACCGCCGCCAATAATCACCTAACCAAAGCGCCGGCACCGCCACTCCCCGCAATACGACTTTTTTGAAGAAGCCTGGATGTCCTCACCATCGAGTTCATTTTCTGCGGGAGCTAATCTTCCCTTTCGGGGCAGCTGGCTACGTAGCGCTATTCGAGATCAGGTCTGGCCTCGCGGTCAACGTTCTCGCGGTACGGCACCAACGCGAGGAGGACTACCATTAGACCGATTCTTTGTCGGAAGCAGGAAATCGTGGTCTGTCCCTTGTTACCGCTCGGCGCTACTTCGCTTGCCTCACAGCGTCAAGCGCGAGGTAAGTCAAAAGACCGACACCACCGATTAGAACAAGGGCGACAAGGACAGTCATCTTTATAGCTCCTCAAGATGTGCGATCTTGATCTCTATGCGCTTGTGAATCGCGTAGCCACCGAAACCAATAGCGACCAACGCGCCAATATCAGTCAGCACAAGAAACCAATGAGCTGACTGGAAATTCGAGAGCAGCCAACCGGTGAGGCTGATGCCCACGGCGACCATGATGCCAAGCCAGAGCTTTAGGTACGCGATTTGCTCTTTGGCCAGATCTACCTTCGACATGCGTTGTTCCCAAGTTCTGGGAACGAGGCTAGTCCACCGCACCCTTCGGTGTCAATTCGGCAAGCGTTTGGTGGGGTCCTGAGTGTTCCTAGATACTGGATTAGAAACGGCTGTCATGGAGTCTATTGAATCTAGCGCCAGTGCCTATGGTCAGCTTATGGCTGCTGTCCTCTACGCAGGACGGGCAAAAAAAGGCCGACTTGCGTCGGCCTTTTTAATCTAGGGGTCTAACTTCTTAGAAGAAGTAAGACGCGCGTACGAACACTTCGTCCATGTTGTCGAAGGATTCGAGCATGTCGTCGTTGGTTCCGCCGAGGTTTGCCGCGATGTTCGCGTAGAGGTCGAACTGCCACTCGCCACTGGGCTTGAAGCGCACACCTGGCTGCAGGAACATGCCACCGCGAACGTCAGCCAGCATCGCGAAATCTGCGCGCCAGATCAGGTTCGGGAACGGCTGCTGGAAAGCGAACACGAGGTAGTCCGCTGCGCCAACGCCGTCTGGGCTGCCATCTTCGTCTTCGTTCAGAAGGTCAGCACCCGTTGAATAGCCCGTCAGTAAGCGACCGCCAAGGTCGGTGTCTGTGCGGTGCATCCACTCAAACACGAAGTAGGTTGCCGGAAGGGCTTCGAACACACTCCGGTATTGTTCCAGGATCACTGATGCCAGGATTTCATCGGATTGCGTGAAGCGCGTGCTCGCAGAAATATCGGTGAATTCCTTGTCGATCGTGTAGCTCATTTCGCCACGCACGATCAGCTGATCGAACATCGTGCCCGGGGTCGCTGAGATGATGTAGTTGAAGCTAGCGCCCAGGATATTCTCGCGCTTGTATTCACGTGAGATATGTCCGCGCAGCGGGCCAAAGCCCGTGAAGAAGCCCTCCACCACTTTCATTCCGCGGAGCTTGCGGTTAATTCCGGAGTTTCGCGTGCAGTTGCCTGCACGTGTACAGGCGGTGACCGCAGCCATTTCCGATGGTGAAATGAACATTACACCACCCTGCGAAAGATCGTTGACTTGGCCAGCGGCGGATACCTCGGCGGTGTTCAGTTCCGCGTTGCTCACGAAATCGAACTTACCGTCGGCCATCAGACCAATGCCGTTTGGAATCGCAAGCTGATCTGAGCCGGACAATTCAGCAATAGAAGTTGCGGCAGCTTGGACTGGATCGAAGCGCGCATGGGCAGCTTGGCGCCACCAGTCCTGATAGCTGTTGGTGCCAGTACCGTCTAGTTCAAATGAGTGACCGCAACTGGTGGCCTGATCGCCAGGGTTTCCGGTGTTTTCGCCAAAGCGATTAATTATGTTGCCACCGGGAGTCGCGGGGGTCGTGGAGCCTCCGATGAGGCTAGTTCCGTTACAGAACGGATTGGCGCCACCGAGGCCCTCTGCCGCATTCATGTTATTAACCCGACCGCCGCCTTCGTCCCACCTGAACACGCCGTCCGGGTTGCGCCGGTTGGCGGCCATCAGCGAGACCGTGAGGTCTTTCATGAAGAGGTCCGGCATGATTACGCGAGCACCGACATTCAAGGTGTTCTCGGCGTCATCGAAGCCCTTGCCGAACTTCGAGTTGCCGACCGTGAATCCGTCCAGAATCACGTTATAAGGCGTGTTGGTGTTCGGATAAATCGTGGGGCTGAACATCTGCACGAAGGCATCCACTTCCCAGCCGTTCGAGAAGGTATAGCTGCCGCGCACACCGGGCGAGGCCACACGTTCGTCTGCGTACTCTTCCGCGCCCACATCGAAGAACAGATGGCGACGCACGTCGAGGCCGTTGGCGATGTCAAACACGCGGAAGAACAGCGCTTCACCCCACGCAATCTGCTGCTGGCCGATACGGAACCAGGCGGAGCCGAAGTTGATGTCCGCATACAAGGACGGGATGTCGATCATCGCATCGTTGTTCTGCACTTCGAGCAGGTTGCCGCGATTGTCACCGAAGCCAGAATCCGTCAGGAAGCTCTTTTCCATGCGTACGTTGTCGTCCGCAAAAAGATCCGAGCCGTCGAAGTAGGCGCGAACGCGCATGTATGCCGCGACGGTTTCGTTTAATTTCGCCTGGATTTCCAATTCGGCGCGCGTATTGAACATGTTGACCGGGACATCGCCCGACAAGTCGCCGGCGAGGTCATTAATGCCATCCGCATTTAGATCGCAGCGATTGGTGCCTACTGCACCCCCGACCGGACCGCAGCCGCCAAAGCCTGCGCCGCCGTTAGCTTCATAGCTAAAGGCTCCCGAAGAGATGGTATTAAGGTCAACTGGTGTGATGCCGTTCGCACCGCCCAGGCCTGCAAACCCCGGAATAATCCGGTTGTTGTTATTGTCGGTATTGTCGTACTTGTTCACGATCGAACCCGTATCGGTGACCGAGATCGCGATTTCCTGGCGAACGAAGCCAGTGATATTCCAATCGATAGCGGATGCCGTGCCTGGGACGATCGCACTTGCGAGCAATCCTCCAGCAATCAGAATACGCATGGTTTGCTTTTTAGCCACTCCCATTCTCCTCTTCTAAAGATGACTGACGGCCTCAGTATTCGAAAACGGGTTCCAGGTGAATGCCCTTGAACTCGTCTATCCCCACGGACTAGCCTCTTAGCGGCCAGTCTCTTTGTTGCTTTAATGCCACGTGCTGAACACGTTTCGGCGCGGGGGCTCAGTTTCACCCCCTTTTCGTGGCAACTAGGTCACAAGTTAGCTGATTAGATTGCCAGTTTCAACCACTAGGAAGCCTCCTAGCAAAAGATCTTGTGATTTATTTCCCCACAAGGGCATTGCTGCAGTGCTTTTACTGCAACAGTCGCGAGATGCGTCCCCGGTGACCACCAATGTAGATCACCTGCGAGACCATTTGGCCGCCTGGTGCCTCCATCGTGGCTTCGCCGGCGGCAATTGGCACGAACCAGTTACGTACGACTTCCAGGTCCGTTGAGGCGGTCCAGTTTGCGCCAAAATCGCTGCTACGAAGCAGTGCGCGCTGGCCGGTGATGACCACTTCGCCCTGCTTGGAGCACCACACGCCGAACAAATTGGCGTTTGATTTAGCGTCGATCGCGGTCCAGGTGTTGCCCATGTCGGCAGTCTTCATGACTAACCCTTCCTGACCGACCGCATAACCAGCCCCATCGGGAAGCATATGCATGCTG
>CAMATU010000094.1 GCA_945861225.1 Klebsiella pneumoniae
ATTCGCTGAAGGCGCGCTGGCGGCGTTGCAACCGAGCTCAAAATGCGCATTTACGCTATGTGAGCTCCGCTTTTTCGCGTCCTTTCGCCTTGCCATCATCGCCTTGATCGAATTTATAGAGGTGCCCTAAATGCGATCGAAGTAAGGAATGTGCCAGGGGTTGAAGCTGAGTCGCTGGCTGGGTGGAGAGAATAACTGCCAGAAGGTGAGCCGCTGCGGTTGCCACGTGACCTCGGTGTGCTGAACCAGCCATCGATAGCTAGGCGACTCGGCAGGTGAGTTGATATGTATATGCGAACCATAACGGCAGCAGTGCTGCCATAGCGCAGAAAAATTGGCTGGCTGTCCGTGCATTTCGTAAAGGTAGGTGTGCGATCCGGCCTGACCACAGAGCGCATAGGCGTCGCCGCTCAATTCGATCCAGACGCGCTCGACGGGCAGTGGCAGACATTGCCAAGCGAGGGGCGAACGTGCGATCGGCGGGACGCTGTTTGAACGACGGATTTTTTCTGCGGTCGCGATGAGCGGGGCAGTCAACAGCGGCGACCTCGGCACTGTTGGTTCGCCGGCAGCGGGCGCCTGCGCAGTAAGGGCTAAGCTGCCGAAGCGGCCGTCATCTGCGCGTTGCCAGCCGCGTTGCTCGTAGAACCCAGTCATGCCGCTCCACAAGACCGCCGCATCAATCTCGCTTTCTCGCAGCAATTCGAGGACAGCAGCAAGCAGGCGTGATGCATGTCCCTGGCCACGCGCGGTCGGTGCGGTATACACCATGCCGAGCATCGCGCAGCGCCAGCTGCGTTCAGCGGTTACCCAGGTAAACGGTCGCGCAATTGCGCAGGCCAGCAGGGAATTCCGTTTCCGCCACAAATACAGATGCGCAAGTTGGTCAGCGGCGAACAGGTGCGGGTAGCGCACAGCGAGCGATAGCGCTCGGCCGCGGGTGGTCACAAACTCCGCATCGAGCGCCGCGAGCACCTCGGGGAGTTCTGCGACGGTGCAGGCGCTCAAGGTGTTAGCCATCACCAACCTGCGCGCAGGCAGTCCACGATTCGAGTCCTCGCCGCGTCATCCACCCACCAGCCACACGGCAGGCAGAGATTCTCAGCGTCGAAGCAATCAACGCCGGGCAGCGGTAGCGAGGCAGCTGCAAAACAGGTGTAGTGATCGTTGCGAAGGTGAAGACGCTGGGCGCCGATGCCCTGTGCGTGTAGCTTGGTGAGGAGTGCGGGGCGTCGCGTGGCACGCAGTGCATACACCCAGTAACCCGACACGGCGTCTGGCAGCCGCGCAAGCAACGTGACGCCGGGGATGCCCTGCAGGGCCTCGTCGAAGAAGCGTCCATTGGCGCGATAACGCGCGATGCGCGCCGGCAACTCCGTGAACTGGGTGAGGCCAAGGGCCGCGTGCAGATTGCTTAACGCAAAGTTATAGCCACTGTCCGGGATATCGCTGGCGGGATTGAGGTCCCCATTCGGCAGCCGAAAGGTGCCTTGCTGAATGCCGTAACGGCGCAGCGGCCGCAGCGCTTCAAGCGCGGGCGCATCGCGGCACAGCAGCGCCCCGCCTTCGCCGAGCGACAGCTGATTCACCGCATAGAACGAGAGCACGGTGTAATCGCTCGGCGTGCTGCCAAGCGCGCACCCGCGATACTCGCCGCCGAAGGCCGCTGCGGCATCCTCAATCAACACCAGGCCGTGTGCGTCAGCGAAGGCGCGCAACTCGGCCAGTGGGCCAAGGTCGCCGCCCCAGTGATAAGTCACAATGGCCTTGGTGCGCGCAGTCACGCGAGCCGCGAGCGTTTCGGCACTGAGCATGCCAGTCATCGGATCTACATCGCACCACATTGGCCGGGCCTGCAACGCCGCGAGCGGCATGCTGGTCGCGAGGCATACCAGTGGCGAGAGCAGCACCTCATCGCCGGACCCAACCTCGGCCGCACGTAAGGCCAGGGTCAACGCACCGGAGCGGTCGTTAGTGGCGAGTACGTGAGGGGTTCCCAAGTAGCGACCAAGCGCCTGCTCAAATTCGACCACCTCGGCGCCGCTCGCCAACTGACCACTGGCCAGTAGCTCAGTTAGCTTAGCGTGTGCGCGCGTGACCGGCGCCGCGCGGAACAACGGAATGGGCAGCTCACCCACCACGCTTGATCACGTCGACAATTCTCTCGCGCGCTGCATCATCAACCCACCACCCACAGGGAATGTGCAGCATGCGCGCATAGAAGCGATCGAGCCCCGGCAACTCACGACGACTGGCGTGGAATACCGAATGCTGATCGTTACGGCGATGGGCCTTGGAACTCGCGATGCCGTGTGCGGCCAGCAGCGACGCCAGTGCCGCGGGATGGTCGGTCAGTACGGTGTAGAACCAATAGGAAGGTTCAGCCTCAGCATCCCAGCGACACCCTTCGAGCCCCGCAACATTGACCAGCGCGCGATCAAAGTAACGGCCATTCTCGATATGGCGCGCGAGCAGTGGCGCGATGTAGTTGAGCTGCACCTGGCCAAGCGTCGCCGTGACATTGTTCATGTGATATTTGTAGCCGACTTCCGTCACATCCACTTCGGTGCGCGCGAGCGTGCGATCAATGCCGAACCAGCGTAAACGCCTCCCGCGCGCCAGCAGGTCCGGATCGCGACAGCTCAACATGCCGCCATCGACGGTCGTCATGTGCTTGATCGCTTGCAGCGAAAACATCACGAAGTCGGAATGCGAGCCCAGCACGCGGCCCGCGTAGCGGGCGCCCAGCGCATGCGCGGCATCCTCGATTACCGGCAGGCCATGGCGCGCGGCCACTGCGTTGATCGCCGTGATCCCAGCGGGAATACCGCCGTAATGCACCACCAGTATGGCGCGTGTGCGCGCGGTGATGCGTGCCTCGATGGTGGCTGCTGTTAAGTTCCCGTTGCAGGGATCGACATCTGCCCACACCGGGATTCCGCCCGCGTGCAGTATCGCGAGATTGGTCGGCTCGGCCGTCATTGCGGTGGAGATGACCTCATCACCGGCGGTGACCCCGGCGAGCAGCAGCGCGGTATGCAACGCAGCGGTGCCGGAGTAGAAGGCTAGACAATGGGGTGCGCCGACGAAGCGGCCGAAACTCTTTTCGAATTCCGCGACCGGCGGCCCTTCGCTGATTTCGCCGCTGTAGAGCACCGCTTCCAGGCGCGGCAAGAGCGCCTCACGCGGCGCCATGAACACCTTGAAGAGCGGAATCTGGGGCTGATCAGAACTTCGCGAACTCGCCATCAGTCATCTCGAGAATTTCAAATTCGTGGTCGGCCAGCGCGATCATGCGCTTGATCTCGGGCATGTCGGTCACATGCTTGGCAGAATCAAACTCGCGTTCCAATTCGATATGCCGCGCCTTGGACCACCACGGCTCGACCTTGTAATACTCGCCGCAGTCACGCACCCGCACCAGTTCTTCCTCGGAGACCAGAATTTCATGCAGCTTCTCGCCCGGCAGGATGCCGATCACCTTGTAATCGCAAGCCTGGCCGGCCTCGGCGGCCAGCACGCACGCAATATCGGTGACTTTCGCCGCTTGTGCCTTGCGCACGAACACTTCCCCCCCTTGCGTGTTCTCTGCCGCGTACAGCACGAGATCAATCGCCTCATTCAAAGTCAGCAGAAAGCGCGTCATGCGCTCGTCCGTGATGGTCATCGTTTGTCCGAGCGCCAGTTGACGCCGGAAGAAGGGCACCACTGAGCCGCGGGAACGCAGCACATTGCCATAGCGCACACAACACAGTTTGGTGCCACGATTCGCGCGCGACAGATTCCCGCGTAAGACCAGCCGTTCCTGCAGCGCCTTGGTCATGCCCATCACATTCACCGGCTTGACGGCTTTATCGGTGCTGATCATCACGAAGCATTCCACGCCATGACGGATGGCGGCATCGACCAGATTCTCCGCGCCAAGCACATTGGTCTTGATCGCCTCGTGCGGATGATGTTCGCAGGCCGGCACCTGTTTCAATGCTGCGGCATGGAAGACGATGTCGATGCCGTGCATCGCTTCATCCACCACCTGGCGGTCACGGATATCGCCGATCACCAGTGAGAGATCCGCGCGCCCCTGATAGAACACGCGCATGTCGTATTGCTTTTTTTCGTCGCGCGAGAGCACGCGGACTTCTTTTACTCCCGCATTCAGCAGCCGCCGGACCACGAAATTGCCGAAAGAGCCCGTGCCACCGGTCACGAGTACCCGTTTCTCGCTGTAGTTCATCGTGTGTGAGACCGCTCCTCGCGGATTCTTGACGCGGATACGCCGTTGTTCGAGGGCAGTGCAAGCTTCGCGCCAATTGCATGCTAGTGCGCTTCGTGCAGGAACGCCTTCAGGCGCGATGATTGAGCAACAGCTTTGCCCGCGCCGGCCGCTAAGAACTTTCACTGGATTGTGCGACCGCGCGCGGCCCAGCCACATCAGTGAACCTAACACGGGGTAAATGAATGAACTCGATGCCACATAGTGCGCTTACCGGTGCTGCCCAATACCGCAAAGTGGGTGTTCAATCGAATGTCGAGATGGCCACGCCGCACAAGTTGATTGAGATGCTCCTCGAGGGCGCGCTCGGCAAACTGCATCTCGCGCGCGGCCTGATGGAGAAGAAGCAAATCGCCGCCAAAGGCGAACAAATTTCGTGGGCGCTGTCGATTATTGATGGCCTCAAAGCGGCGCTCGATCTGCAAAGCGGGGGGGAAATCGCGGCGAATCTGGATGCCTTGTACGACTATCTGATGCGTCGCCTGGTGATCGCGAACCTCGACAATGATGTTGCCGCGCTCGACGAAGTCGCGCGTCTGCTGAACGAAGTGCGCCAAGGCTGGAATGCCATCAGCCCACCCGCCAGCTAGCTGCCGAAATTCCGAATCCACCCATGCTGACGTTAGTTACCGAATCCTCTGCGCCCGGCAGCTATGCGGGCGATCTCCAGCGCGTGGCCGCCCTCACGGCCCAGCTGCTGGCGGCGAGCGACGCGCAGGCGTGGTCTCGGGTAAGCGAATTAGAAGGGGAGCGCTTTGCCTTGCTGAGTGATTTGCCCGCGAGTGCTTTTCAGGCGGATAAGGCGGCCGCCCGGCAGATTCTGAACGAGGCGTTAAGGTCAACTGAAGCCGTTACGGCACAAATTCGTCGAGTCCTAAGCGTCGAGCAGCAGGCGCTCGGCGAACTTCGCAAAGGGCGCAATGCCGCGCTCAGTTACCTCCAAAATGCCGCTGGAACCGGCGCTTTATAGCGCTTTATAGGTCGGATGAGCGCAGCGTTATCCGACATCGGATTGGCGGTGTAATGTCGGATAACGCTGCGCTCATCCGACCTATCCCTCAGTTTCGCCAGAAAACTGGCGGTCGACTTCGCTACTTACCGAAAATGTCACGAATTGTGCCAAGACTTGGGAATGGCCACGACACAAACTACACTTCGTCCCGACCAAACGTCAGATTTTTGGCGAGCAAGGATAGGGGCAAAGCGTGGCAGACAACCCGGTATTGGTGATCGAGAACGATCCTGAAATCGCCCGGCATATCGTAGAAATCCTGACCTATCTCGATCTTCCCAGCAGCCCCTCGCGGGCCGACGGTCCGTGGGCCGCGAACTACGACGCGCAACAAGCGCCCCATTTCATCCTCCTCGGCAATTGCGGCAGCGCCGAAGTTCGCCGCAGTACCTTCCAGGAACTGAAGACGCTCGATGCTTACGCACCCTTGCTATTGATCGACCACGGCGAGCCTGATTCCGGGCTCGGCACCGAAATTGAAAGCGGGGTGTTGGCGCGCGTACGCCTGCCCATGCGTCACGCGCAGTTTGAGAAACTGCTGCAAAAAGTGGAGACCTATCGTGAGACACGCCATCTCGCGGGCTCAGCACGCAATCCCGAACTCTTCCGCAATCTAGTGGGTGGCAGTGCGGGAATTCTGCGGGTGCGGACCATGATTGAGATGGTCGCGAAGAGTGACGCCAATGTACTGGTGGTGGGCGAGTCGGGTACTGGCAAAGAAGTTGTGGCACGCCATATTCATCATCATTCGGTGCGGCGCAGTAAGCCCTTTGTGCCGCTCAACTGCGGCGCGATTCCGGCGGATCTGCTGGAGAGCGAATTGTTTGGGCATGAGAAAGGCGCGTTCACCGGCGCCATCACCAGCCGCCAAGGGCGTTTCGAAATGGCCGATGGGGGGACTTTGTTTCTCGATGAGATCGGCGACATGAGCGTGCCGATGCAGGTGAAATTGCTGCGCGTGCTGCAGGAGCGCACTTTCGAGCGCGTCGGCAGCAGCAAGAGTATTTCGGTCAGTGTGCGGATTATCGCGGCCACCCACGTAAATCTCGAACAGGCCATTGCGGACGGGCGCTTCCGCGAAGATCTCTTTTACCGCTTGAATGTTTTTCCGATTGAAACCCCGCCGTTGCGCGAACGGGCTGAGGATCTGCCGCTGTTGATTCACGATTTGGTGGAGCGTCTGGGGCATGAAGGGCGGGGCAATATTCGGCTCACCAATTCCTGTGTTGAATCCCTTGCGCAGTACGCCTGGCCGGGCAATGTGCGCGAGCTTGCGAATCTGATCGAGCGGCTATCGATTCTGTACCCGAATGGCGTGATCGATGCCCACGACCTGCCCGAGAAATATCGACTCGACGACGTGGGCCCGAGTCCACGGGCGGCATTGCCACCGGTGGCGCCGCTGGATTTCGGCGCGTCAGCACGCGAGGTGCGCGAAGAGGTTCCTTCGCTGCCACGTCTGCCCCGCACCGGCCTCGATCTCAAAGAACACATGACCCTGATCGAGAGTGCCCTCATCATGCAAGCCTTAGAGGAGGAGAGTTGGGTGGTGGCGCATGCCGCGAAGCGACTGCAGATGGGCCGTACGACGTTGGTGGAGAAAATGCGCAAGCTCGGCCTCAATCGTCAGGAAGAGGTGTCGGACCTTTGACGTTTTGCTGCGAAGGAGGCCCTGAGCTTCGCGCGAGCGTTATTCAAATCAAGTAGCTACGTGCATGGCATAGTCCTTGCTCCGTCCTGGTTGAAAGCACTTTGTGCGTCAAATAACCGGAACGGAGATCCCCTCGCATGGGCCCACTCGAACGCCCGCTCGAATTGCGCGCTACGCCCTGGCAGCCGGCTGAGCTGCAGGCGGCGTTTGCGGAGTTTGAACAAACTTCGCACCATCTCGCGAGTTCCTATGCGAGTCTTGAGCGGCGGGTCGCCGAGCTCACCGCTGCGCTGAATCATTCGCACCACGCATTACAAGCGGAGCTGGCGGAGAAGGAACGCCTGGCGCTGCACCACCGGGTGTTGCTGGAGGCGTTGCCGGGCGGGGTGATCGTGCTGGATGGCCGGGGGTTGGTCTGCCAATACAATCCGGCCGCGACTGAATTACTGGGCCCACTGCAGCTGGGCGAACCGTGGGTGGGCGTGGTCGCCCGCGCCTTTGTGCCGCGCTGGGACGATGGGCACGACATCTCACTAGGCGACGGTCGGTGGGTAAATGTGGCGACTGCCGCGCTGCCGCGCGAACCGGGGCAGATCCTGCTCGTGAAAGATGTCAGCGAGACCCGCCACCTCCAGGAACAACTCAACCACCATCGACGGTTATCCGCCAAGACCGAACTCGCCGCAGTCCTCGCGCATCAGGTGAGAACGCCGCTGGCGACCGCCCTTCTCCAGCTCGGCAACATGCATCGCCCGGGCGCCGATCTTGCGCTTCAACAACGGGCCCACACGCGGATCTTGGAAGCGATGCGCCAGATTGAGAATTTGGTGAACGACATGTTGTCGTTCGCGCGCGGCACAGTGGTCGATCCGCAGCCGATCTCGGTGCTTCATTTGCAGCAGCAAGTGGCGCGCGCAGTCGCATCGCACGCCGCTGGCCAGGACGTTGACGCGGGTTTCGAGTTCGTGGTTCAGCCTGCGGCGGAAGCGCTGACGGTGTGCGGTAATGAAAATGCGCTGGTCAGTATCGTGCTCAATTTGATCAATAACGCGCGCAACGCGATCAGTGGCCAAGGCCTCTGCGTGTTATCAGCGAGCGCCATTGATGATCGAATCGAAATGCGGATATCCGACAACGGACCCGGCATACCGCCCACGCAGCAGGCGCAGATTTTTGAACCCTTCTTCACTACGCGTCCGCAGGGTACCGGCCTCGGACTCTCGGTAGCGCGGGCTGTCGCGCGCGCATGGCGGCGAGCTGGATCTTGATGGCGCACCGGGCAGCGGCGCGTCCTTCGTACTGACGCTGCCGCGCGTACCACCTGTCACGCCATTAAAAAAAACGCTGTCTAAGGAATTTCCGTCATGACTGTCACGGCCCAAATTGCCATTGTGGAAGACGATAACGCACTGCGCGAAGCGCTGTGTGAAACCGCCGCGCTCGCCGGCTATCGCGTGCGCGCTTGCGCGGACGGCGCGAGCTGCCTCGACGCGTTGCGTGACGGTGGTATCGATCTCGTGATCAGCGATGTGCAGATGGCGCCGATGGATGGCATCGAGCTGCTGCGCGAGATTCGGCGCCGCAATCGCGATCTGCCGGTGCTGATGATGACGGCCTATGGTTCGGTGCAAACAGCGATCGAAGCCATGAAGCAGGGTGCGACCGATTATCTGCTGAAGCCCTTTGAAGCCGAGGTATTGGTCGCGAGCCTGGGCCAATGGCTGGGCACGACGACGCACGATGACGGCTTGGAAATGATCGCTGAGGATCCGGTCACGCACCGGGTGGTCGAGCTGGCGCGGCGCGTCGCCAAAACCGATACATCGGTCATGATTACCGGCGAATCCGGCGTTGGCAAAGAAGTTTTCTTTCGCCTGATTCATCGCGCGTCACGGCGCGCCAAGCATGAGCCGCTCGCGATTAACTGTGCGGCGATCCCCGACAACATGCTGGAAGCTGTGCTCTTTGGCCATGAGAAAGGCGCCTTTACCGGCGCCTACAAATCCTGCTCCGGAAAATTCGAACAGGCCCAGGGCAGCACTTTGTTGTTGGATGAAGTGTCTGAGATGAGTCTGCCCCTGCAGGCAAAATTGTTGCGCGTATTGCAGGAACGTCAGGTTGAGCGGGTCGGCGGCAATACGCTGATCAATCTCGATGTACGGGTTATCGCAACCTCGAATCGCGATCTCCAGGGAGAGGTGCGGGCCGGGCGCTTCCGGGAGGATCTCTACTACCGCTTGAATGTGTTTCCGCTGCAGGTACCGGCCTTGCGTGAGCGGCGTCAAGACATTGTGCCGTTGGCGCGCTTTCTGCTGAGCCGCGCTGCACAGCGCGCGGATTGTTCGGTGCCGGTGATCGGCGCTGCTGCCCGCCGCGCACTTGAAGCCTATGCCTGGCCAGGCAATATCCGGGAGCTCGATAACGTGATGCAGCGCGCGCTGATCGTGCGCACCGGGCCCGCGCTCGAAGAAGATGACTTGCTGTTCGAAACTGGCGCGCCCGCCCTGCCCGCGGCGGCCCTCGCGGCAGATCTCACCGATTCACTCGGTGACGATCTGCGTGATCACGAACGGCGCCTGATCCTGGAAGCCTTGGACGAAGGGCAGGGCAGTCGCAAATTCGCTGCAGACAAACTCGGTATCAGCCCCCGGACGCTCCGTTACAAACTTGCCCGTATGCGTGACATGGGCCTAACTGTGCCCGGGCACTAAAGAAGATAGCAGAGGAGCCCCTAATGAATGCAATCGATCCCAATGGCTTGCTGATTCAATTGCGCGCCCTGGCCGCGCGCACTCAAGGCGTAAACGAGTTCTCCGGTGCCACACCGGCCGCCGGCAACTTTCAGGGGCTGCTAACCAAAGCGCTCGCCAATGTGAGTCACACGCAGCAGACCGCAAGCGCGTTGTCGGAACGCTTTGATCGCGGTGATCCGAAAGTGGATTTGTCGGAAGTCATGATCGCGGCCCAAAAGGCCAATGTGTCGTTCCAGGCCGTCACGCAGGTGCGCAACAAACTGGTCTCGGCGTACCAGGAAATCATGAATATGCCGATTTAGACAGACATACGGCGGAAAAGCGCAGCGCCTTCCGCCGCAGGTGGAGATCAGCATCCGTCATCCCGGGCGAAGACCCGGGATCCAGGGACGCTTGAGGTAGAGGATGGATCCCGGATAAGCGTTGCGTAAATACCGGGATGACAGAGATTAGCGCTGGCCTCAATCGGCGGAAGGCGCTGCGCTTTTCCGCCTTATGGCCTACGTATCGAGATTGAAAACAATGAATTGCATGCAACAACAAGTACAACCCACGAGGCTACCCAGCCATGGCTGAAACGACGGTTTACGTGGAACAGACTTCGCCAGCGGCGATCCTGCGCCAGTTGGTGGTCATGGTCGGTGTTGCGCTCGGGGTGTATGTCGTGATGTGGGCGCGTACGCCTAGCTACGCGATGCTGTACTCGGATCTTTCCGAGCGCGATCTCAGCCAGGTAGTGGATGCGCTGAAGGCCAGCCAGGTGCCGTACCAAGTGCAATCTGGTGCGGGCGCGATCCTGGTCGATGCCAGCAAACTGGATGACGCACGCATGACGTTGGCGGCGGCTGGCCTGCCGAAAGGTGGTGCGCGAGGGTTTGAGTTACTGGAAGAGAAGCCGGCGTTTGGCACCAGTCAGTTCCTGGAACGCGCGCGTTACCAGCATGCGATTGAAGGAGAACTGGCGCGGTCAATTGCGCGTATCGACAACGTGCGCGGCGCGCGCGTGCATCTCGCGTTGCCGCAGGAGACGGTGTTCGCGCGCCAACGGCGCGAGCCGAGTGCCTCGGTGATCATCGATCTCTATGCCGGGCGTATGCTCGATCAGCAGCAGATTGGCGCCATCACCCATTTAGTGGCCGCGAGCGTGCCGAATCTGCCGGCCGGGCGGGTCACCATTGTGGACAGTCGCGGCAATTTGCTGGTGACTGAAAATGCCGATCAGAGCATGGCTCTGACCGCCCAGCGGTTTGATTACACGCGTCACCTGGAGCAGTCCTATGTGACGCGTATCGAAGAAATTCTGGCGCCGATGGTGGGCGTGGACGGCGTGCGCGCGCAGGTGAATGCTGATCTGGATTTCACAGTGAGCGAGCAGACCCGCGAGAGTTTCAATCCAGATCTTCCCGCCGTGCGCAGCGAACGTCTATTAGAGGAAGAACGCTCGGGCGAAGGCGCGGGTGGCATTCCCGGGGCTTTATCCAATTCGCCACCGAGCACTGCGGCGGCGCCAGAAACTACTGCTGCAACCGATCCAGCGGCGACTTCTGACAGCAAGGACACGGCGAGTAGCGAGCAGACGACACCCCAGAATCGGCGTAAGCAGAGCACGCGTAACTACGAATTGGATCGCACCATCAGTCACACCAAGCCTTCGTTGGGTGCAATTCGGCGCTTGTCGGTGGCGGTGGTCGTGCGCAATGCGCTGCCAGTGGCGACGGCTGTAAAGAAGGGCGGCAAGGCCAAAAAAGCCGCGGCGGCGGCCGTGCAGCCGGTCGAGTTCACGCCCGAACAGATCGCACGCATGACGGCGCTGGTGACCGAAGCCATCGGCTTGGATACGGCGCGCGGTGACACTGTCAGCGTCAGTGGCGCGACCTTCCTGGTGCCACCGGTCCCAGAAATGTTGCCGGAGCCACCGATTTGGCAACAGCCTTGGGTGTGGAATGTCGGCAAACAGGCGGCCGGTGGCTTGTTCGTGATGTTCCTGGTGTTTGGCGTGCTGAAACCCACGATTAAATCGATGTTGGGCAAGCCGACCTTCGCGAACGGCGGGGCGCCAGCGTTAACTGGCCCCGGCGGGCAGGCGGCATTCGCGGGCACCAGCGCTGAAGGTGGCCAGTTGGCGCTGCCGGGCAGTGTAGCGGGTGCGCCTAAGCCGATGCTGACCGCCGGTGCCCCGCATGAAAACCTCGACCAGATAAAGCAGTTTGTCGCGCAGGATCCGCGCGTGGCGGCGCAAGTGATTAAGGGCTGGGTGGGAGATTAGCCATGGCCGAACCCGCTCAAGCCATGACCGGCGTCGATAAGGCGGCCGTCCTTCTAATGACGCTTGGCGAGGCGAGCGCGGCACAGATCATGAAGCATCTCGGTCCGCGCGAGGTGCAGCAAATCGGCTCTGCGATGGCCGCGCTCCAGAACGTGTCGCGCGAGATGGTGAATGCGACCGTTGATAACTTTATTCAGCTGGTTGGCCAGCAAACCCCGCTTGGCATCGGCAACGACGATTACATCCGCAAGGTGCTCAACGATGCGCTTGGCGAAGATAAAGCCAAGGGCATGATCGACCGCATTCTGGTGGGCGGCAATACCAAGGGGCTCGATTCGCTCAAGTGGATGGACGCGCGCAGCATCGTCGAGCTCATCCGCTTTGAACATCCACAAATCATTACCATCGTGCTGTCTTATCTCGACAGCGATCACGCGGCGCAGGTGCTCGCGCAACTCCCCGAGAACACGCGCGCAGATCTCACCATGCGCGTGGCGGCCATGGACGGCGTACAACCCGCTGCGATGCAGGAATTGAATGACATGCTTGAGGGACAGCTGCGCGGTGGCGGAGGTGGCAAGACGGCTGGTCTCGGTGGACTGAAGTGCGCAGCCAATATTCTCAATTTTGTTGATCGCAGCGTTGAGGCAAAAATCTCGGAAGCGATCTCCGAGCTCGATGCCGAGCTGTCCGGCAAGATTCAGGACCTGATGTTTACCTTCGACAATCTTGCCGATATCGACGACCGCGGGATTCAGGTGTTGTTGCGCGAAGTCTCTTCAGAGAATCTCGTGCTGGCGCTGAAGGGCACCGACGACACCATCAAATCCAAAATCTTCAAGAATATGTCGCAGCGCGCAGCCGACATGCTGCGTGATGATCTGGAGAGTCGCGGTCCGGTCAAGCTGTCGGATGTCGAAGGCGCCCAGAAGGAAATCATCACCATCGCGCGCCGCTTGGGCGAGGAAGGCCAGATCAGTATGGGTGGTGCCGGCGCCGAGGCAATGGTGTGAGGAATAATTCACGCACCTGGCCGGTAACCCGATGAGCGCCACCTTGCTGCCACGCGAGCAGGTAAGCGCAGTCGCGCGCCACGCGATGCCGACGATGACAGGGCCGATCGTCGGCGAGCATCGTGTGGGCTCGACTACGTTGAGCGCGCAGGACGTCGCGCGGCTGCGTGAGGAAGCGTACCAGCGTGCCTATGCCGAGGGCCACGCGAAAGCCTATGCCGAGACCAGGCAACGAATGGAGCGTGAGATAAAACGGCTCGGCCAGCTATGCAGCGAACTCGCGGCGCCATTGGCCGCAGTGGATGATGCGGTGGTCGAGGCAGTGGCCGAGTTGGCGGTGACCATTGCGCGGCATCTGGTGCGACGCGAGCTCAAGCATGCACCGGGTGAAGTGGTGGGCGTGGTGCGTGAGGCGATGCGGCAATTACCGCTGGCCACGCGGCGTGCGCGCATCCATTTGCATCCCGATGATCATGTGCTGGTCCAGGAGGCGCTCGCGGTGCGTGCGGACACCGCCTGGCAACTCGAAGCGGATCCGCTGATCGCGCGCGGCGGCTGTGTGGTGGAAACCGAGACGTCGCGAATTGATGCGCAGGTTGACAGCCGAATCGCGGCGATTGCGACCAAGATGTTTGGCGGTGAACGAGGCGAAGACCGTGGGCGCTGACAGCACCGCACGCTGGCTGCCACGACTACACCAGCTCTCGGCACGGTTGACGGAGCCGCCACCGCTGGCGGTGGAAGGCAAATTGACGCGGATGGTGGGTTTGACCTTGGAAGCGGTGGGGTGCGAAGCGGCGATTGGTGATCGCTGCATTGTGTTAAATCGCAATGGGGAGCCGTTGGATACCGAAGTCGTCGGCTTCTCCGGCGAACGCGTGTTCTTGATGCCGACTGGCAGTACACGTGGCCTGGCGCCCAATGCGCGCGTGATTCCGCAGGGTGGGGCTGGTGATATCGCGGTGGGCGATGGCTTGTTGGGGCGCGTGATCGATGGCGCAGGTCAGCCGCTCGATGGGCGCGGGCCTCTGCGCCTGACGCAGCGCCAACCTCTGCAAGGGGTGTCGATCAATCCGCTTGATCGGGCGCCGATCCGCACACCGCTCGATGTGGGCGTGCGCTCAATCAACGCGCTGCTAACGGTCGGGCGCGGTCAGCGCATCGGCCTGTTCGCGCCCAGCGGCGTCGGTAAAAGCGTGCTGCTCGGCATGATGACGCGCTTTACCAATGCCGACGTGATCGTCGTGGGGTTGGTTGGCGAGCGGGGGCGCGAAGTCAAGGAATTTATTGACGACAGCTTAGGGTCGCAGGGACTCGCGCGCGCCGTGGTGGTCGCGACGCCGGCGGACAATCCTCCACTGATGCGCATGCGCGGCGCGACCTTGGCGACCTGCATCGCGGAGTATTTTCGCGATCAGGGCAAGCATGTGTTGTTGTTGATGGACTCGCTCACGCGTTATGCGCAGGCGTATCGCGAGATCGCGCTGACCATCGGCGAGCCGCCGGCGACGCGCGGCTATCCGCCATCGGTTTTTGCGCGCCTCCCGCAATTGGTTGAGCGCGCGGGCAATGGTCTGCCGGGCCGGGGCTCAATCACCGCGTTTTACACCGTGTTGACGGAAGGTGACGAAGGCAGTGATCCGGTCGCGGAGAATGCGCGTGCGATCTTGGATGGCCATATAGTGTTGTCCCGCGCACTGGCCGAACGCGGCCAGTATCCGGCGATTGATGTCGAGGCTTCAATCAGCCGCACGATGACGCAGGTGACCCAACGCGCCCATCTCGATCTCGCGAAGAATTTCCGGCATAACTATTCGCTCTACGAGCAGAATCAGGATTTATTCAACGTGGGTGCCTATCACGCCGGGGCGAATCCCGAACTTGATCGCGCGATCGAAATGCGTGGCAAGTTGGTGAGCTTCCTGCGCCAGGATCCGCATGAGGCGGTGAATCTGGATGCCGCGATCGCGACCCTCAGTCTGGTCCTGCGCTGAGCGCCGTTTTGATCTCCGATGAAACGCTCGCAACGGATGACCAGAATCGCGCGGCTCTCCACCACCGAGGAACAAATCGCGGCCCAGGCCTATGCCTCCGCGCAGCGCGAAGTGACCGCACAGGAAGGACAGTTGCAAAGCCTGCGAGCCTATCAGGCCGAGTACCTGAAGCGCCTCGGCGATGGCACAGCACTGGCGAGTTACGAAGCCCAGAAGCTGCGGGTGTTCGTGCAGAAGATCGAAGCCGCGATCGCAGGCTTGGAACAGAAGCTGCGCGGCGCGCTACGCCGCTGCGAACGCGAGCGCGTACGTTTGATGGGGCATAAGCAAAGAGTGAACGCGCTGCAGGGTGTCGCCACGCGGGCGCGCGTGAGCGAGGGTCGGCAGGCGGAGAATCGCCTGCAACACGAGATTGATGATCGCTGGCGGGCGCGCCCGGCGGAGTAAGAGCCGTCACGGCGGGCGCAACCCCTGGCTGAAGCTCGTCATCCCGGAAAGTGCGCAACACTTATCCGGGATCCGTGCGGAACCTCAAGTGCCCCTGGATCCCGGGTCTAC
>CAMATU010000095.1 GCA_945861225.1 Klebsiella pneumoniae
ATGAGCTTGGCCAAGCTCTCCCAACTCACATCTGATAGCATCGTTCTCGGCATGATTGGCTCGCTAATTCTGGTGTTGTAGCGACCCAATATTACCGGGCCCTTCATGCCGCCTTCCTTCTGTCTTTCATGAAAGATCAACAGGCCCTAGGATAGAGCACCTGCATAGCGGGCTATAGAATCCGAAGATAGTCATCGCGGCCGGAGATTTGAGGCACCAATAACAGTCAAGGGAGGGTTAAGGATGAACAGGACCGAACTGGCCGTGGTGGGAGCCACGCTGATCGATGGCAGAGGCGGCACGCCAATGGACGATGCGGTCGTCCATATGGTCGACGGAAAATTTCACGCGATCGGGCGCCGCGGCGAGATAAAGTTGCCATCGGATGTAAGCGTGATTGAAGCAAACGGACAGTTCATGTTACCCGGCATCATGAACGGCAACGTGCACCTACTCGACGCCATTATGATGATGGGCAAGGGCGGCGCGGAATACCTCGCACGCTTTGAAGGTCGGCTGCATGAAGTCATCGAAGAAGCGGCGCAAATCTCATTGCGTGGCGGCTGCACCACGGTGTTCGACACCTGGAACGCGCTGGTGCCCGTGCTGAAAGCACGGGACCGTATCAACGCCGGCAAGGCAGCCGGTGCGCGAATCTTCGCAGCCGGCAACATCGTCGGCATGGGCGGTCCATTCAGCGCCGATTACTCGATGCAATCCCGTCAGGTCATCAGCAAGACTTTCGCGGACCGTATCGACAATCTGTTCGACGCGGGCGTGGGACGTCGCCTAAGCACGCTACCACCGGAGGACATACGACCGATCATCCGCGACTACATTGCCCGGGGCATCGACTTCTTGAAGGTCGCGATCAGCGATCATTTGGTTGTCATGCTCGGTTGGCAATCCCCTTACCTCTCTTTCTCCGAGCGCGTCCTGCGCGTGATTGCCGATGAAGTGCGCCGAGCTGGAATCCCATTGCTGACTCACACGCTATCGGTCGAAAGCCTGAACCTGGCAGTCCAGCTCGAAGCGGAAGTGATGATCCACGCGACAATCACCGGCCTCGTGCCGATTCCGCAGGAGCTGCTCGAGCGCATGGTCAAGGGCAAGGGCTGGTCGGAGATCCAGCCAACTACCCATGGTTACCAATGCCATCTCGACAGTACGAATCACCCTTGGGCGGGATACGCCGGTGGCGCGCACGACGAGAATACGATTCGGCTTATCGCGGCGGGCGCGCCGATCATTCTCGGCACCGACGCAGGTTGTACCGATCCCGACATCCTCCATGACCTGCCGCCGGAAGAACTGATCGACCGGCCCTGGACGCTGGGCACCGACCACGTCGTCTGGATGAGGGCGATGGTCGAGAAGGGTATGACGCCGATGAAGGCGATTCTATCGTCGACGATCGAGGTCGCCAGGGCATATGGCATGGACAAGGACTACGGCAGCGTCGAACGCGGCAAGGTCGCGGACCTGATTGTCGTCCGTCAAGACCCACTCAAAAACATCGCGAATATGGGAGACCTGAGTGCAGTGATCAAGGACGGAAGCCCAGTCGATTTTGCGAACCTGCCGCTGCAGCCCCTGGTCACGCGCTACCCGCGGGATCAGGACTCGATACCATAGCCCGCCGAGGTCTCAATCGCCTGCCCCAGGCCGGTTCCCGCCGCGCCGGTTTGGACGCAGGATCGGCAGTCAGCGAATGTTGCCCTGTGGCGTGAGCGACAACCGCTCGGTCGAGACCGCCGGGCGCGTGATGTAGCGGCACAGGGCTGCGCGATGCCGAAAGGCATTTTCGAGGCATCCAAGGGTCGTGACGAACGCGGCGGTGGTGGCATGTTACGCATGATCGCCTTCGGGCCTGAAACGCATTTTGTTTATCCACCGAAGCCGGCCAATCCGAAAACGCCCTGGAATCCCGCATGAAATGTTCGTGTTCGGGTGAAATCCAGCACCATTTTTCCGGTCGGGATGGATATGTCGGGAATGGACGAGCAGGAAGATCAGCAAGGCGGAAAACCGAAAAAGAAAAGAAATATGCTGAAGGATATCTTTGGAGGCTGATTTTTTCTTGCGGCACAATTAATGATGAAAAGCCCGGATTTTCTGTCCGGGCTTTTTCTTTTCAACGCGACTCAAAAAATTTTTTCAAACTACCTACTTCGCTTTTCCTGAGTGCATCGTAATCAATCTCGAAATCACGATGGCCAGATACAAAACACCAATCAATTGTTGCAGCATCACCAATGAACGCGCGTGATCGCTCACCGGCGTAATTTCGCCGAAGCCGACACTGGTCAGACAGGTGAAACTGAAATACAACAGCTCGAACCAGCTGAAAATGCCATCGGGGTTATTACTGCTATTGATGTAGAAAGAGCCCGGGGAAAAATATTCGATAACCGAATACAGATAGGCGAATACAAATGCCATCATGGCGTACATCGAGGCTGCAGCGAACAACTCATCGAGTGTCATGACTTCATCGCTTAGTACATAGCGAAGCAGGCAGACGATGACAAACGTGTGCAGCACTGCCTGGAACAGCAATGCGGTAATGTGAATGCCAGCTTGGCCAGTAAGTGCGCCGGTAGCTTGTAGAATGATGGTCGCAAGCAGCAGGGCATAGCCGAGACTTGTCTGTACCCCAGTCGATTTCGCCGAACGCAGCGCCAGCGCCAAGATTGCCCAGTCGAATGCAATCACGGCAACGCGGCCTGACTGCAGATACTCAAGAAACGGATACAGCACGATTAGAGCGACCAGGGCCAGCAACAACTGTGCGTTGGGTAATTTAAGATATTTGTTCATGGTCGTGATACTGACCGAAGCCGGTCACGGAATGGACTGAAACTCGGGCAAAAAAATTCCTTGCGCCGAGCCAAACACGCGGCACATGGCAGCTTTCGAGTAGTAAGGTTGGGCGATAAAAAATCTCCTTATCAAGCCGGCAATCATAGTCGCCATGCTGTTTAGCATGAGCTTCCTTGCCGCTCCCGGCCACTACAGCGTCGTCACCATGGACGACACTGGCAAGGCGCAGCCGGTGTTTTATCGCGAAGTCAATTTTACCGAAGAGCGATCTGTTTCATCGGCAATGATGGAATCAACACTGCACGATGCCGATCATCTTTTTATCAGCGGCAGTGGCTGGGCCGATGTTGCCGAAGTGCCTCGATTCATCCGTGGTGTTCGTCCCCGAGAATTATATGTCGCGCGCGTGAACGTACTCCGACTTAGCATCCGGCATCGGGGCAGAATCGCCCGGCCCCTTTTGCTGCCCGCTCGACAGCTCCTCGATAAGCGCCTTGGCTTCCTTTAAATCTTTGGGGTCGAAGCCTTCGGTGAACCAGCCATAGATTGGGGCGAGCAATTCATACGCATCGTATCGCCTTCCCTGGCTCTGCCACAATCGCGCGAGGCGCGGCGTCGGCACCAACGCGGCCAGACGGGCCATAAAGTCGAGCGGCTCGAATCGACGATCCGCGGTGCAGTTCGTGGCGTGTGACAGGTTGGCCGTGCAACTGATTCTGGCGCCGACTTCAGGATCGCAAACCCGCCTACCGCCCTTAGCTGTCGGTATACTGCCGGTGCAGCCCTGCTTTTTAGTGGGTCCAGCCGCAAGGGAGTTAGCACATGCAGACGCGCATCGATCAAATCGCTGACGGGATCTCCCGCCTTTCCACGCTCGTCCCGGACGTGCCACCGCATGGCTTTACTTTCAATCAGTATCTGATTGATGCCGATGAGCCGATGCTTTTTCACTGTGGTGGACGTAACCTTTTCGCAGTCGTTTCGGCGGCGGCGGCTCGAACCGTGCCGCTCGGCCGTCGCTTGGCAATGGCCTTAGCGCGAATCTAACCAACACGGGAGCGCAACATGTCCGACATCGGATTATTCGAAGCGATCTATTCGACGCGTTCGATGCGTCGACTGAAACCGGACCCGATTTCGCCGGAGGTCTTGAAGCGCGTCATTGAGGCGGGCGTCCATGCGCCTAGCGGTAGCAACTTCCAGAATTGGGGGTTCGTGCTCGTCGACGATGTCGACGATAAGCGCTTTATCCGCGATCACTATCTCGCGAGCTACCGCCGACTCGAACGTGAGGGCACGATCCCATCGATGGCGAAGATTCCGCCGGAACGGCGTCGCATGTTCGATTCGGCGATTCATCTCGCCGAGCATATGGACGAAGCGCCGGTGATTCTGCTGGCCTGCACTGGCACGGATTTCCCGACCTACGCTGAACTCGGCAACCCGCGTTCGGTTACCGCGACCCTGCACGCTTCAATTTATCCGGCGGTGCAAAACATTCTTTTAGCCTGCCGCGCATTCGGGATCGGCGCCACGTTGACCACGTTGCACTATTTCTTCGAAGATGAACTCAAAGTCCGGTTAAATATCCCGACCGACAAGGAGATCGCCGCGCTAATCCCGCTTGGCTATCCGGTCGGCCGATTTGGGCCGACCACGCGTGCTGCGGTCGATGGTGTCATGCACTGGGGACGCTGGGGGCAGCGCCGCGCTTAATCGGTTGCAATCGAGTTTTTTCGCGCGGAAAAATCAAGCAATCTAGAGCAGTGTGATTGCTGCAACTCAGGGATTCGCCGCGATATCCGCGATAGCTGCGTGTTCGGTACCTAGGCATCCGATCGCTACTTCGATGTTATTTTTATCGGTAAAGCGAAGGGGCGGATCGGCGCACCTGTCGCACCCCGCAGTTTGATTGGTGCTGCAAACAACACGAACTCATAGCATCTGTCGCTCGCAAGATCCTCCAACCAGACGTTCTCCATGATGGTGACGCCGCGTTCTGCAAATACAAAGCTGTGGACGGCTTTGCCCTTGATGGGTAGACGTTCGAACGCGATCGTATCGGCGCCCATCGTGACGGCCCCATGCTCAATCAGCCAAGCGGCGCCCGGTTGTGCGATACCCGGTTCGTGAGGCACATACGTCGTCGGGTCTGGCCATAACGTCATCCGGCCAGTGCGAATGAACACCGCGTCGCCTTTTTGCAGTGAGGTGCCTTGTGCGGCGAGTGCTGCTTCGAGATCGGACGGCGTAATTTCGTAGGACGGTGGTAGCACGTTGAGCTTCTTCCAACCAGCAACGTCGATCAGCACGCCACGCGTGATGATGGCGGGAATGCGATCCGCACCGGCGACCTTCCAGCCCTTATTACCAAGATGTTCGGAGCGCTTGAAGCCGTTATAGATCTGATCACCGTAGCCTGCATGATTCAGCGCATCGATATGGGTGCCGGTGTGGGCAGACATGATCATCGCATCGTCGTACAACCCGATGGGATGCTGCGGGTCGCCGGGATTCAAACCCTCGATCGCGAGTCCTTCCGGCGTGTGCGTCATCCAGTGATGGTATTCGGGGTCGCCCATGCCGAGGTGGACCAACCCGGGCATGCCGGGAAAACTCTCCACGCTGAGGTCGTAAATCTTGCCGCTGGCAATTCGCTGTAGCACGGCGAGCCGTGTGGAATCGGTCAGGGCGTTCAATGCGCCGACCTCATCCGCGGGGCCGTAGGCGCTAGCGGCGACCTTATCCTCAGCACATGCACTCGTTGCGAGGTTCAGCGCCAGCACGGCAGCCAAGCACGCCAACGTTCGCCTACGTACCTCGCGCAGCTTGCTGCCAGATAAGCTTTGAATAAACATCGTGTACCTCGCACGTGACCAACCAGGCTTCAGTATTGTCGCGGAACGCGAATTTGAACAGCGTCTAATGTCTGCAACGTCCCCGATCTAAGTCCAATAAGGGACGCACCGCTTCCGCATCATCGCTCGGAAATCGCGAGGAGTCACGGGCAGCATGAGGGCGAGCGGGCAAATCGCCGTTCGAGCGGGTCAATCGCCTGTTCGATTTTGCCGGAAGTATCGGTTCGTTCCGCGATCGGTAAGCGGTTCCGTCGTCGTATATAAGGTGGCGGGTTATCGCGATAGGCATCCCACAAATCTTCCTTGGTCGAGTTGCCTATTTCGATAACATCTCGGAAACCCGCTGTCACCACCATTGCCGTAGGCGGTAGATTGCGTTGAATTAACGCATTGGTGGCGACGGTGGTGCCGAGTGCGAAGAGAGAAACGTCCGCAAGGTGCAACCCCGCTTTGATGATTTCTATGTAATCCGATGTTCGTGCATAGCGTTCCGCGTGCGGCATCACGTCTATATGCATTTGGCCGAACTCGCGTTCGCTCCAGCCGCTCACGACATTAAGGCCCCATCTACCATTACCAATATGATCGAGTGTCGCACCCATTTTGGCGGCCACCAAAGGATGGAAGATTGGAACATGTACAGTGGAGAACACTTGAATGCGTTGCGTGTTTGCCAACAACGCGCTCGCCCAGGTCATCGTTTCCAGCGACGTCCCTAAGTAATTCGTCTTGCCGCCGTATCCTTTCCATTTGGCGACCGGGAACAAAAAATCAAATCCGGCGCGCTCCGCGGCTTGTGCGATCTTTAGGTTAGAAGCATAGGTCCAGTCATCCACTTCGGGTTTGTAGGTGCTAATCGAATACGCGTAACTGCAATTGGGCATGAATAAGCCTAAGGACAAGGGTGCGCGGGGTGTTGGCATTGTTCAGTCTCCTTGCCACTTTTCTTCGAGGGCCCACACGGCGGGGAATCCGGTGATGTCGTGCATGGTCTGTAAGCTCGCGAGCGGCACCCGCGTGCCGTCGCTATGACCAACTTCTTTTAGCGCTGCGAAGGCGGAATTCAGCGCTGCGGCCATGGCGCACATGCCGGTGCCCGGATAGATTGCGAGGGTAAACCCGAGTGCGACGAGTTCATCTTTGGGTAACACAGGGGAACGGCCGCTTTCTACCATGTTGGCCACGAGCGGCGCATCAACTCGCGCACCAATCGCCGCGAATTCTCCGCGTGTTTCGGGTGACTCGACGAAAATGACGTCGGCGCCCGCGGCGCGATAAGCGATGGCGCGTGCGATCGCCTCCTCCAGCCCTAACGCAGTACGCGCATCGGTACGCGCGACGATCAGTAGGTTGGGGTCCTCACGTGCGGCGACGGCGATCTCGATACGACGCACCATTTGGGCACGGGCGACCACGCGCCGGCCGGTGGTATGGCCGCATTTTTTGGGAAACTCTTGGTCCTCCAGTTGAATCGCACAGACGCCGGCGCGCTCGTACCCGCGGACGGTGTGATGAATATTCAGTAGGTCACCAAACCCGGTATCTGCGTCCGCTACAATCGGCGTGGTCGTGGACTGCGCAAACTTAGTCGCCATCGCCACCATCTCGGCATAGGACGCGAGCCCCGCATCAGGCAAGCCAAGATTCGAGGCGATCGAGGCATAGCCGCTGAGATACAGGGCATCGAAGCCCACCTGATCGGCGATCCTCAGCGAAATAAAATCGAAGATGCCGGGCGCGAGCGTGAACTCGCGCGCGCGGATCCGTTCCGCAAACGCGGCGCGACGCTGGGTGATGGACGGATTCATTGCAATGCACGCTCCGGAAGAAAGGTAAGAAAAATCTGACGCGCCAGCGCCTTGGACAATGGTTAGAGTATCCCCGATAACGCCACGAGGTCAGCACCATGACGTATGCCGTACTCGCCACCGATCCCGAACGCCAGGAAATCGGCATTGCTTTGTGCACGATCACCCTGAACGCCGGGCGCATTACTCCTTTGCATTTTGGACTCCTGCCACACTGGGATCCGAACGGATTCATCGTCACGGCACAGGCTACGGCAAATCCACTCAATGCCTATCGAATGAACGAACTGCGCCAGCAAGGAAAAAGTTTCGCGCAAATAGAAGATGAGCTACGCCGTAGCGACAGCTATTTCTCGTGGCGCCAGATGGGGGTGGTGACGGCCAGTGGCGAGGTCTATGGCTACACCGGTGACAATGCTTACGATCACAAGAGCCACATCATCGGCAACGGATCGATTGCAATCGGTAATTTCTGCCAAGGTGCCCAGCCGGTGATGGCGATGGCCGCCGCGCTGGATGCCGGTGCGAGTTTGCCCATGGCGGAGCGTCTACTGAACGCCCTCGAAGCCGGGCGCGATGCAGGTGGACAATTCGATCCGCAACGCGGTCATGTCCCCGAAGTGTTCGCGACTTTACTGGTGTTTAACGGGCAGCAACCGTGGCCGGCGGTGGATCTGCGCGTGGAACTCGATCTGCACGCCGTCGCCAAGCTGAGACGTTTATACCGACAAACCCGGCGTATCGATCCGATGCTCGCCGCCATGTACACCGATCCGCACCGCACCTTCGAGGAGTATCACGTCGTCTACGACATTGTGGACGCCCAGGTTTAGACGTCCCCGCTGATACTCGTGTTCGGTCAGGTCATGCTCCAAACGCGACGATAGACAATGTAACAATCCGCCAAACGAGAGCCCATCAACATGCATGAATCGAACAAGACGATCGTGCGCGAGGCCTATACCGCGATCAGTCGCGGTGACCTGAAGACGTTTCTCGCGCGTTTGGATGACAACGTCACGTGGACCTTCATTGGCACGCATCGCTTCGGTCGCACTTTCCGTGGCAAACACGAGATTGTCGAGAATCTATGTCGTGTGCTGGGTGCGCACCTCGAGGGTGTCATTGCACTCGACATCGAGCGTCTGATCGCCGAAGGCGACATGGTCGTCGCGCAAATGCAGGGACGCGCGCGCACGCCAGACGGGCGACGCTACGACAATACCTACTGCGTGGTGTTGACTGTCCGTGATGGGCTCATCCGAGATCTGCGCGAGTATCTCGATACCGAACTCGTCACCGCGGTGTTCGGGCGCGACTAGGCCCACCCGCTCGCGCGACGGCGCGTTAGATTTCGTCTTCGTGCAGCACTTTCGCGGCCCGCAGGGCGGCCATTTGCGGGTCGCTGTGCCCCAGCCACTCGCGCAGTATGTCGGCATTGTATTGGCCGATGGTGGGCGCGGTGAGGGGTGATTCGTCGGGAAATTCCATACAACGAGCGCGCGTGAATGATCGCAATGTCGCTGAGAATCCGGATCCGTACCTCATCACAGCGCAGATTCGAGACCGGGCATGGCGGTGCGATCTGAGCCAGAAAGCCCACGCGTGGCTATCGAACAACGAAATTGAGCAAGGATATTCGGGCCAGGCGAGTGAAGACCAAGCCGGCGTACATTGCCATCGCCGATCGTTGTTTACGCCGTTTGAGCAAGAAGGCTAATCGTTTGCTGTTGGCCGGCAAACACCCGAACAAAGTGAAGATGGTGCGCGCGCGCGATCTGCTTGAAGGACATCGCAACCCGCTCCATCTCACGGCAGGCTACCCCGAAACGCATAAGCGCGCACTTTGCAGTCCGCGACTGCGAGGACTCTTCCACGAGCCTGTTAGGCTGTTCCTCCAGTATCCCTTACACGGAGGTTGTGTGGGTCATACCAGCCGGCAAGCGACACGTCGGCCGCATAACGACGACCGGCGATTTCGATTTCATACCGCCCGCTTTCGATGAACGCGCGGTTCGCGGGTCCGTCCGGATTCCTGACATAGCCCATCGCAAGTGAGCGGCCGAGTGTGTGACCGAACATGCCCGACGTGACGCGGCCGACGATTTTGTTGTCGCGCCAGATCGGCTCGTTGTGATAAAGCAGCGGCTGAGGATCGTGCAGCGCGAATTGCACCAGGCGTCGATTGAGTCCCTGCGCCTGCTGCGCGCGCAGCGCGTCCTGCCCGATGAACCCGCCAGGCTTGTTCCGCGCGACGACGAAGTCCAGGCCCGCCTGGAGTGGTGAATCTTCGTCCGCAATGTCGTGCCCCCAATGACGATAGGCCTTCTCCATGCGCAGCGAGTTGAGGGCGTGATAGCCCGCAAGCCGCAGCTCGCTCGACTCGCCGGCATCCAGCAGCACATCGAATACCCCGGGGGCGAACTCGGTCGGGATGTAGAGTTCCCAGCCCAGTTCGCCGACATACGTGATGCGGCTGGCCCGCACACGCGCATAGGCAACATCGATGATCTGCGAGGTCCCAAACGGAAACGCGGCGTTCGACAGGTCGGCGTCGGTCACGCGTGCGAGGATTTCGCGCGAGCGCGGCCCCATCAGGCCGAGCACGGCGAAACCGGAACTCATGTCGGTGACGACCGCGCGTGAACTCGCCGGAATCTGCTTTTGCAACCAGGCGAGATCACGCGTGGCACTCGCGGCGGCGGTCACCACCATGTAGCGATCGGCGGCCTCCCGCGTAATAGTGAGATCAGCCTCGATACCACCGCGTTCGTTCAGCCACTGCGTGTAGACCACCTTGCCCACCGGCACCGCCACGTTGTTCGCGCAAATCCAGTTCAGCGCGGCCTCGCTGTCCGGGCCCTGCACCAGGAATTTCGCGAACGACGACTGGTCGAACAGGCCCGCCGTTTCGCGCACGGCACGGTGCTCCCGTGCAGAGGCCTCGAACCAGTTCTGCCGACCGTAACTGTATTCGTAGGCGGGCTGCGCACCGGGCGATGCGAACCAGTTCGCGCGTTCCCAGCCCGCGACCTCGCCGAAGCACGCGCCGCGCGCGGCGAGGCGCTCGTGCAGGATCGAGCGCCGCACGCCACGTGCGGTTTCCGGCTGGCGGAACGGCCAGTGTATCGCATAGAGGAGCCCAAGTGATTCGACCGTGCGGTCACGCAGGTAGCGACGGTTACGCTGGAACGGCATGCAGCGCCGAATGTCGACGTCCCACAGGTCCATCGGCGGGTGGCCGTCGAGCACCCAGTCCGCGAGCACCCGACCCGCGCCGCCGGCGGATTGGATGCCGATCGAGTTGAAGCCGGCCGCCACGTACAGATTGCGTACTTCGGGGACTTCGCCCAGCAGATAACGATCATCGGGGGTGAAACTCTCCGGCCCATTGAAGAAGAGCTTGATGCCAGCGTCCGCCAGCGCCGGATAACGCTGCGCCGCCTTGATCAGCAATGGCTCGATGTGTTTCAGATCGTCCGGCAGCTGCTCGAAACAGAACGTCGCGGGGATCCCCTGCATACCCCAAGGTTTCGCCACTGGCTCGAACCAGCCGACCAGCAGTTTGCCAGCATCTTCCTTGAAGTAAGCGCAGCTGTCCGGATCGCGCAGCACCGGCAGCTCCGACGAGAGGCCCGCCATCTGCTCGGTGACGATGTAGAAGTGCTCGGCCGCATGCAGCGGGATGGTGACACCGGCGCGCGCACCGAGACCATGGGCCCACATGCCCGCGCAGTTGATCACCACGTCGGCCGCAATATCGCCGAATGCCGTGCGCACGCCGCGCGCGCGACCGTCGGTCACGATGAGGTCATCGACAGCGACGTTCTCGAAGATCTTGGCGCCGCCCGTGCGCGCGCCCTTCGCGAGCGCTTGCGTGGTATCGATGGGATTGGTGCGGCCATCCTTTGGCAGGAACACGCCGCCGATCAGATCGTCAATCCGCACGCCGGGCCACTTGCCGGCGATTTCACTCGGCGTCAGGAGTTCGACTTCCAGGCCGAAGCACTTCGCCATCGACGCCCCGCGTTGCAACTCCTCGAGGCGTCCGGCCGTACTGGCGACTGCAATCGACCCGGTCTGCCGGAACCCGGTGGCCTGGCCCGTGGCGGCCTCCAGCGAGGCATACAGGCCGGTGGTGTATTGCGCCAGCTGCGTCATGTTGTAGGTGGCACGCAGCTGGCCGACAAGGCCCGCTGCGTGCCAGGTGGTACCGCAGGTCAATTGCCGGCGTTCCAGCAGAACCACATCGCGGCAGCCGCGTAGCGTCAGGTGATAGGCGACACTGCAGCCGACGATGCCGCCGCCGACGATGACGATGCTCGCGTGACGCGGTAAGTTCACGGCAGGCTGTGATCAGAGAAATGCCAGGTTCTGTCGCGTTGCCAGGATGTCCGCTTCGGGCAGACCCAACTCGTGTCGTACGATATTCGCACCGCGCACCAGCGACACCATCTTGTAGAAGGCATGTGCGCGGCTGATGGCCGCCGGTTGCAGGATCGCCGGGCGTCGCTTCTGAGCGGCGCATCCGTTGAGGCGCGAGTGCATTGCGCCCGTGCGGCAAGATCAGCGGCGCAGACCACCCTTTTCGAAGACCCGCGCGTGTCGTCTGCGTCTGTAGACTGGGGCGATCAGCGTGCCCGGTCAGCGGACCTATTTCTGAAAATAACGGATGACCTCCTCGCCCAACATTTGGATATTCTCCAGGTTTTCCTGCAGAGATGGGTAGGCCGGCGCATCCCCGCCCGGATCGGGAGTTCGCGTTCGGATCCCGATCCACTCCGGCTTCAGACGCTCGATGACTGCACCGATGCGTTCTATCCAGTACGTTGGCGTACCGAGGATGAGGTAACGCTCCTCCAGCGACTCGAGCGGATCGACCGCCATGTCAGGGGAGAGCCCTCGATCGACGTAGAACTCGGCCTCCTTGACCCAGCGGTGACCGTGGCGCTTGCGCACCGCCTCGGCGTCCTTACCCACCCAACCCTCGTAGGCGATCGCCACCGTCCAGTTATTGGGTCCTCGCTTCCGCTCGGCCTTCGCGCGCCAGTAGTCGATCTTTTCAGCCGCCTCGTCCAGCTTCGGCGGGAACCACCAACACCACCCATCCCACTCCAGCGCGCGTTCGATCGCCTTGTCGTAAAACGCGCCTATCCAGATCGGCGGCCGTGGCCGCTGGTAGGGTTTCGGCGTCATCAGCACGTCGTCGAAATCGAAGAACTCGCCCTTGAACGTCAGTCTCTCCTCGCGCCATGCGCGATCAATCACCTCCATGCATTCCGCGAACCGTCTACCCGTCCCCTTCTGTTCGACCCCGAAGAGTTTGAAATAGTCCTGGTGGTACCCTACGCCCGCACCAAAGATCAAACGTCCCTTGGAGAGCTGGTCGATCTGCGCGAGCTGCTCGGCCACGTGCATGGGATTGTAATAGGTAGGCTGCATGACGGTCGGCGCAATCCGAATTCTGTTCGTCCGTGCCGCAATCGCCGCGAGAGTGACAATCGGTGAGGGAAGAAAGGTCTCGGTTCGATGATGGCGCTCGGGCACCCAGATCCCATCAAAACCTGCTCGCTCTGCCGCTACGGCTTCGAGGATGCACTGCTCGTTTGCCGCATGGACTACATCGCGGGTCGGCACGCCCATGTCGTAGACTCCGAAGTGGGAGTCGGGCATATAAGCGAAACGTGTCATGCGAACACCTCCGTATTCGTTAGCAGGCTGGTGAAAAACGTCACGGGGACGCTGGCTGCAAGGCGCGCAGCCGTCGCGGGGCGCGGTGTACAGCGGGTCGAGGACCACTGCAGACGACTGCGCGACGCGGCAGACCGGGTCCGCAGTCCCATTTCACCGGCCTGTTAGGCGAGCGGGCACACCTGTACCGATAGAAGAACTCAGTTCGGCAGTGAGCACAAGTCGTGGCGTTGAATTGGCAGTCGCGCGGGTGAGAAGGCTTGCCGCCGTAGGCGCGCATTTTCTGCTGGTGGGGTGTGCGCGGGTCGCGCCGGTCTATCGCTCGCGCAAATCACCAGGTGTACTGTGGGCTGAGCAAGCTATCAGCCTCGAACAAGCGCTGAGAATATTCACACTGGATGGCGCGCGTGCGCTACGTCGCGAAGCCGCGACAGGATCGCAGAAAGTCGGGAAGTCCGCTGACCTGATTGTGCTGCGCCAGAACCTGTTCCAGATCCCGCCAGAGGAGATTGCGGCGACCGTGGTTGAGATGACATTTTTTGGGGGCAGGCGCGTCTTTCAGATTTAGAGGACGCGGCGATCACGGACCTACGCGATCGCGCTTGGATCAAGGCCGCGGGCGCTTGGCGAGCGCGCCGACACCAAACTCGTACGGCGCGGTACGCATTTCGCACGCCGCAGGACTGCGCGATTTCACCCCAGGGCAGCAGCCATTTCGTCGATCAACTGGCGTTGCAGCGCGACGAAGCGTGCGCTGGGTTGCCAAGCCTCGAGGATTTCCCGCATCGGATCCTGCACGTCACTGACTTCACCGCACAGTGCTTCCATCACCGCGTGACCGCAGAATGGCACACAGGTTTCTGCGTATCCGCCCTCGTGCACCAGCGCTAAACGCCCGTCGCAATAGCGATCGGCAAGTGCCATCGTCTGCAACGTCAGTGCCTTGAACGTGCCACTGTGCGCCAACATCCGCGCAAGCGGATCGACGCCATTCGCATCAAGCCCTGAGGACACCACGATAAGTTCCGGTCGAAATCGTTCAATAGCCGGCGTGACGATCCGTTGCATCGCGTATAGATAGGCATCATGCCCGCCGCCCGGCAGCAAAGGCACGTTGAGGTTATAGCCAGCGCCGCGACCGCTGCCCCGATCTTCCGCGCCGCTGTAGCCCGGCGGGAAACACCCTTCCTGATGCAGGGAAATTACCAGGACATCGTCGCGCTCGTAGAAAATAGTCTGTGTGCCGTTGCCGTGGTGCACATCCCAATCGAGAATCGCCACGCGCTGCAAGCCATGCCGGGCAATGGCTGCCTCAACGGCGATAGCAACATTTGCGAGCAGGCAGAACCCCATCGGTTTATCCGGCAGGCAATGGTGACCGCCCGGGCGCGACAGCGCGTAAGCATTCTTGTAACGACGCGTTACCACGCTCTCGACCGCCTGCAGCGCAAGTCCAGCCGACCTTCGCGCGATTTCGTAGCTGCCTTGGCCGAAGGGCGCGATGAAGCCGAGGTCGCCGCCGCCGGCATCGGATAACGACTTGAATTGATCGAGGTAGGCCCGGGGATGCACGCGCAGCAGATCTTGTTCATCCGCCATCTGGGCACCGACAAATTCAATCTTCTCGGCCAGACTTGAGACCTGCAGCAACGATAGAATCCGTCGCTTCGATTCCGGTGAATCTGCAAGCCCGGCGCCGGCGGGCGGTTGAACCCAGCCCCCCACGGGTAGAAACAGCGAGAACATGCCGGGATTGCCATGCCACAAGCAGCGTTCGTCGTGGAAGAAAGCGGTTCGCATAGCTGCGATAGATGTCATCGTCATGTCAATTCCTGTGGTAGAAATCGCGAGAGGGTGCTCATTGTGGTTCGCACTGCGGTCAATTGTAATGCCGCGCATGGCTCGGCAGACCGGAATCACGCAGTTGCTCCAGCGTTGCTTCGGTGCAAATACGCGGCGCTAGCGCGTAACGGTAACGATGATCCTTTGCTGGCATTGGCATCGGAAGCATCATCACCCCCGTTGGCGACCGTAGCACACTGCTGCGAATGATCCTTCAATCAAAATCAGTGCAACGACCAAGGCGCACGGTAGTCGCACTGGGCACTGCGCAGACCTTGGCGTGGGGCTCGACCTACTACCTACCGGCCATGCTCGCGCCTGCCATTGCACGCGATCTAAACATTGCAGCCCCGACTGTCTTTGGCGCATTTTCAGCAGCCCTGGTGATATCTGCGGTGGTCGGCCCGTGGGCGGG
>CAMATU010000096.1 GCA_945861225.1 Klebsiella pneumoniae
GGTGGCGCTGGTGAACATTCCTATCTTCACGCTGACCGGGGTCGAAGGGAAAATGTTCCACCCGATGGCTTTCACCGTGGTAGTGGCGCTGCTGGGTGCACTGATTCTGTCCGTCACGTTCGTGCCGGCGGCGATCGCGCTCTTCGTCACCGGCCGCGTCGAGGAAAAAGAGAATCGCGCCATGCAATGGGCGCGCAAGGCCTACCGGCCGGCGCTGGACTTCGTGCTGCGCAACCGGGCGCCGACAGTCGCTGCGGCGGTGGTCATGGTGGCGTTGAGTGCGCTGCTTGCCACCCGCATGGGCGCCGAGTTTGTGCCTAGCCTCGACGAAGGTGACATCGCCCTGCATGCGCTGCGCATTCCGGGAACCAGCCTTACCCAGGCAATCGAAATGCAGCAGGCGCTGGAGAAGCGAATCAAGGCCTTCCCGGAAGTGGACAAGATCTTCGCCAAGATCGGCACGGCCGAGATCGCTACTGACCCGATGCCGCCGAACGTGGCCGACAACTTCGTGATGCTCAAGCCCATTTCTGAGTGGCCGGATCCCAAGCGCAGCAAGGGGGACCTGGTGAAGGCAATGCAGGAAGCGGTCGAGCAGATCCCCGGCAACAATTATGAGTTCACCCAACCGATCCAGATGCGTTTCAACGAGCTCATCTCCGGCGTGCGCAGCGATGTCGCGGTCAAGGTATTCGGCGACGACCTGAATGCGCTTCTTAGAAGCGGCGAGGAGATCGCGGAAGTTCTCGAAAAAATTCCTGGAGCAGCCGATGTCAAGGTCGAGCAGGTGAGCGGATTGCCGGTGCTCACGGTGAAGATCGACCGGTCGCGGATCTCGCGCTACGGTCTCAATGTCGCCGACGTGCAGGAGGTGGTCGAGGTGGCGGTGGGGGGCAAGGAGGCGGGGCAGGTCTTCGAGGGCGACCGGCGCTTCGACTTGCTGGTGCGCTTGCCCGAGCGCCTGCGCGTGGACGTGGAGGCCATGAAGCGCCTGCCAGTGCCTCTGCCCGCCAATGGCCGGGCTGGCGGGGGCGGTGAGGCGAAAGCGGCCTATGTGACGCTGGGGGAGATCGCCCGCTTCGACTTGGAGCCCGGACCCAACCAGATCAGCCGGGAAAACGGCAAGCGGCGCGTGGTAGTCACCGCCAACGTGCGCGGCCGTGATCTTGGCTCCTTTATCGGTGAAGCACAGGATCGCATCAAGGCGCAGATTAGGCTACCCGAGGGCTACTGGCTGAACTACGGCGGCACGTTCGAGCAACTTGCTTCGGCGGCCAAGCGCCTGCAGGTGGTCGTGCCGCTGTCGCTCGCACTCATCTTCGGGCTGTTATTCATGACTTTCGGCTCGGCGAAGGATGCAGCGCTCGTTTTCAGCGGCGTGCCGCTGGCGCTCACCGGCGGTGTCCTGGCGCTATGGCTGCGCGACATCCCGCTCTCGATTTCAGCCGGCATCGGCTTCATCACCCTTTCCGGCGTGGCGGTGCTCACCGGCCTGGTGATCGTCTCGTGCATCCGCGACCTGCGGGCACAGGGAATGCAGATCGATGAATCCATCGTGGAAGGCACGCTCACCCGGTTGCGGCCGGTGCTCATGATCGCGCTGGTGGCGAGCCTGGGCTTTTTACCGATGGCGCTCAACGTCGGCACCGGCGCCGAGGTGCAGCGACCGCTCGCGACGGTCGTAATCGGCGGCATCCTCTCCTCAACGCTGCTGACTCTGCTGGTGCTGCCAGTCCTGTACCGCCTGTTCCACCGGGAGGCGGACCTCCAACCCTGAGTAAATGGGATCGACCGGGAAATTTTCGGTGCTGGCTATGACAAGACTGCAAAGGAAGAACACATGAAATCGGAAGCCGCTGTGAACACTCTGGTGCTGGGCGTCGTGATCCTCGCACTGACAGGCTGCGCGCAGACCTCGTTGCTGAAACCGGCATCTGGAAACGGCGCATCCGCCACCGTTGAGAATCCCATCGTTCTCGGCCGTGCACGTCTTGCTGTGGTGCTCGACGGCAAGACCTACACCGGCGTGGCCGGAGAGCCTCACAAGGAAGCAACTGGTGAGCAGGCGCTCAGGTTCGGATGGAACCCGGCGCACAAACACCGGTGGATAAAACAGGAGATGGCATTCCTGTTCGGCTCGACCATCCTGGCGGCGACCGATGGCGCAACGCTCACCTGCGATCACCTGCAACATGGGGACGACTGGCGTTTGCGCTGCAAGAGGCCGAGTGGCGGGGAAGTCGCATTGCAACGTCCCAAGGAATGACCTCGTCGATGGCTGAGTCTGCGCTGTTAGCGACTGGCCATCGTGAGGACAAAATCGTGAGGCAATCCGTATTCGTCATTCCTGAGGAGCAGCATCATGGCCCAAAAACTTAAACTGGACTTGCCTCTGGTTTTGCCGGATGCCCCCGATGAGCGCGACGCCTGCGTGGGGAGGCTGACTAGAGTGCTGCAGGCCGAAGGATTGGAAAAGGTACACCTGATTCACGAAAACGGCAGCGCCCGTCTTTGCCTGCACTACGACCCGCAGCAATTCAGCGTCAGCCGGGTACGCGAACTGGGGCAAGCGGCGGGCGCGAAGATCGGAAACCGCTTCCATCACGAGAATCTGCGCATCGACGGCATGGACTGCCCTACCTGCGCTACGGTGATTGAACACGCGCTGTCGCGCATGGATGGGGTGCTGGAAGCCTCCGTGAGCTACGCCGCTGAGCGGTTGCGCCTGGAATACGACAGCGAGAAACTTGGGCGTCCGGCAATTCTCCGGCGCATCCAGGCGCTCGGGTATTCCGTGCTAGAGGAAGGCCGCGAGGCCGGATGGTTCGCCGAGCATCGCGAGCTTATTTTCAGCGGTGTTGCTGGCTTGCTATTGCTGGCCGGTTGGCTCGCGGGTTTCGCCGACGCGCCACGAAGCCTGTCGCTTGGCCTTTTGTTGGGAGCCTACGCGGCAGGCGGTTTCTATACCCTGCGCGACGCGTGGCAGAGTCTGCGCAGCCGTCGCTTCGACATCGACACGCTGATGATCGTCGCCGCGGCGGGAGCGGCGGCGCTCGGCGCCTGGGAGGAAGGCGCGCTGCTGCTGTTCCTGTTCAGCCTGGGTCATGCGCTGGAACACATGGCCATGGACCGCGCGCGCAAGGCGATCGAGGCGCTGGCGGAATTGGCGCCCAAGACGGCCATCGTGCAGCGGGATGCCGTTGAGATCGAGGTGCGGGTCGAAGAATTACAGCGCGGCGACCGGGTGATCGTCAAGCCCGGCCAGCGCATCCCCGCCGATGGCCAGGTGGCCTCCGGCGACTCGGCGGTGGACCAGTCTCCGGTAACCGGCGAATCCATGCCAGTGGACAAGCAACCGGGCGACAAGGTATTCGCCGGTACCGTCAACGGCGAAGGTGCGCTGGTCGTTGAGGTGACCAAGCTGGCGCGGGAGAGCACGCTGTCGCGTATGGTGGAGATGGTGGGCGAAGCGCAGACGCAGAAATCGCCCACGCAACGCTTTACCGACCGCTTCGAGCGAATCTTCGTGCCCGTGGTGCTGGTGGGCGCCGCGCTGCTCATCGTGCTTCCGCCGATGTTCGGCTTCCCCTTCGCCGAATCCTTTTACCGCGCCATGGCGGTATTGGTAGCGGCTTCGCCCTGCGCGCTCGCCATCGCCACGCCTTCTGCCGTGTTGTCCGGCATCGCCCGCGCCGCGCGCGGCGGCGTACTGATCAAGGGTGGCGTGCATCTGGAGAATCTGGGTGTGCTCACCGCCATCGCCTTCGACAAGACCGGCACCTTGACCATCGGCAAGCCCAATGTGACCGATGTCGTCGCCGTCAACGGAGACGAGGCACGTCTGCTGACCGTTGCCGCCGCCGTGGAAAGCCGCAGCGCCCATCCCCTGGCGCAGGCGGTGGTGGCGGAGGCGAAGGGCCGCGGCTTAAGCTGGGGCGAGGCGGGGGAGGTCGAAGCCGTTACCGGGAAAGGAGTGCGAGCCGAATTCGATGGGCAAAAGGTGGTGATCGGTAACGCCAAGTTGTTCGACGGCGAATCCATCCCCGAAGTGATCCAGCAGCACGCATTGCGCCTCCAAGCGGAAGGCAAGACTATCATGCTGATCCAGGCGGACGGGCAGTTCCTGGGCGTTCTGGCCTTGGCCGATACGCCGCGCAAGGGAATGCGCGAGGTGCTGGAGCGCCTGCATCAGCTCGGCATCCGTAAAACCATCATGCTCACCGGGGACAACGAACGCGTGGGCCGCGCCATCGCCAACGCGGTCGGCCTGGACGAAGTGAAAGCGGGACTGTTGCCGGAAGACAAGGTCAAGGCCATGGAAGATCTCGGCCAACGCTACGGTCAAGTGGCCATGATCGGCGACGGGGTCAACGATGCGCCGGCCATGGCGCGCGCCACGGTCGGGATCGCCATGGGCGGCGCCGGCACAGATGTAGCGCTGGAAACTGCGGACGTAGCGCTGATGGCCGACGATCTATCCAAGCTGCCGTTCGCCGTGGCCTTGAGCCGCGCATCAAGACGCATCATTCGGCAGAACCTGTACGTGTCGCTGGGCGTGGTGGCGCTGTTGATTCCTGCGACCTTGTTTGGCTGGGCGGGCATCGGCTTGGCGGTGCTGGTGCACGAAGGTTCTACTCTCGTGGTCGTGATCAACGCCTTGCGCCTCTTGGCCTATCCGGGCGACGAAAAAAACAAATAAATGACCGGCGAAGACGCAAAGGACGACAGTGCGCGATTCGGCTTTCGCGTGACGGCCGAGCCAGTCAGTTCGAATAAGTGCCCGCACCCGCCGCGTCAGCAGTGCTAACAGCCATGTCACATCACCTTGGCTTCCTGCCTTGCGACTCATCGTCCCAGGTAAATTGCGGTGATCTGCTCGCGCTCATGCCCCAGTTCCCGACTGATCGTGAGCCGCGCGTCGCGGTCGAGCTCCCGCTGCGCCGGCGTCAGTGCCTTCAAGCGCGGCCCGCCAGCAGCGGGCGCGGCCCAGCCGGTGATCTCCCGGTAGCGCGTCTGCGCGTATTGGTGGCGGTGGCCGTGCACGCCATGGATGCCTGCCTTTTCACAATGGTGTTCAAAGCGCCGGAGCTGCTCCACGTAGCGCTGGTCGGCCGGAATGAGGCTGCCCCTGCCGGCGAAGCGCTTCGCCTCTTCGAGTATCCGGCGCTGTTCCTCATTGCGGATGGGTATTTCCCGCGCACGGCCACCCTTGGTCCAGGTGTCCTTCAGAACCAGCTTGTCGCCGCGATCGGCCCACTCGGGCCGGATCTTGATCGACTCCCCGCGCCGCAAGCCGAACGCCGCCTGCAGCTGCAGCGACATCCGCGTGTACGGGTCGGTGATCTTCGACAGGTCGCCTGCCGTCAGTTCGCGGGCCTTGCTGACGTTGGTGACGTACTGCCGGTAGCCGATGCCGTAGTGCGCGTTGTCGTTGGCGACGACTTTGTGCCGCCCGATTTTCTCCGCCCACCAGCGAAGCTCTGCCATGCGATTCTTGATCGTCCCCACGGCCAGACCCGCCTCCTTCCAGCTTTCAGCCAATCGCTCGACGTGTTTTGACTTCAGGCTGGTGGCTCCCATGTGCTGATAGCCCCAGTCGTGGAGTTGGTTGGCGATCTGGTCGAGCACGCGCTCGCGGTCTCGCTGCGTGGAATAGCTGCCGTCGCGATTGCGATGGCAGAGTTGTTTAAGCTCGTAGTTCAGGTCTCGCATTCGTTCCTCTCCAGGTTCAATCCCTTTCTCCCTTTGTTGCCCCTTTTTTCCTGCCCTTTACGCTGCTGCTGGTGTGTGAAACCTGTCCGGTTAGTGTTTCTGTCCGTCCCGAACGCTAGGCGGTCGGGATCTACAAGGGACTCGGGACACCACTCCCGTTTCGTGCCGTTTCGTTTGCTGCTTGCCGCCGCGGCACGCGGCATTGGCGTCGATGGCGCTTCCTGTGGGAAGCCGATTCATCGATCTGAGCCGTTGACCCAGGGCTCGGAGGGGCGCTTCTTCGGCGCGGCTTTACAGTGAGCCCGCAGGGAGCGGGCAGGAGGACGGACCGCGTTGCACGGTCCAGGTTGACGACGGGTCAGGGAGCCCGTCACTGGGGGTCGTCACTTGCGCCAGCCACCGATAAGTCCTCGATGGCTGGGGCATCGTGCGCATCGTCACTACCGGCTGGCGCCTTTGTAGTGACGATGCGGTTGGCGCAGAGATGCTGCCGCAGTTACGCGGCCAGGATTGCAGCAGCAACCGTATTGGCTGGTGCCGCTACGATCCGCCGGCCTGACGCTGCCGCGTACATGTCGCACGCAGCCGCTACAGGCGCAGAACATTGCTGATTGAAACAGATGGTGCCGCTGGGGCAGTGGAGTAGGGCTGTCACACGCGAATGCAGGCGAAGCCTGATTGCGACCGTGCCGCCGAAGACAACTGCGGCAGAACGGCGCTTGTTGCCTGGACGCTTACTGCGGGCTTACGTGTATCTCCGTGCCTTGCGGCTGCCGGTTTTCAGGAGATGAGTCCGGCTTTCGCGCTCGACGTTGCGAGCAAGGGCGATGCGATTACGGGCATCAAGCGGGCTGACTCAGCCAGCGTAAAACGATGTTCAATTTCCGGCGATCCTGCGCACAACGTCAAAGCATATTGCGCAGAATGCATTGATCGCGGGCCTAGCGGTGTGACCATCAAATCATTGCGCAAGTTCCAGTGACAGAAGAATCTGCCTGTCAGCACTGCTAACGATCATGCAGGAGAAGGGTTGACGCGACGGGCTTATCCACAGCGCGCACCGCCCGGGCTCCCTTGGAGGAGTCGAATCGAATGGCAATGCGTCCGGATTCGCGCCGACGTGCGATGCGAGAGGCTATGAAGTGCCGAGGTCTTCACCGTGTTCGCGTCTACAGGTCCTCGGGGAATCCGGGACCCTCGGCGAAGGCACATGTGCGAAAGAACGTTGAGTCGCGCCCAGGTCGAACGACTGGAACTGGGCCGGTTGCGCCACATGTACAGTTGCGCTATCATACAACTATGCATGTAATCAACATTGGACCGGAACTTGTTTTCCAGGCGCTCGCTGACGCAACGCGCGTTCGCATCGTTCGCCTTGTCGCGATGAGCCGGGAGGAGGCGTGTCTGTGCGAACTGGTGGATAGCCTCATTGAACCGCAGCACAAACTGTCCCGCCATCTCAAGGTATTGCGACAGGTCGGACTTCTGGCCACGGAGAGGGATGGACGGTTTCTGTACCACCGTCTCGTCACGCGCCCGGCCTATCTGGGTAGGCTCGTTGCCGTGATGCGCGCACTACCGGACGCGGACGGTACGTTCGCAGCCGACTTGCGCCGATTCGGCGATCGCATGCGACTGCGCAAGGCGGGACGTTGCCGAATCGGGATTCAGACGCCATCGCTTTCAGGATCAACGCCGGAATTTCGGGCCGCCGGGAAACATTGAGACCTCGCGCATCGACATCCAGCCAGGCGCTATTCCAAAACTCTTTAGCAGGTGAACAGATGAAATCGCCGCGATACCGCGTTCCTCAGTCGACAGTCGTCTCTCCTGACGAGATCCAGACGACAATGCTTGCGATTCCAAAGATGGACTGCCCCACCGAAGAGGGGATGATTCGCCGCAAGCTGGACGGGATGACCGGCGTGGTCCAATTGAAATTCGATCTTGGCGCTCGACAATTGATCGTGACACACAGAGGCGACAGCCTTTCTGCGATACAGGTGGCGCTTCGCGAGATCGGCTTCGAATCGACTGGCGCAGGCCAGATGGCCGTGCCCGGTGCCGTGCATGCAGAAGTGTCTGTCTCGCCACCCGCCACCGCAAAGGCCGGTGCACGAGTCGAGTTTTACGTGGCGCATCTCGACTGCGACAACGATGCCGCCGCCATTCGCCGGGGCATGAGCGCAGTGCCGGGTATCGCGGCGCTCGCGGTGTACCCGAAGGCCGCGAAGGTCGTTGTCGAGTTCGACCCAGGTCAAACCAACCCTACAAACCTGAAGGACAAGCTCGGATCGCTCGGTTTTCCCGTGCAGAAGAGAGGTTCGCCGGAAGGATTGCCGAAGCCATGGCGCAATCCGAAGGTCGTCACTTCAGCGCTCTCGGGCGCGCTGCTCCTCATCGGCTGGATCGGCGGCTTCGCAGGCCTTCCCGAGGCGGCTTCGACGGCGATGTATCTCGTGGCAATCGTGGTCGGCGGCTACTACTTCGGCCGCGAAGCAGTGGAAGAGCTCGTTTTCGAGCGCGAGATCGGAATCGAGCTGCTGATGAGCGTCGCGGCAATAGTGGCGACGCTGATGGGTCAGGCGGCCGAAGGAGCGACGCTCGTTTTTCTGTATTCGATTTCCGAGGCCGCCGAGGGCTACACCGAGGAAAAGACGCGCGCGGCGGTGCGCGCGCTGATGGATCTCGCGCCGAAAGTTGCGCTCGTCGTTCGTGACGGTGCCGAGCTGGAGATTCCGGTCGAAGAGGTTCGCGTTGACGACATTTTCATCGTGAAGCCGGGGCAGGCGATGGCGACCGACGGAGTCATCGTTTCCGGGGCTTCGAGCGTGAACGAGGCCCCGGTCACCGGAGAAAGCATGCCGGTGGAGAAGCAGCCCGGAGATCAGGTGTTTGCCGCGAGCCTCAATGGGGAAGGCGCGCTTCAAGTGCGCGCGACAAAGATCTTCGCGGAGAACACGCTGGCCCGCATCGTCCACATGGTCGAAGAGGCGCAGGAGAGGAAGGGCAATAGCCAGCGCTTCATCGACAAGTTCGGCAAGCGCTACAGTCCCGCCGTGCTGCTGCTCGGCGCGCTGATCGCTGTGATTCCGCCAGCGCTCTTCGGGGGCGAATGGGCTACGTGGATCGTGCGCGCAACGGTATTCGTCGTCGCGGCGGCCCCGTGCGCCCTCGTGATCTCGATTCCAATCACCGTGGTCGCGGCACTGGGCACCGCCGCGCGCCGCGGCGTGCTGATCAAGGGCGGGCTTTACGTGGAGGAACTGGCGAAGATCCGGGTTGTCGCGTTCGACAAAACCGGTACGCTCACGCGCGGCGAGCCCGAGGTCACTGACGTGCTGAAGGCTCCGGGCGCCATGTTGGCGACACCTGACGAAGTGTTGGCGCTGGCTGCCGGAATAGAACGCATGAGCGAGCACCCTCTTGCGAGAGCCATCGTAAGCCATGCCCGCGCTCGAGCAGTTGCGGCAGCGAACGTCGAAGAGTTTCGTTCTTTGACGGGCGCTGGCGCGAGCGGACGCCACGGAGGTCGGGCGCTATACATCGGCAGCCCGGAGCTCTTCAGCGAAAAGCTAAACATGAGCGTGGAGTCGCATCTTGGCGACATTCAGCGTTTGCAGGACGAAGGCAAGACAGTGGTGCTGATCGGAAACGATCAGGCCGTGCACGGGCTCATCGCGATTCGGGACAGCATCCGACCCAACGCTGCCAGGGCGGTGGCTGCGCTGCACGCTGCCGGGATCGAAAAAGTCGTGATGCTAACCGGCGACAACGAGCGCACGGCGCGCGGCATCGCGCGCGAACTCGGCATCGACGAGGTTTACGCCGGGCTCAAGCCGGAAGAAAAGCTTGCGAAAGTGCGCGAGCTTGCAGCCCACGGCCACGTGGCCATGGTGGGCGACGGTGTCAATGATGCGCCCGCATTGGCCGAGGCCACTGTCGGCGTTGCCATGGGTGCCGCGGGCTCGGATGTCGCGCTCGAGACGGCCGACGTGGCGCTGATGGCGGACGACCTCGAAAAGTTCGTCTACGCGCTCGGTCTTGCGCGGCGCAACCGATCGGTGGTCAATCAGAACCTGGCGCTTTCGGCGGTAGTGATCAGCCTGCTCGTGATCGGCGCGGTCAGTGGATTACTGAACCTTCCGGCCGCGGTCCTGGCGCACGAGATCAGCGAGTTCGTTGTGATCGCCAGCGGTCTGCGCATGCTCAAAGCATGATGGACTGAGCGAATGGCCGAGATAGATGCATTGCTCGTCGCGCTCGCGCAGCAGACGCGCGCGGTCAGCCTCGATCCTACCCTTGCGCTTCTGTCGGCGCTTGGTTCTTTCCCCATGGGCGTGTACTACGCGCGCTTCATGGGCGAAGCGGCACTCCGAGTGCGCGCCGGCTGGGATCAGACGTTTGCCGCGTTTCTCGTCGCCGCGCCTCTCGGCTGGCTCTTGGCCGGCCTGCTGGAAAGCGCAGAAGGCATACCGAGCGAGCATGCGACGTTCATCGCCTGCCTGGTTAGCGTTCTGTGGCGGCATACTGCGGACAGGCAGGACCGCGCCATACTGCTCCTGTTTGCCGTGGCGGTCGGTATGGCACGTGTGCTGCTCGCTGCGAGCACACCCGTAGAAGTAGGAATCGGCTACGCAGTCGGCTGTACGGCCGCATGGATTGCGCGCCGACTTGTCGGGATCGGTGGAACAACATTCCGCCGCGTAGCACAGAGATAGGCCATCTCCTGGCTGGGTGACATCTTCGACTGCCCACGCTGGATCGCAGAAGATCAGCGAGATCATCGCGATCACCAGCTGCCCGCGCATGCTGAAGGGCTCAGCCGACGGACGGTTGGACGGGGTAACGAGATTTCGAGGAAGAGCGACAGCAATGTGATCCGTGTCAAGTGCCTCGCCCACCGGACACGGATAATGGTTTTTCTGGCAACCGAAAAGGAGATTGCAATGAAAAGCGGAAAACGCCCTGTTATTGGTTTTCGAATGTTGGTTGCGGCATTGGCGTTTGGCATCAGCGCTTCCGCGCTGGCACAGCCCTACGGTTATGACTGTGGGCCAGGCATGATGGGGCCGGGAATGATGGGCGGGGGGATGCACCACGGCATGATGATGGGGCCCGGCATGTGGGGCCCTTCCGGCAGCCTGAACCTTAGGGACGAGCAAAACGCAAAGATCGCGGCGGTTCAGGAGGAGCTGTCAAAGAAGCAATGGGACATCACGGGTCAGATGCAGGATGAGCAATTCAAACTTCAACAGCTCTACTCCGCGCCGACTCGGGATAGCGCCGCAATCAACGAGCAGTTCAACAAGATCCGGCAGTTGCGTCAGCAGATGTGGACCGCTACAGCCGAGGCGCAAAAGAAGATGGACGGCGTGCTGACGCAGGAGCAGCGCAACCAGATACGGAGTCAAAGCAATCGTTGGGGCTGGCGCTGAGCGGGCGAGAGGAGGATTGCAATGATGTGGGGCGGCTACGAAGGTTGGGGATGGTGGGGTACGCACATGCTTTTCTCGGCTTTCTTCTGGATCGTGGTGATCGCGGCGATTGTGCTAGGTGTGCGCTGGCTTGCAGCCTCAGGCCGGAGCGAATCCCGCCCGGCGCGGGAAACCGCTCTCGATATCCTCAAGACGCGCTACGCGAAGGGCGAGATCGGCCGCGAAGAATTCGAACAGAAGAAGCGCGATCTTCAGGCCTGAAGCGCGCGGCGACGCTCCTTGTAGTTCTCTCGGAGGTTTAGATAAATGGACATCAGCTACGGTTTCGGCAAGACGGTGAATCTCGCGTTCGATCAGGCGCTGGAGCGCGTGACGCAGGAACTCCAGAAGGAGGGCTTCGGCGTGCTTACCGAGATCGACGTTGCGGCGACTCTGAAGAAAAAGCTCGGCAAGGATATGCCGCCCTACCGTATCCTCGGCGCTTGCAACCCGCCGCTTGCGCACCGCGCGCTTACTGCGGAGCCGTCGATCGGCCTGCTCCTGCCGTGCAACGTCGTGGTGCGCGAGGACGATCAGCATAAGGTCCACGTGGAAATCATGGACCCCAACGCGGTGCTGGAGTTGGTGCGGAAACCTGAAATCGCGCAGCTCGCGGCCGAGGTGCGTCAGAAACTCGAGAGGGTGCTGCAGGCGCTCTGATGAGCGCGGCGACGTTGCAGACCCCTCATGGATTTTGGCGACGCGAACATTTTGGTCTTCCGGGCGCTGAACAGCGTCGGGCCGGCGGACCTTGCACCCGCAATGCATGCGCTGTCGTGGCTCGGCGATTACCGGCACTTGCCGCTCTATGTTGCCAGCCTCGCCGCAACCGCATTGGCATTCCGTATTTGGGGGCGCCAGGGCGCTGCGGCCGCGAGCGCGCTGGCTGCGTGCCGGCTATTGATGGCCTTTGTCGTGGCTGCTCCCCTGACGGCCGCCATAAAGCAGGCGGTCGCGCTTCCGCGCCCGGCCGTGGCGCTCGAAGGGGTGCATGTCCTTGCCGCTGCCGATTCGGAGTTTTCCTTTCCGAGCGGGCATGCCGTGTTTACGGGCCTATTGGTGACCAGTATCTGGCCCTTGCTTCCAAGATGGGGACGCGTGGTCGCGCTGTTGCTCGCCGACGGTGTCGGATTATCGCGCATCTGGCTCGGCGCGCACTTTCCGGGGGATGTTGTAGCCGGAATGCTGGTCGGAGTCGTCGTCGCTGCCTGGACCTGGTGGTTACTGCGCCGTTCGCGCGCCGAACGTGACTCGGCACTGGCGTTCGGCGCTGCCACGCTAATCTTCGCTCTCGATGCCGGAACCAAGACTGCGATCCCGTATGCCTTGTCGTTCGGCGAGCGTATCCCAGTGACGGAGTTCTTCAACATCGTGTATTGGCGCAATACCGGGGCCGCCTTCAGTTTCTTGCATGACGCAGGCGGCTGGCAGCGATCGGTCTTCATTCTCCTGGCACTAGCCATTTCCGCGTGGCTCGCTCGGGAGATGCTCAAGCGTGAGACCGTATTGTCGCTGAAGCTCGCATATGGCTTTGTGCTCGGCGGGGCACTGGGGAATGTGTTCGACCGCGTGTTCCGGGGAGCGGTCGTCGACTGGCTCGATTTCCACTGGAGCGGTTATCACTGGCCAGCGTTTAACGCGGCCGACAGCGCCATTTCTATTGGCGTGGCGCTGTTGCTTCTCCAGACACTCGTTCAACAAACGAACGTGCCACGCCGATTGCGAGAGACTGTCCGGAGAACGCGATAAGTCAGCCGGCTGCACACCCGGCGTAGGAGCGAGGGCGATAACTCGCGCGCCAGCACGATGGCAATAGTTCACGAAAGCCGGAAATTCGGGATCTCGCCTCCGTACTGCGGCACGTCTGGAGCGAGTGGCGCAAGCGCTCTGGAGCAGTTGCATTAAGCCATTCCCCTCTTCCCACGGTCCGCAACCGCGCCCTTATTGAGCTATATCAAGCGGAAACGTGTGAGCGCAGATAGAATGAGAACGATTCTCATTGACGGAAAGGCATCCAAACGTGTCCGCGACTCTCAGCCCAATCGCGTCATCTCGCCTCACACGTTTTATGGCCGTCGCCGGCCCCGGTCTTGTGGTCATGCTGGCCGACACCGACGCCGGCAGCATCATTACCGCGGCGCAAAGTGGCGCTGAGTGGGGCTACCGCCTGCTCCTGTTGCAGTTGGTCCTGGTCCCCATCCTGTTCGTCGTGCAGGAGCTGACGGTGCGTCTGGGCATCGTGAGCGGCAAAGGCCACGGCGAGCTCATTCGCGATCACTACGGCCGCGCATGGGCGTGGATCTCGGTCGGCACGCTTGTCCTGGCCTGCGTCGGGGCACTGCTGAGCGAATTGAGTGGCCTTGCCGGGGTGGGATTGCTGTTCGGTGTGCCGGCGTGGGTCACCATGGTTATCGTCGTGGGTGGATTGACGCTCATGGCCTACACGGGTTCGTATCTGTCGGTGGAGCGGATCGCGATGGCCATCGGCGCCTTCGAGTTGGTGTTCCTGCTCGTGGCGTGGAAAGCCCAGCCGCAAGCAACGGCCATGGTGTCGGGCGCATTGAACATTCCGTGGCGCGAGCCGAAATACCTGTACCTGGTCGCCGCCAATATCGGCGCGGTAATCATGCCCTGGATGGTGTTCTACCAGCAGTCCGCCGTGGTGGAGAAAAAGCTCACCGTCAAGGACTTGCCGGCCGCGCGCTGGGACACGGCGTTCGGCGCCGTTATCACGCAGGTCATCATGGCCAGCGTGCTCGTCGCCATGGCTGCGACGCTGGGCAGCAGCGATACCCATGCCGCGCTCGATACGGTGCAGCAGATCGCCCAGGCGATTACGCCGTTTCTGGGCGAGGGAACGGGCAGGCTACTGTTCGGGCTGGGCATGACCGGCTCTGCGCTGGTTGCGACCATCGTGGTCACACTGACGGCCGCGCGCAGCCTGGGCGAAGTACTGGGCGTAAGGCATTCGTTGGAATATGCGCCACGCGAGGCGCCGTGGTTCTACGCCTGCTATACGGTGTCGCTTGCCGCTGGCGGTCTGCTCGTTGCCTCCGGCGTCAATCTGGTCGCCCTCAGCGTCGGCGTGCAGGTGATGAACGCCTTGCTGTTGCCGATCGTGCTGGGGTTTCTGTACCTGCTTGCGCGCCGCCTGCCCATGCCTCATCGGCTGCGCGGCGGCTACGCAATGGTGGTGGCGTTCATCGTCGCGCTGACCGCGGGATTCGGCGTCTACGCGAGCTTGGCGGGTGTGGCGGGTGTGGCGGGATAGGAAATCGCGCCAAGGCCTTTTGTTCAACTTTAGCGATTTAGAAGATAGGTACGGTAGCACGATGGCAATAGTGTGATGACTCATGTGGTACCACGCTGCCGGCCGAATAACACGCGGCGCACTTGAATTCCACGTGGACCCAACGGGCAATGCAAGGAATCGCGAGACCTGTGTGTGTCAGCAGCGTTAACGAACAAGGCGTGAATTCAGATGAGGCGGACAGCTTACCCACCGCCGCGCGTTCCGTGCGTGAGAGGCGCCTCCACGCGCGACCGTGGATAAGGCCTTGTCGTCCCCAAGCTATTGCGAACAGCGAAACCTTGCCCCTCAACGATTCGCTTGCAGGTATGTGAGTGGTTGCGAGATGGACCGAATTATCGGAATGAATGGCTGCCCGCTCACGGTCCACTTTCGATTCCAGATCGCGTCTGGCACAACGGCGGCACTGTGCGACCGCACCAGTTGTTCCCACTCTTCATGGGTATGGAACGGCTGACCGTCCTTTGCCATATCCTCGGCATTCAGGAACCCAAGATAAACAAGCACGACTGGGAGCCCTGAATCGGCAAGCTTCCACGCCCATGCGAACCGGTTCGACATCTGGTAACAAGTATCGCGCGATATTCCGAAGCTGAGGCCGGTTCCCGCAGTGAGACCTGCGCGTGCCTCATCGATGGCGGCGCCAATTGTCTTATGGCTCGATTCGCGCCGTGGTTGCTGTTCCTTCGGCTCGCTCGACGTAATCTTCCGTCCTGCGGACTCCCGAATCAGTTCGTTATCGTGAGCCTTCGCCTCCACGAGCATCATTCCGGGATGGCCATCTATCAAGCAGGTAGCAGCGATGTCGAAGTTCGGAGTTCTGTCAGTCAACTGATCCG
>CAMATU010000097.1 GCA_945861225.1 Klebsiella pneumoniae
CCGAGGCTGCCCACTCGCGGCGACCGCGTTCATCCAATGCGCCACGGATTAAACGATACTGTGCTCGGATCTGCTTTTCGGTTTTCATGAAACGAGAGCCTGATCGCCTATATGCTATTCGTCAAGTAATTTTGGCACGGGCCCTAAGTTATACAGCGGATCTTGCGGTATGTGGTCCCAATCGATCAGGTGATCGATCACCAAGTTGTTTACCTTGAACGGGAATACCTGGGATACGACTTCGATATCGAACTCGTTGATTACTCAATGCGCATTAAACCTGGAAACGGCAGTTGAACTCAACGCAGGCAGCGCATTGCTTAAAGACGTATCTTCGCCTCATATTTTGTTCGTGATTTTCACAACACAGCGCGAACAGAAAGAGGAAGACTAAGGACCCGGAGCTACGCCATTGCTCGATGACAAACATCACCTTCAGCTGGCGTGTCCCCTAACTAACGAGCAGCACGAACGCTACCGCGCAAATCGCGGCCGAGAGCAGAAAGATGGTTGGAAAGCTGGTCGCGATGGCGATGTATCCCAACAGGTAGCTACCCGCTGCGAAGCCGACATTGAACGCGCCGTTGTAGGCGGCCATGGCTTTGCCGCGTTCGCTTTGCAGGGCGAAATCGACCGCCACGGCATTCAAGGCCGGAAAGAATATGCCGTGTGCAATCCCGAGCAGGCCGCCGGTCAGCAGCAAGCCCAGCGTCGGCAACCAGATCAGTGACAAGGGCGCGACAACGTAGAGCAGGAGCGTCGCCTGCGCCACACGCATGCGGCCAAAGCGATCGGCAATGCCCCCCACGCCAACGCGTACCACCATCGCGCACCCGGCGAAGGCCAACAAAAACGCCGACACCTGTTCGAACCCATTGGCCAGCGCCCAGGGCTGATAAAACGTGAACATCGAGCTGAAAGTCCAACCGACCATCACCGTGACTATGAGCACACGCTTGAGGCCCGGTCGTCGCACGAGTGCGAGCATGGTGGTGGTCTCCTGCCGGGCATGTGGCCGGTGCTGTTCACGCAGGAACCGTGCGAGCAATGCCGCGAACACGGCGGCAACCACCGTCGCGCCGAAGACTGCGTGCCAGCCAAACAGGCGCGCACCCCATTCCGCAAGCGCTGGGCCGAGTGCGTTGGTCGAGATCATGACCGCGCCGAACATCCCGATGGCCTGACCCATGCGGGCCTTGGGGGCGATGTCGGTCGCGAGGGTGGACAAGGCCAGGTAGAAGAGCGGCCAGGCGAAGCCTTGCAGCAGCCGCAGTACCCACAACAACGGCCCCACGTGGTCGACCACGAGAAACCCGGCACTCGCGGCGGCAAACAGTAACGCCCCTAGGCAGATAAACAGTCGACGACCCAGGCGATCGATCTGTACGCCCGCGAAGGGCATACAAATGACTGAGGCTAACAGTGACACGCCGCTGAGACTGCCGATGGTGGCAGCGTCGGCCGCAAGCTCGACGGCGAGAAATTTCGGCAACAGAAAGTAGGTCGAGAACGACAAGCCGACGATCGCGGTGGTAACCAAAAGCAGCACAAACTGCGGGGTCAATAAGGACTCGGAGGCTTTATTCATCGAAGCGCAATGAAAATTTATAGGGCGGATAAGCCCGTAGGGCGTCATCCGCCGACAATCGTCGGATGACGCCGCTTATCCTACGGGAGACGTGAGTCTATCTTTGAGTAAGCGCCATTCGGGACAGACGACAAAATCCGTCCCCAAATGACCGCAGGCCGCAGCCAGGGTTCAAGTCCCTGGCGAGCAGCAAGTCAGAGTCGTACGCCGATCTCAAGGCATCCGGAACAAACCGCACAGCTTGTTGCCGGCCGGATCGCGCAGGTACGCGAGGTAGAGCTTGCCGAAGCCGCCCTCACGCACACCGGGCGGATCCTCGCAGGTGGTGCCGCCATTGGCGACGCCAGCGGCGTGCCAGGCATCGGTCTGCGCTGGCGAGTCACAGGCAAAACCGATGGTACCGCCGTTCGCAGCGGTGGCCGATTTATCGTCGATAGGCTTGCTCACCAGGAACAGCCCTCCATTGTGCATGTAGATCAGGCGTCCCTTGTCGTCGGTAATCGCGGGCTTCGCGCCCAATGCGCCGAGCACGGCGTCGTAGAAGGTCTTCGAGCGCGCGATGTCGTTACTGCCAACCATAATGTGCGAAAACATCTTTCTCTCCTCGTTTGTTGAAATCACCGGCCTATCTTGCCGTGTATGTGGAGGAAAGCTAGTCCCGGCAGGTTTGGAGTTTCGGGGCCCGGAAATATTCGCTGGCGGCCTTTTCACATTTGATTGTGCACCCAATCCCGATGCCCCAACTTGCCCGCTGCGCGGCGCGGCCGTAGGTTTGATCACTACGCGTCGATGACGACCATGAAGCCATCCGCGAATTTCTGCGTCCCGACATGAAAGTCGCCGTTGATCTCGGAAATCACCAGGCGACCGCAAGGACTGCGTAGCGACTAAAACGCGGAGAGCGGTAGCGGTCATCTTCGTCGGCGCAGATTTCGCACGCGATACACACTCGGGTACACCCCTTCGATGATGCGCAGATCACGCGTGACACCGCCCTCCAACGCCTTGAGCGCCGTCTGGTAGGCCGTGGTCTCATGACAGGCTACCGCCTTGGCCAGTGATTCAAATTCGATGATTACCGTGCGCTGCAAAATACCGGCCTCGTAGGCCTTGGCCGCGGTGCCGCGCGCCAGGAACTTGCCGCCTGCTTCCAACACCGCTGGGCCCGCAATCTTGGCGTAGGCGGCGAGTTTGTTGTCATCGTGAATTGCGTGATACACGCTTACCCAATAGGCCTTAGCCATGCTGTTCTCCCGAAATTGTGAGCCACTGCTGAACTGCAATTACACCGAAAAGCACTCGCGATGCATACCATTCGTTGACGCTGTGCGTAGGCTCAGCCCGCAGTAAACTTGCACCCCACGCGCCGCGGAGTGCGCGAATTGCTGCAGGCACAGGTCGCGGCGTCATAAAAAATGCTACGGCCACCCCGCTCCCGCAGGGCGGCGCGAGCGACTGGCAGATCATCCGCGGCGCTTGGTGAGCGGCAGGTAATCGCGCTGGGTGTGCCCGATGTAGAGTTGGCGCGGACGACCAATGCGTTGGCTGGGATCTTCGATCATCTCGTTCCATTGCGCGACCCAGCCAACGGTACGCGCCAGCGCGAACAGCGCGGTGAACATCGTCGTCGGGAAGCCCATCGCCTTGAGCGTGATGCCGGAATAGAAATCGATGTTGGGGTAGAGTTTCTTCTCGATAAAATATTCGTCTGAGAGTGCGATTTTTTCCAGTTCCATGGCGACTTCGAGCAGCGGCTCGTGCTTCACGCCGAGCTCGTCGAGAACTTCATGGCAAGTCTGCTGCATCACCTTCGCGCGCGGGTCATAGTTTTTATACACGCGGTGCCCGAAGCCCATGAGGCGGAACGGATCGTTCTTATCTTTGGCTTTGCGGACGTATTCCGGTATGCGATCGGCAGTCCCAATCTCCATCAGCATATTCAGCGCGGCCTCGTTCGCACCGCCGTGCGCCGGGCCCCACAAACAGGCGATGCCGGCCGCGATACAGGCGAAGGGGTTGGCGCCAGACGAACTTGCCAGACGCACTGTCGAGGTCGACGCATTCTGCTCGTGGTCGGCATGCAAGATGAAAATACGGTCAAGCGCGCGCGCCAGGATCGGGTTCACGCGGTAGGTGGTGGCCGGCACCGCGAAGCACATTTTGAGGAAGCTTGAGGCGTAGTCGAGATCATTGTCGGGGTAAACGAAGGGCTGGCCGATCGAATATTTGAACGCCATCGCGGCGATCGTGGGCATCTTGGCGATCAGGCGCCTACTCGCCACTATCCGCTGGTGCGGATCGTTGATGTCGGTCGAGTCGTGGTAGAAGGCCGACAGGGCACCCACCACGCCACACATAATCGCCATTGGATGGGCATCGCGGCGAAATCCACTAAAAAAACGATGCAATTGCTCGTGCAACATGGTGTGGTGCGTGATGGCGTGTTCGAAGTCATCGAACTGAATCTTGCTCGGCAATTCGCCGCTGAGTAACAGGTAGGCGACTTCGAGAAAATTGCTTTGCTCGGCCAACTGATCGATGGGGTAGCCGCGGTACAGCAGAATGCCCGCATCACCATCGATGTAGGTGATCTTCGATTCGCAGCTCGCAGTCGAAGTGAACCCGGGGTCATACGTGAAATAACCCGTATCGCCGTACAGTTTGGAGATTTCTATGACATCCGGCCCGATAGTGCCGGAGCGGATCGGGAATTCGTAGCTACCGGTCGCCGATGCGATGCGGGCAACGTTGGCCGCTGGGCCGTCAATTGATTTGCTCATGTCATTACTTCCCCTCGTTTTATACTTCTACTGACTTTATACCGGACAGCTCGCGTAGGCACCTAGCAGCCTGTCGGACTTAGGGAATCGTGATCCGCGGCTGCTAGAGCCGATTTTCACTGGCTGACGCCAACGCCAATCTGGCGCGAATAGACTTGGCCGGTGGTGCGACGGCCAGCAGACCGGTACTGGGCGACACGGCGTGCACGGCAAGTGCGACAAGATCTGGACGCTCGAGGTGGATTTGATGGCCGGCACCCACCGCGAGCCTTTATATGGTGCAGCGCACTAAATAGCGGAGATGACGACGCGCCGGCAATTCCTGGCGCGAGAAAATTCTGCACGACAGGCGGTGCTCAGAACGCATCTCCTGGCACCCCTACCCAACCTTCCATCAAGACCCGCGCACTGCGGCTCATGATGGCCTTGGTCACGGTCCATTCGCCATTCGCCTGGGTGGCTTCGGCGCCCACGCGCAAGGTGCCCGAGGGATGTCCGAAGCGAACCTGGCTATGCGCGCGCCCGCCTGCAGCTTGACTCACCAAGGTGCCGGGAATGGCCGCGGCGGTGCCGATGGCGACCGCCGCGGTGCCCATCATGGCGTGATGCAGCTTGCCCATCGAGAGCGCGCGCACCAGCAGATCCACCTCACCCGCCTGCACCGACTTGCCGCTGGAGGCAATGTAATCCGCAGGAGGTGCGACGAACGCGACTTTCGGCGTGTGCTGGCGCGTGGCTGCTTCGGAGATGTCCTTGATGAGCCCCATGCGCTTGGCGCCGTAGGCCCGAATGGTTTCGAACATGGCCAGCACCTGCGCATCGCCGTTGATCGCATCCTGCAATTCGGTGCCGGTGAAGCCCACGTCTTTCGCAATCACGAACACGGTCGGGATCCCCGCATTGATCAAGGTCGCCTTGAAGGTGCCGACACCTGGCACCTCGAGATCGTCAACCAGGTTGCCGGTGGGGAACATCGCACCACCACCCTCCCCTTCGCCGTCGTCGGCGGGCGCGATGAACTCGAGCTGCACCTCGGCCGCCGGAAACGTCACGCCGTCGAGTTCGAAGTCACCGGTTTCCTGCACCACGCCGTTCGTCACCGGCACGTGGGCGATGATCGTTTTACCAATATTGACCTGCCAGATGCGCACCGTGCAGACACCGTGCTGCGGGATGCGCGCGGCGTCGATGAAGCCGTTGCAGAGCGCAAAGGGGCCCACTGCGGCGGAGAGATTGCCGCAGTTACCGCTCCAGTCGACGAAAGCCTTATCGATCGACACCTGACCGAACAGATAATCCACATCGTGATCGGGCCGGCTGCTTGGCGCGAGAATCACCGTTTTACTGGTGCTCGACGTCGCGCCACCCATGCCGTCGATCTGTTTGCCGTAAACGTCAGGGCTGCCAATCACCCGCAGCAATAGTTTGTCGCGGGCCGGGCCCGGCTGTTGGCAACGCGCGGGTAAATCCTGCAGGCGAAAGAAGACTCCCTTGCTGGTGCCTCCGCGCATGTATGTCGCAGGGATCTTGATCTGTGGGGCCTGTGCCATCGCTCAAATTCTCCTCAAAAAAAAGTCAGCCCGTCCACTATGCCCCGTCCGGTCCTTGGTCTCAGGCAGTCTTCGTGGCGGCCAGAAAATCCTGCGCGAAGCGTTGCAGCACGCCGCCGGCCTCGTAGATCGACACCTCTTCGGCAGTATCGAGACGGCAGGTCATCGGCACTTCCACCCGCTCGCCCTGCCGGCGCGTGATCACGAGTGTGAGATCTGCGCGCGGCGTACGCGACCCTTCCACAGCAAAGGTTTCGGTGCCGTCGATGTGCAAGGTCTTACGGTTCACACCAGGCTTGAACTCGAGCGGCAATACGCCCATACCGATCAGATTTGTGCGGTGAATACGTTCGAAGCCTTCGGCCGCGATTGCTTCCACTCCCGCGAGACGCACACCCTTGGCCGCCCAGTCACGCGAGCTGCCCTGGCCATAATCGGCGCCGGCAACGATGATGAGTGGCTGCTTACGCGTCATGTAAGTCTCGATCGCCTCCCACATGCGCATGACTTTGCCCTCCGGCTCCACGCGCGCAAGCGAGCCTTTTTTCACCTTGCCGTCGACCACCGCCATCTCGTTGACGAGCTGCGGGTTGGCGAAGGTTGCACGCTGGGCAGTGAGATGATCGCCACGATGGGTGGCGTAGGAGTTGAAGTCCTCCTCCGGCAGACCCATTTTTGCGAGGTACTCACCCGCCGCGCTGTCGAGCAGGATGGCGTTCGATGGCGAGAGATGATCGGTGGTGATGTTGTCCGGCAACACCGCCAGCGCGCGCATGCCACGCAAGGTGCGTTCACCAGCCAACGCGCCTTCCCAGTAGGGCGGGCGACGAATATAAGTGGACTGCGCGCGCCAGTCATACAGGGGACTGACTTTCGCGGTGGGCCCGCCCTTGTCCTCGAACATCGGGATGTACACGCGGCGGAACTGCTCCGGCTTGACGCTGCGGCTCACAATGGCGTCGATCTCCTCATCCGCCGGCCACAGATCCTTTAAGAAGATCGGCTTGCCTGCGGCGTCATTACCGAATGAATCCTTTTCGATGTCGAAGCGAATGGTGCCCGCCAAGGCATATGCGACAACCAGCGGCGGCGAGGCGAGGAACGCCTGTTTGGCGTACGGATGGATGCGGCCGTCGAAGTTGCGGTTACCCGAAAGGACTGCTGTCGCATACAGATCGCGCGCGATGATTTCCTGCTGAATTTTTGGATCGAGCGCACCGGACATGCCGTTACACGTGGTGCAGGCGAACGCGACGATACCGAAGCCGAGCGTCTCCAGTTCAGACTTGAGACCGGCCTCCTCGAGATAGAGGGCGACGGTCTTCGAGCCCGGCGCGAGCGAACTCTTCACCCACGGTTGGCGGGTGAGTCCAAGGCGATTGGCATTGCGCGCCAACAGGCCGGCAGCAATCACATTGCGCGGGTTCGAGGTGTTGGTGCAACTGGTGATTGCCGCGATGATGACCGCCCCGTCGGGCATCTGGCCCGGGACAGTCGCCCATTTGCCCGCGATGCCCTTGGCCGCGAGATCGCTGGTCGAGACCCGCGCGTGCGGGTTGCTCGGACCGGCCATGGTGCGCACCACTCGCGACAGATCGAAAGCCAGCAAGCGCTCGTAGATCACGTCTTTGAGGCTGTCGGACCACAGACCCGCCACCTTGGCGTAGGTCTCCACCAGCGCCACTTGTTCACTGGCGCGGCCGGTGAGCTTGAGGTAGTCGAGCGTTTGCTGATCGATGGAGAACATCGCCGCCGTGGCGCCATACTCCGGGGCCATGTTGGAGATCGTGGCGCGATCACCCAGGGTCAACGAAGACGCCCCCGCGCCGTAGAATTCGAGATACGCCCCAACCACCTTCGACTGGCGCAGGAATTCAGTCAACGCGAGCACAAGATCGGTCGCCGTGATCCCCGGCTGCAGCTTACCGGTGAGTTCCACGCCCACGATTTCCGGCAGGCGCATCCACGACGCGCGGCCCAGCATCACATTCTCCGCCTCCAAGCCACCAACGCCGATCGCGATCACGCCGAGCGCATCCACGTGCGGCGTGTGGCTGTCCGTGCCCACACAAGTATCGGGGAACGCCACGCCATCGATGGCGTGGATAACGGGCGACATCTTCTCCAGGTTGATCTGATGCATGATGCCGTTGCCGGCCGGGATCACCAGCACATTGTTGAACGCGCGCTTGGTCCAATCGATAAAGTGGAAGCGATCTTCGTTGCGACGATCCTCGATTGCGCGATTCTTCTCGAACGCCTGCGGGTCGAAACCCCCACACTCCACCGCCAGCGAGTGATCGACAATCAACTGCACCGGCACGACCGGATTCACCTTGGCCGGATCACCCCCTTGGTCCGCGATGGCGTCGCGCAGCCCCGCCAAATCCACCAATGCGGTTTGACCCAGGATGTCGTGGCACACGACCCGAGCCGGGAACCACGGAAAGTCGCTCTCCCGCCTGACCTCGATAATCTGCGTCAGACACGCGGTGATGGTGGCCGGATCCGCGCGCCGCACGATGTTCTCAGCATGCACGCGCGCGGTGTACGGCAGCCGATCCCAGGCGCCGGGGTGGATCGCATTAACGGCGGCGCGCGCGTCAAAATAATCGAGTTGCGTGCCCGGCAAAGGCTTGCGGTAGGCGGAGTTCATGCGGCTTGGGCGTCCTTTTTGCTTACGGCTCGTGAGCGGCACGAACTTCTGGTCGGGTAGACCGGGTTTATTCGCGCGCGGGCGGATAGGGAGGATAACCGCGCAATTCGCCGAAATCGAGGCTCGCCGAGGTTGAGGCCGTCAGGGCTAGTTTACCGATTAGCATTTATGTCAATGCTGTGCGGTACTTCCCAGCGAAGATCAATTCCAGAATCGATGCCAGAGTAAATTCGTAAACCGTCCCCCGACCGCTGTCGCTTGACAGTACCCGAGCACCGTCGGAAGCTGCAAGCATCCCTCCGCTGTCGCGCGGCTATCTAAAAATCACCGAGGACTTCCCGCATGAGCCGATCAATTCGTCTCTGGTTCACTGGCACCCTGCTCACGCTCGTCGCGCTTGTCGCGTCTGCCGCGGGCGTTACGCGCGCCGATATCGACACCTGGCTCACGCAAACACCCGCCACGCTGCCCGCGCCCGGGACAGTGCTTGTGCAAGCGGATCTCGAAGCGAATCGTGCCCTGATTGCGCCCGGCTATTTCGATTATGTGAATCACCCGGAAGTCCGTTTGGAGATTGAAGCGACGACGGATCTGTCACCGCATGCGGTGTATGCCGCGGCGACTGCGGCGCATGGTAACGAGGCGACGCTGCGTGCCGAGGGTGGCATGCAGGGGTATGTTGCAGGGCGACCTTTCGAGCCCGAGAAATTCGACGATGTCTCGCCGGCAGAGGCGGGCATGATGGTGGCATGGAATCATGTCTATCGTTGGCAGTATTACGGTTATAAGGTAGATACGCTCGACATGATCTACGTGCAGCCCTCCGCAGAAGGCGGCATGCGCGCGCCCGGTATGGAAGGCGGTGGACACGCTGAGCGTAAGCTGGTGCAGGCCTATCAGCGCGTTTATCTGAGCCACCTCGCGATGCTGCCTGATCAGGACTATCGGGTCGCCGCAAGCAACAGCGATAAGCGGTACTTCAAAGACTATGTGACGTTTGTCGATCCATTCGATGTTGCCGGTACCACCTTCGTCATTGAGCGCGCGCTCGACCCCGCTGAAGAAGATCAGGTCAATTCGTATCTGCCATCGCAGCGACGTGTGCGCCGCCTCTCCGCTGAGGAACGCGCCGACAGCTTCATGGGATCAAATTACACCCTTGATGATTTCGAAGGCTTCTCCGGTCGCGTGATGGACTACGAATGGACCTATCTCGGTGAGAAGCAGGTTTTGCATGTTTCGAATTCGAAGGAGAAAGAGCTCCGGTTTTCGGGTAGCCAGAGCAATGTCGCGATTGATCAATGGCAGGTGCGTCCGACGTATGTCGTCGAGCTCAAGCCGCGTTGGTCAGGCCACCCGATGTCGGTCAAGATTCTGCTAATCGATCAGAAGACCTACTCACCTGTCATGGCGCTGATGTTCAACCGCCAAGGGCAACTGTGGCGCTACGTGATGCCGCATTACCAGCGGCCAGTGCCGGATGCGAGCACGCCTGAACGAGCGCTGGAAACCTCGGTCGCTGGATGGCGCGGTAGCGTCGGGGTCGATTTTCTATTGAATACGACCACAATCGCGCGCACGACATCGCCGACCGAGTTTCCAACCATGACCGAAAAGCAGATCGAGCGGCGATTTGCGCTATCGACGTTGACGGAAGGGCGCTGAATTCGGATCCCTCAGGGACAGTTTACCGGTTGGCTTTTTGTGCATGCGATGCGGGAGCCTCACAGCGAAAATCCACTCGGGAGTCAATCAGCAAACTGTCCCCGGATCGCGCAGGAACTTTTCTACCGCTAAGGCTTGGTCTGAATTGCAGCGCTAGCTCGGAACGCCTGCTCGCCGCAGTCTTCTCGCCAGCAACGGCACGCCACCCAACATCAACCACAGGGCGCCCGGCACCGGTACGGCACTTGGCAACACGGCTCCTCTATTAGCCACCGCGCTGGATTGCAAGTTGCCAGTGGGATCGACCACGGCGGTGATCCCAAAGGTGTTGAAGAAATCGAGTACCACGCCATTTTCCGAGTAGATTTTAATCTCGGCAACGATGTAATAGTCGTGCCCGGCTTGCGCTTCGAAATCCAATTGACCGTTGAGATCGACCGCTATCGTGCCACCGTTTTTCAGGACGTTGGCGTCTTCAATCGAACCAGAACCATTGGCACCTGCCGCACTGGTGACGGTCACCGAGGCGACAGTCACTGGTGCGTCATCCTGTCCGTCGCATTCGTCGGAAATCGCTTCGCACGGTCGGATATCGTCAAGATCGAAGATCGCCATGACCGCATGAAAATCGTATCTCCAGTCTAAGGCGCGAACAGAATCTGTACCGCCGGGGAAGCTGATTCCGCAGTTTGCGTCCGGACAGGGGTCGCTCAACCCAATGGTGCCGTCGAGTTCAAATAGCACGCTGTGAATTAAGCTTTGTTTCGCTGTCCAGGTATCCGTCCAAGTGGAGTTAGCTACACCAGTACTAGAAGTCCGCAAGAAAAAATCGTTTTGGTCATTACCATCGGGAACTGAATTGGGCCCATCTTGGTCTCCCTCGCCAAAGAAATCGCGACCGCGGCTCGTCGCCGCTGCGGCGTGATTTGCAAAAAAATCGGTCCTGGCGCGAACTGGAGCATTTCCTAGATCGGGAGTAAGGCCGCCGAGAACCGAATGCATGCTGGCTGTGGCGCCAGGGACGTCAGTGAAGTCGCGGAAGCCGATTTCGCCAGGGGCGGGATCCCGTTGATTAACTTCGACGCGCTCCTCTCCCTCAAACAGAAAACCCTTGCGTGTCACCACGTGCTCTGCAGACGACCCTACGGTATCGGCTTCAGTTTCACTGGGAAGCGCCGCGCTGCCGTTAACTTGGTAGTAATTCGGTCCTATAAAAAAATCCTCAACCTTGAAACCAAAAGTCGTTTCCACGGCAAGCACGTTTGCGCTCCACAGTGCGCACCAGGCCGCGAGCGTCCAATGTTGAAGCGAGAAACCTGACCGCATGGCGATGTCCTTATTGTTGATTTTCGGAGACCATACCCGGTACCTGGAGGCAGCGGTAGAGCGCGATTACGTTTATTCACCATTTACGGGAAAATTACCGATTTTGGTGGCACCGTATTGGAACGGCATTCAACCCACTCAGGTGGAAATCGCGCCTGTCAGCAATAGTTTCAAAGGCTCGGAAACGGTGTCACTAATTGCTCCTATCGCTGCTTCAGATCTCGATTTCTTTGTATGAAATGGCGCGAGGGGTCTGGCGCGAGGGGTAGGCGAGGCGCGAGGGGTCGGACAAGCGAGGCGCGAGGGGCGAGGCGCGAGGGGTCGGACCAACCTATCCAATTGATTGAAAAAATAATCCGGCCATACGGCCGCCTTTCGGAGCACTTAGCCTGCGAACCTCGTGCCCGGCGTCGCATTGTACAAAGGAGTCTCTTCTCGCAGTGTCGACTGTCCGTTGTCGTCAGTGCTGATCCGTTGCAAGCGTGTTAGGCCTAAGCGCCCCCTGACGTCTTCAACGAAACAAGGTGCACCGACCGCTAGCGTCTCAGTCCACGTCGGCTCGCGGACGAGGTCGCGCGTCGCTAGCGCCGCTGCTACCAATTTAATATGCCGCGCACGAAATACCTCGACGCTCGAGCATCCAGTCAACGTTGCCAACCGCGCCAAGTCCAACACCTGATATCGACTTCGCGGCGTTTCAATCTCGCGATATCCGCCATCGCACCATTCTCGCGGATGCGACACCACGTCAGCTCGGACCATGTTGAGATCGATGTAAACCAGACAGCGCCAAAGGTACGAATCGGTGTCAATCGCGACCGCGTGATAGCGATCCTGCCAGAACGCTCCACGTCGGCCGCGACGACGATTATAGGCTTGGGCAGTTCCGCCCTGGATGTACTGCAAGCTACGCGAAATAGAATCTCCACCACCCGCATCATAGACAAGCAAGTGAATATGGTTCGACGTGACCACGAAATTCAGCACCGATAATTCGTATCGAGTTTTCGCTTCATACAGCCTGCGGCGCCACTGGCTGCGATCAACTTTTGCCTTCAGCAGAAACTCGCGGTCGTGGCAACGATGGGTGATGTGCCAGACATGCCCTGGCAAATAATGACGATGCGCGCGCGACATTGGGTCCCCTCCTTGGAACGCGTTCTACGCCCATGATGCCCCAATTAAATGGCTAATGCCTTCGGCGTTTGAATTTTCCGGAGCACCCCGCTCTGCTTCCCGCGCCTGCCGCATGCGCGTCACTTTACGAACCGGTAAACCGCACGAACTTAACGAATCGTTTTAGCTCAATGCCAATCTCAAAGTGTCGAATTTTCAATTATCTAAGTTGGTCCGACCCTGATTACTAGATCTCAAAGTGTCGAATTTTCAATTATCTAAGTTGGTCCGACCCTGAATGCTCTACAATCGATCTTGTCGAGAGCTGTTAGGAACTGCCTCGCGACTATCTAAAATTTAACGAAACGCCGGCATCACATACTCGGCGAAGTCTCGCAGTACCTTGCGTTCGCAAGCCATCGGCGGCCACAGATCAAGTTCCTTGATGCCGCCTTGTTCGAGCCGCCGGATATGCTCGATGATTTCGTCGGGTTCGCCGATCAGTGCGCTGGACTTGATCGCTTGCGGGGTAACAAACCGACGCTCAGCGGGGTTTAAGTAAATGAGATGCCCATCGTGGATCTGCCGAAAGCGAGATTTCTCCGGCAGGCTCATGCCCGCGACGTGTTGGAGATAAGCGGGCCAAATCTCCTGAAAATGCGGCGGGATGATCGCGTCGTTACAGCCGTTGTCCTTCCACACCTCGTAGAAGAAATGGAGTTCACAGGCGACCCAGCTACCGGTCTCATCCACGATGCGTGCATCGGTCAGCTTGTCGCCCGGTCGGAGCACACAACTCGAAGTGATGAATGCCGTGTGGAAGTCCGCCGGCAATGAGCGTCCCGCCTTCTTTGCCCCGGCGTGAATGTGTGCGAGCTTGGGTGCCACGACTTCAGGTTCGCCGCCCACCGTAATCCATCCGTCGCCGAACGCACCGGTCGCCTCCAGCGCCTTGGGTCCATTGGCCGCGACATAGATGGGAATCGGGTGCTCAAGATCGAGAAAGCCCCGTTCCCGATGCAGGAACTGGATCTCGCGCGTCTCGCCATTAAAGGTGTAATCGACGGCTTCGCCCTTCAACAGGGCACTGACCACACGCAGGTATTCACGAAATTCGCGCACGCGCATCGGATCCTGACCCATCACACGCATCGCGGTGTGGCCGGTGCCGAGTCCGAGGAAGGTGCGCCCGGGCGCGATGGCGTTGATCGTCGCGATTGAGTGCGCAGTCACGGGCGCAATTCGCGTTCCCGTAATGGAAACCCCTGTACCGAGATGAATGCGCTTCGTGTGGTGTGCGGCCAGCGCCATGGTCGCGTAACAATCGGACCAGATCATCTGCGAGTCGCCCACCCAGGCGCGATCAAACCCCAGTTCCTCAGCGTAACGGATGATGTCCCAGTTATTGATGTGCGTGCTGACGCCGATGCCGAACTGCATAAGGAGGCCCCTGTAGATGGTGTGGGAGCACGGAGTATAGCCGCCAGACGCGCGCGCCACGCAGCAATACAGGCCGCGCTACGGCAGCTGGCGGTGGAACTCCCACTGGCTATACTGCACGCCACACTCCAGACGCATGCGAGGCCCAACACCATGGCCACAGCCGCTCCTCATCTTTCGCTCGTCGACCTGTTTCGGGAAAACTACGCGCGGTGCCGGATTGGCCCCGGGCAGCGCGTGGCGGTGCTGTCAGAAGGTCAGCAGCTGCGTGATTACGCGTTAGCCTCACTCGCTGCCGCGCAGGCGCTGGGCGCAGAAGTCATCGATATCAATATTCCGGCCGACCTTGCGCTCGACGCCAATACGCGGATGGCGAATATTGGCCACAACAATCTCGCGAAATACCCCGTTGCAATCGAGCAATGTAAGCATGCCGATATCGTCATCGATCACATGCTGTTGCTGTTTTCGCCCGAACAAATCGCGATACAGGCGGCGGGGACACGCGTGCTGATGGTGGTTGAGCCCGTCGAGATCCTGGATCGGCTGCGGCCTCAGCACGGACTGCGTGAGCGGGTGGAAGCGGCGGCAGTGCGGCTCGGTCGCGCCAGACGCCTGCGCTTCACCAATGCCGCGGGAACGGATGTGACTTACGAACTCGGCGGTCGGCACATCATGACGGAGTATGGATACACCGACGAACCGGGGCGCTGGGATCATTGGCCCGGCGGTTTCCTCGCCACGATGGCGCGCGAGCAGCGCGTGAACGGGCGGGTAGTGATGGATCGTGGTGACATGTTATTGCCGCAGAAAACCCTGCTTAATGAGCCCATCGAGTTCGTGATCGAAAACGGTACGGTCACCGCAATTCGCGGCGACGCGGATGCGGCAACGCTGCGTGCATTCATGGAATCCTATCGCGATCCGCGCGCGTACGCGGTCTCGCACATTGGCTGGGGATTGAACGAACGCTGCCTGTGGGATACAGCATTACCCGGCATTGGCATGGACGGCCGCGCCTATTATGGCAATGTGCTATTTTCGCTCGGGCCCGAGACCGAATTCGGCGGCACTAATGACACGGCATGCCATCTGGATTTACCGATGCGCAACTGCAGCCTGTGGCTTGATGATGAAATAATCGTCTCGCACGGCGAGATCGTGCCGGCGGATATGCGTGCATAATGCAGCGTAAGTCACTCAATTGCG
>CAMATU010000098.1 GCA_945861225.1 Klebsiella pneumoniae
GGCCTGCAGCTGGGCCAAGGTCAGCAACTGTTTGTCGTTCATATCGATCACCATGCCTCGCATCATGATCGAACCCAGCCCACTGCTCAGACTCATACCCCGTTGGATTCACGGGCCTCGTTCAGACTCATACCCCATTGGACAAGGCTCAAGGCTTACAAAACCCATTCGAAGGGATATATTAGCCACCGCAAACTTTGCGCTTCCGATCAGCACGGTGCCGCCTTCGGCCCCGGAGTTAGGAAGATCATCAATGCGATGGAGCGCGTCAGGATTTAGAACACAAGCTCTACTGTCCTGCGCACTTTGGGGTACAAAATCTGCAGAGGATTAACAACACTATGAGTCGTGCGAAACCAGCTATCAAAGACCGTGAAACCAAAAGCCAGATCCTTGCGGCGCTCGCCGAAGCGACGGAGCTGACCAAGAAACAAGTACAGGCTGTCCTGGCAGCTACTCGCGACCACGCGATTCGTCATCTTAATGGCCGTGGGTCAGGCGAGATGAGCGTGCCAGAACTCGGTGTGAAATTGCGCCGCGTGAAAAAGGCCGCACGTAAAGCCGGCATGGCGCGTAATCCATTCACCGGCGAAATGGTGAAAGTGGACGCCCGGCCAGCTAGCTTGTCAGTGCGCGCAGCAGCGCTCAAAGCACTGAAGGACGCCGTCGCTTCCTAAGATCTCTTGAGCCGAGTGCAGGGGCATCGCATGCGATGCCCTTTTTTTTGCGCTGAATTTTGCTCGATCACCTCGTACGTCTGCTTGACGGGGGTCGCTGCACAACGTTAGGCTCCGCCCCGAATTCGTGATAGGTGCCTGGTGACCTTACTGGTCGTCGGGATAATCGGGAAGCCGGTGCACACAGCTCGCTGTGTAAGGCCGGCGCTGCCCCCGCAACGGTATACGAGTGTAGGCGTCCTCCAAGTCACTGTGCCTCGTGCATGGGAAGACGGACGCCCGCGAACAGCTGGATAAAGCCAGTTTGTCCGTCCTCGTCAGCCCGGAGACCGGCCCATCGCGATTGAACAATCGAGTCGCGGCGGGTGCGCTCGGGGTGTCTTGGAGTTTGTGTTAAACAGACTCTATCCTCCAGCTGTTCGCTTGCGACCTCAACTTTACAACGCACGTTCGGGCGTGAACGCGCGTGGAGGCTCAAGCGATGTGGAAAATACTGCTGATCTGTTTTTTGCCGACGCTGGTGTCGGCTGCTGAAACTGCTTCGATCGTCACCATAAATGAGGAAGTCGTCGTCACCGCGGCGCGTGTTCCGCTACCCATCAAGCTTGCTGGCAGTGGCGTGACAATCATTACGCGGGCGGAAATCGCGCGTCGCAATCCCCAATATCTCACTGAGCTGCTGCGCGATGTGCCAGGCTTTGCCGTGAGTCGCAACGGTGGCGCGGGCGCGCAGACGCAGGTGCGTGTACGCGGCGCGGAGGGTAATCATCTGCTGGTGTTGATTGATGGTATAGAAGCGAATGATTTCAGTCAGAACGATGAATTCGATTTTGCGCATCTCCTTGCAAGCGACGTCGAGCGCGTGGAGATCGTGCGCGGTCCGCAGAGCGCGCTGTGGGGCAGCGATGCCCTGGCGGGTGTTGTCAATATCATCACACGCAATGCCGAGCGACCGCTGGAAATCGCTGGCCAGGCTGAATACGGCGCCTTTGGCACGCAGCACGGTGCACTCGCCATTGGCGGCAACCGTGGCACCTTGCGTGGCCGTCTCGGCCTTAGCTACCTCGACGCGGGCGGCATCAATGTCGCAAGCCGCGGGACTGAAGACGATGGCTACCGCAACGCCACCGTTAATCTAAAACTTGGCTGGCAGCCCATCGAGCGCTTGCAGCTCGCTCTCAACGGTCGCGTCACTGATGCGGAGAATGAATTTGATACGCCGGATTTCGATACGCTTTTTGACGGGCTGAATCGCGATGTCCCCGCGACCATCAATCTGGTGCAGGGCTATGTCGGCGGTCGTGCGGAGCTCGCCACCTTTGAGCGGCACTGGACGCACACCCTGAAGGCTGGATGGACCAAATTGGGCAATGTTACCGAGGATCCGACTGACGCCGGCACGCGTCGCACCGAAGGTCGTAAATATGCCCTCGGCTACCAGTCGAACTGGCGCTTCGATACGCGTTGGATGCTGGCGCTGGCGCACAGCTTCACCTTGGCTGCCGATTACGAATTGGAGGAATTTACGCAACGCGGACCAATTGTCTTTGGCGCCGATCCCAACCAGGACCGCCGTCATCATACCGTTGGGTATATCGGTGAGTATCGGTTGATCTTGGCCGAGTTTACGTCGCTGGGGGTCAGCGGACGCTGGGACGACAACAGCGATTTCGCGGATATCGGTACTTTTCGGGTGTCTTTCGCGCAGGAGCTGCCAGTCAGCGGCAGCGTGCTCTCGGCGGCCTTTGGCACCGGGCACAAGGCGCCGACGTTCTCTGAACGCTATGGCTTTTTCAGTAATGGTGGGTTGCCCTTCATCGGCAATGAAAATCTGCAACCCGAACAATCGCACGGTTATGAAATTGGAATCAGGCAAACACTGTGGGCCGAGCGCGCGAGATTGGGTGCCACCTACTTCAACGAAAAACTCACCGACGAAATCGACGGCTTCGTGTTTGACGCGACGAGCGGCAGCTTCACGGCCGCCAACCGCGCGGGCACCAGTAAGCGTGAGGGGGTGGAATTATCGACCACAGTGGCCTTGACCAAGCAGCTCGCAGTCAATGGAACGTATACCTATCTGGATGCCACAGAGCTGAGTAACGGACTGCGGGTGGACGAAGTTCGTCGACCTCACCACCAGGGTGCGCTTAGCGCGAACTGGCGGGGCTTGGCTGATCGGCTTACGCTCGATACCCATCTCACGCACAACGGCAGGCGCGACGACCTCACATTTTTACCGCCGACTTTCGCCGGCCGGACTGAGTTGTCGGCCTATACCTTGGTGGGGATTTCCGCTGCTTATCAGTTAACCAAGTCAGTCGCGCTGACCGCCCGCGTCGAAAATCTGTTTGACGACGAATACCAGGATGTATTCGATTTTCAAACTGAAGGCGTGAGTGGTTTTGTTGGCCTCAAGTTCGATCTCGAACCTTGAGCTTCAATCCTGATCAGGACCGGCAGCGGCATGCCGGGGGAGTTCGTCGGCGGTCTCGAACCAGGCAATTCGGCTGGCGCGCCAAATGTGATATTCCGGACTGATAAGACTCGGTTCATCCAGACTCGCTAACGTCACATCCACAAATTCCGGCGCCACTTGGCGTCGGAACACGAGCGGTGTGCCGCAGGCTGCACAGAACTCGCGCTGGTAACGACTGGAAGACGCGAAGCGCGATGGGGTTCCTTGAGTGTATTCAAACGCACTGATGCGAACAGTGGTCCAGGCGACTACCGGTGCACCATTCGCGCGCTGGCAGACACGGCAATGGCAGTAGCCGGCGTCAAGCGGCGGCCCGGAGAGCGCATAGCGCACGGCGCCGCACAAACATCCGCCGGTGATTCCTGTGTTTGAAAGACTCGTCATGCCGGCGAGTCCGCGTGAACTACATTTCGATATGTTCGACGCCGTCGGCGCCATCCAGGCGGTCGAGTAGCGCGCGGTAACGCGGATCCTGCACGTCCATCGCGATGGTATCGGAGAGATCGCTGAGGTGCGCTTTCTCCAGCGGACGCTTCGGATCCAGTTTGGCGAAATGCAATTCGCCGAGCTGCTTCAGGAATAAATCCATCGCGAGCTGGTCGATTTGGCCCTGGCGCACACCACCCCGGAGCTCGGCAATGAGTGTTGGAACTGTCTTCGCGAGGTTCGTGCGCTGTTCAACCGAGGTCACCGGCAACACGCTCAAGAGCAGCCGGCCTGTGGTATCCACTGCCGCGAGCCATTCCGGACTGAGCGCGCCCTGCTGGTGATGAATCACGACCAGATGACGCCGCCATTGACTCAGCAAAAACTCGACCAGGAAGTGTGGTGGCAACGGCCCATCGGCATCCGCAATCGCTTTGCGAATGGCAGCGCCGGCGGCTTTGATGTCCGCGAGGAGGGAAATTTGTGGAACGTCTTCTGTCACAGTTGGAATTCTATTCGATCACAAAGCTAACGACGTCGTATTTCACCACCAGCGTGCGTTGAATACCACCAGTGCGGCCCCGAGCTGCCGTTGCGCGGAACGTAGCGACATGGCGAGTGGCAATCCAGTGGGGAAATCGCGCGTAGCGCTCCTGCTGAAGTCCCGGGGCACGCTTATCCGCTCACCTCAATACGCAGCACCACCTCCAGCGGATCTACAGTCTCCCAACGAAGCTCCAGACGTACGGCCTGCATGATTTGCTCAAAGCCGGCCTCGGACTGCGAGACAGTATGAAAGGGCTGTGCGTGAATGGCGACGGGCCGTGAGGTCTCGAGTTTGATTCGCCCCCCCCAGCTCGCTGTCTTCGAGCCACAGCGCGCTGACAGATGGCAGCGTCAATGGTTGTCCAAAGCCGCCGGGGATCGTGTCATCCGCGAGACGATAGCGTCCACCAAAGCCATCGCAGCTGGGCAGCGCGAGGTGGATCGCGGTGCACAGTGCGCGTGGTATACCGCCTACGGTAAAGCGCACGCGTAAAGAGTCACGATCGAGCGTATAGGTTTTTGTGAGCCGGTCGTGCGGCGTGGCGAATTCGGCGCGTAACGTGAGCGAGCCCGGGGTTTGCTCAGTCACGACGTACGTTGTGACCGGTATCGCGGAAGTGTCGCCGCTCAACCAACACTCAGTGAACAGCAGGCGGCCGTGGGTATCCGGCGTTAAATTGGTGGCTTCGATGGGATGCTTGAAAGTCACGCGATCATGCGCGGAAGCAATGCCGGCTTCGCCATGCTCGATTACTTGTGGGCCCGCGCCATCAGCGTTCATCGCAGCCGCGTGATAATGCTCCGCGTAGCGGCGCAGGGTGTCGCCGAAATTATGCCGCAGCAGCAGGCTCGACCATTCGTGCAAGCCGCCCAGGCCATCGTCGCGCAACACAGCCACTTGCTGGGCATTCCGTAGAAAGCGTTCGACCCGACCATCGCAGTCGAAATCGGCAGGCGGTTCTCCAGTGGGCGCGCCAAGCGCTTGTTCGAGTTCGAGCAGATGATGCCAGACCGCGCGCCGCAAGTGCGGGAGGTACAAGCCACCAAACAGTCCGTGCCAATAAGCATCATTGGCCTGCGCATTGTGCAGCAGCGCCAGAAGATCGCTGCGCGCGGCATGCAGGGGATGGGCCGCGCGGCGCGCCGACAACTCCAGCATGCGCTTATGCATCCAGTTTGACTCGGCATAGCGCGAGAGAAAATTCCGCCAGATGCCGCCCCGCAAAAACGGGCGTTCGGCGTCCAGCTGGTGCGTGTCACGCGCCCGCTTGACCAGGCTCGCATACTGCTTGGCGGCGGCCGCCGGCAAGGTCCATTCGTTCATTTCGCTATACGAAGCAGTGGGGAGATAAACCAGCCCACGGCCGCGATGCTCGGCTTGAAACTCGGCGTAGGTTGAAGTCTCGATTGACTTCGAGGCGAGGACGCCTTCGATGAATTGCACCAACCAGCCACGCGTATAGACCCAATCAAAGGTTTCTGGCCAGATGCCGAATTTTTCAATGTCATCGAAATAGATCGCGGCCGCATCGCCACGCGCGGCCAATCCTTCGAGGTAAGCGACCACTTCTGCCGCTGGCGCGAAAGGCAGGCGATAGCGGAGGCCTTCGGCAATCGGAAACAGATCCAGGCGGCCACCTTCTTCTTCTGTGGTGTAGAAGGTGTCGAGTTCGGTGGCGGGCACGCCGGTGCACAGGAAGTGATAGTCATCGACGGTCACATAGCGCAGTCCGCTCGCGTTCAGCGCCGGCACGATGGAGGATTCCCACACCCGCTCGGTCAACCATGCGCCGACCGGCGCGGCGCCGTAGCGTTGTAGAAGATGCGCGTTCATGGTCTGTAATTGCGTGCAGCGATCGCGCTGCGGAATCGCGGCCAGCACCGGCTCCGCAATGCCGCCCCCCACCAGTTCGACCTGGCCGCGCTGCACCATGTCGCGCAGCAACGCCATGTCCTGCGGATAGTCGCGCTCAAGCTCTCCTAACAGCCAACCCGAGAAATGCACTGCGAAACGAAAACGCGGATAGCGCGCCATAGTCGCGAGAAAAGGGCGATAGCATTTCTCATGTGCCTCGGCGATCACAGTGGAAAAATTGCCCACTGGTTGATGCGCGTGGACGCCGAGCAGTAAGCGCACCGGAGTCATTCGGACACGCTCGCGCGACGCATGGTGCCAGCCTCCTGGCTCAAGGTGTTGCCGAGACTGAGCGGCACCGCCAGCGCTGCTGGTGGCGCCAGCCCAAGACAGGTGAAGAGCGCGCTCAAGTTAACGCGAAATAAATGTTCGAAGCTCGCCACGCTGGTCGCCGGATTGTAATCTCCCAGCCACCAGAACCAATCCGAGCCTTCGCAGGCGCACAGAAGTTCTTCAGCGCGGGCTAAGGTTGCGGGTGCGAGCGTGGGGGCCGCAAGATCGTAGGCGACCTTCGCTGCACATAGCAGATCCCAGGCGCGGTTTTTGTCGGGATCGCCAATCCACGTGGTGAAGGTGCCATAGACCCAACTGCCGGCGCAGACTCGCGGTAACGGCCAGCGGCGCACTGCTTGGGAAGTTGAACTCAGTGTTTGCGCAATGGTGGTCGTACGCAGATGCGGATGCGCCGCGATCAGCGGGTATAGCGCTTCAAAAAAATAGAACGCGTTGTAGGGATAATATTCCCAGGCATTTTCGCCATCGAGCGCGATACAGACCAGCGGAGTGTCACCCTTGGGGGCCGCGGCTCGAATTGCTTCGAGTTCGCTTATGAGATGACGAGCGGCATCGCTGGCATCCCATTTCGAATACTCGAAGCCAATCAGATCCGAGATGCGATCATCGCGGAACACCAGCGTTATCCCACTCGCATCGCGCCATGGGCGATACAGATGCTGGTCGCGGATATAGGTTTGGCCCGCCTTGTGCAAGGTGTTCGCAAGCACCGCCTCGCCACTGGCGGCCCAGACAAAATCCTGTTGCGCAAAAATTTGGAGCACCTCAGCCGAGATGGCTCCTTCGGCGGGCCACACCCCGCGCGGTGCGCCGTCAAAGCGCGCGGCATGCGTGTCCTTAGCCAGTGTGCAATGCCGCGCTAAACGTGCCGCGCCAGCGGGATAATTTGCGGCTTGCGGGAGCGTGAGATCGGGCAGCGCTTCGCGTGCTGCCGCAAAATCGAGCAGCAGCGGCGCTAAGGGATGCGCGTAGGGGGTCGTCGAGATTTCGATTTGCTGGCGCGCGGCGAGGGCGCGATAGCGCGCCGTGAGCGCGCCCAATTCGCGCCCAATCATCTGCAATATCTGCAGGCGATCGGCAGCCAGATAGCCCGCGCCTTTCTCGATGAGGGTGACTAGCCAGGGGTGTTTTCGACGCACACTTTCGCCCGTCCAGACCAGGTGATACCAAGTCACGAGATCCGCATAGTAGGACGCGCTGAGATACGTGGCTGGCGCCTCTGAACTCGTGAGCTGAGCATACATGTCGCGCAAGCGACGATAGGGTGCAAAGGGTTCCAGCATGTGACTATGGTTCGAGCGAAAGCACGCCTGCAACGCAAACTCGCACTCGGCGACCGTGAGCCCATCAAAGGTGGGGCGCGCCAGTAGCTGGAGCAAGGGATCGCGTAGTTTGCCGCGCGCAATTTGCACGGCGTAATCGTCGAGCTGGTCGAGCAGAATCGGCACGAAGTTCACCACCGCGCGCACCGTCGGGTGTCGCTCAAGGTGATCGGCCATGTCTGTATAGTCTTTCAGGCCGTGCAGATAGGTCCACGGCAGCACGTACTGATCTGTTGCCCGATCACGATAATCGGGCTGATGCATATGCCACAGCAGCACAAGTTCCAGTGCAGCAGGTTCGGTCATGCGGTTAGTCTCGCGCGCTTAGTGATAGTTTGTATAGCGACACACGCAGTCTAAATTCCATAGGGCGGAAAAGGGTGCCGCACCCGCCGCATACGGTCCAAGCAATCGCTATCATAGCGAATATGTATGAAACCTCGGCGCGATTTGCCGCTCTACTTGCTACACGGGAACACAATCCCTTCAGCTTGCTCGGTCTGCACCGCGACGGGGCGGCGTGGTCCGTTACGGTGTATCGCCCGGGCGCGACTGATGTGCGCTGGGGCGCACGCGGGCGCACCGCACTCACCCGCATTCATCCCGCAGGACTTTTCGAATGGCGCACCCGGCGCCGACCGTCCGCGCCCTGGCAGATACGCGTGGACGGTCGCCTCGAATACGATGCTTACGCGTTTCCACCCGAGTGTTCGGCGCACGATCTTTATCTGTTCAGTGCAGGGCGTAACTCGCAAAGTTATCGTTTCCTCGGCGCCCACCCAGCACAGCGGCTCGGCGTGCAGGGCGTTACGTTCCGGGTATGGGCGCCCGCCGCCGCGCGGGTTTCGGTGGTCGGCGATTTCAACGGCTGGGATGGTCGCTTGCTACAGATGGCGAATCTCGGGGCGAGCGGTGTGTGGACCTTGTTTGTGCCGGCGCTCGCGGCGCCCGCGCGTTACAAATTCGAAGTGTTGCCGCGTGAGGGCGAGGTTCCTTTCCTGCGCGCTGATCCTTACGCCCGCAGCACGCAGGCGCGACCGGCTACCGCCTCGTGCGTGCCGGCCACCGAAGTCCGCGGCTGGCAGGATGCGGCGTGGATCGCAGCGCGCGCAACGCTTTGCGCGGCCAGCCAGCCGCTCAATATTTACGAGCTGCATCTCGGTTCCTGGTTGCGTCATCCCGATGGCCGTTTTTACTCCTATGTGGAACTCGCCGCACGCCTGGTGCCCTATGTGGTGGCGCATGGCTACACGCATGTCGAATTCATGCCGCTGACCGAGCACCCGCTCGATGAGTCGTGGGGCTATCAGACGACTGGCTATTTCGCGCCGACCGCACGCTACGGGCCGGCAGCAGATTTGAAAGCCCTGATCGACGCCTGCCACCTGGCCGGCATTGGCGTCATTCTCGATTGGGTGCCGGCGCATTTCCCCGCGGATGATGGTGCGCTGGCGCGCTTCGATGGCACGGCGCTTTATGAGCATCCCGATCCGCGGGTCGGTCGGCATCCGGACTGGGGCACTTATATTTTTAATTACGGGCGACACGAGGTCACCAGCTTTCTGTTGTCGAGTGCGTATTACTGGTTACGGGAATTTCATTTCGATGGACTGCGGGTGGATGCAGTCGCGTCTATGTTGTATCTCGATTATTCACGGCGTGCCGGGGAATGGGCGCCGAATCGTTATGGCGGCCGTGAGAATTTGGAGGCGGTAGATTTTCTGCGCGCGTTGAACAGCCTGCTGGTGGAGGAATTTCCCGGTACCCTGAGCATTGCCGAGGAGTCCACCACCTGGCCGCAGGTCACCCGTCCGCCGCGCGAGGGGGGGCTCGGTTTCACCTTCAAGTGGAATATGGGTTGGATGAACGACACGCTCCGCTATTTCGCACTTGATCCCGTACATCGTCGTTACCACCACAATCTGCTGACCTTTGGCCAACTGTATGCGTACAGTGAGCAGTTTTTACTGCCGCTCTCGCATGATGAAGTTGTGCATGGTAAGCGCAGTCTGCTGGCCAAAATGCCGGGCGATGAATGGCAGCGTTACGCGAACCTGCGACTCCTGCTTACCTATCAACTCACTACGCCGGGCAAGAAGCTCAATTTTATGGGTAATGAATTCGGTCAGGCGCGCGAATGGCGAGTGGGCTGGGAGCTGGATTGGAATTTATTGCAAGTTTCCGCACATGCAGCGCTCGCGCGGATGACTATCGATCTCAACCGGCTCTACCGCACGCGCAGCGAACTACACGCACTGGATTGCGCACCGGCGGGCTTTGCGTGGCTGGATTGCGACGATGCCGCACGCTCGTTAGTGAGCTTCGTGCGCCGGGATGCGGTCGGACGTGCGCTAGTGGTGGTGCTGAACTTCACGCCCATCCCACGCCCAAACTATGTGTTGCAGGTGCCCGCGGCGGCGCGTTATCGCGAACTGTTCAACAGCGATTCTGAATTCTATGGGGGGACTAATCTCGGTAACCTGCACTTGATCGAAGTCCAGGGCACGGCGCCGGCCACCCACATCGTGCTTAATGTGCCGCCGCTGGCGGGGCTGATACTGGAGCCCATCAGTGTTTAGAAGATTACTTGCCAGGCGCAGCGGCATAGCGCGCGGCGCCCAGCAAGGGGAGATCCTCGCGCAGCACTACCCGCACCGGAATCGTCCGCACCAGGGCGGCATGTTCAGCCTTGTCATTGAACGCCTGCAGGAATGTCTCGCCTGTTAGTTCGGGTAACAACTTGGGCGCGATGCCGCCGGCCAGATATACCCCGCCGTGCGCGAGAAAAGTCAGCGCCAGATCGCCTGCCACCGCGCCGAGGATGCGGACTAAAAGCGTGAGTGCCTGTTTGGCCTCAATGTCCTCGGCTTCGCGCGCGCGACGCACCACTTCTGCCGCCGTGAGATCCGGCGGCAGTGGATGCCCGCTGCGAATCAAGCAGTAGCGATAAATCGCGAGCAGACCCGGACCGGAACACAATCGCTCGACGGTCACGCGGCGATGTTCGCCGCCCAGAAAGCGCCATAAATCCATTTGTTGCGCATCGACGGGCGCGAAGCCGATGTGCCCGCCTTCGCTGACCAGCACGGTGTCGGCGTACAGGGCGGCAACGCCGAAGCCGGTCCCAGGGCCGAGACATAAGCGCACGCCCGACTGGGGTTGTGTGCTGGACTGCAAAGTGACGAGGTCGTCGTCATCGAGTGCAGTGAGGCCCGCGGCCGCCGCCGCGAAATCATTCACGAGGTGAACGACCGCACCGTCGAGCAACGCGCTGATTTGGCCCCGCTCGATCCGCCAATGCGCGCGATTGGTGAGCCGCACCACATCGCCGGTGATCGGCGCCGCGAGCGCGAAGCAGGCGGCATCGAGGGCTGCACGCTGCGCCGCCGGGAGTCCGTCTAGATAGTTTTCCACTAACGCAAGAAAGGTTGGCGCGGTGTCATTATCGAACCGCATCACGCTGTGCAGTTCGCCCGCGTGCGCCACTCCCAGCAACGTTTTTGTGCCGCCCACATCGGCTACCAATCGCATCGACGACTCCCTTGCCGCTCTGCCGCGCGCACCGTTCACGCTAGGACCCGGGCGGAAATAATCTTGTCACACCGAGGGTGAATCTGCGCGGTTGCTGCAAGGCGCGTTGCGCCGGGAATGGTGGGCCCATTTCCAAGCAACGCAACGCCGGAGCAACCGCGCAGATACAGCCGAATGTAAAGATTATTTCCGCCCGGGTCCTTAGTATATGAACTCACCATAGCCCTCCTTCGCAAGCGGTTAATCCATGCATGTGCTTATTGTCGGTGCGGGTTTGCTGGGTCTCACCACCGCGTATTTTCTGCGTCAGGCAGGGGCGAGAGTCACCGTGGTCGAGCGCCAGGCAGGCGCGGGGCGGGAAACCAGCTTCGCCAATGGCGCCATGCTGCACGCCAGCCAGGCCAATCCGTGGAATGCGCCGGGCGTGTTGCGCGCGGCCTTAACCATGATGGGGCGTGAGGATTCGGCCTTGTTAGTGCGCCCGCGCGCACTCCCCGGACTGTGGCGGTGGGGGCTAGCCTTCGTCAGGCACTCCCAGCCTAAACGCTATTTACGGAACTTTGAAAAGAACGCCCATCTCGCGCGCTATTCTTTGGCGCAGATGGCGGATCTGCGCATCGCCCTGGCAGGGAACTACGATCAGCAACAGCGCGGCACTATCAAATTATTTCGGACGGTGACTGAGGTCGCGGCGGCAGCGCAGCTCTGCGGGCAGTTGAGTGCCTGGGGCATCCGCTACGAGGTGATCGATGCCACCGGCGCGATCCAGCTCGAACCCGCACTCGCCCCGCTGCAGGCGCAACTCGCCGGCGGGCTGTTCTTTCCGGATGATGAAAGCGGCGATGCATTTAAATTTTGTGAGTTGCTCGCGCAGCATTTGCAGAGAAATGGCGTGGAGTTGCTGTTCGATACCCTTGTTGAGCGTCTCGATAAGGGACTTTCGCGTAAGCCCAACGTGCACACCACGCGCGGCGATTTCACGGTGGATGCGGTGGTGCTCGCGGCTGGCAGCTATACGCCGTTGCTTGCGCGCATGGTCGGACTTGAGGTGCCGGTGGCACCCGTGAAGGGCTATTCGATAACCCTCGCGCGGAACGGTTGGCCGGGACCACAAATACCGGTGATCGACGACCATTTGCACGCCGCAGTGTGTCCGCTGGGTGCACGCCTGAGAGTGGCGGGCACTGCCGAATTTGCGGGCTATGATCAGGCGCTAACCCCCAGCCGCATCGCTAATCTGTTCGATCTCGTCCTCAAGCTCTATCCGGGCTTTGCGCCTTTTCTGGACCGCGACACTGCTACCCAATGGACCGGGCTGCGCCCGATGAGCAGCGATGGAGTGGGCATCATGGGCAGCACGGCCGTGCCCGGGATCTTTCTCAATACAGGCCATGGGCCGCTCGGCTGGACGATGGCGGCGGGAGCCGGGCGGGTGGTGGCCGATGAAATCACAGGTCAGCAGTCCGAGCTGGAAGCTGGCGCCTATCGTCTGAGTCGTTTCACGCGAGGGTCTGCATCATGAGTGAGTGGGTTTGCTGGCGCTGCGCAGAGTCAATTGCGGACGAACCCTTACCGCTGGCGCGCGCCGCGCACTGCGGGGCCTGCCGCGCCGATCTGCATGTGTGTAAGCTGTGCGAATTCTATGCCACGGGTATCGCCAACGATTGCCGCGAACCCATTGCCGAGCGGGTGGTGAATAAGGAGCGCGCGAATTTCTGTGGCTATTTCAAATTACGCCCTGACGCTTATCGCGCTGTGCCGGAAGCCGTTAGTGCGCGGAACGCGTTAGAGGCCTTGTTCGGTGGCGATGCGGCAGTAAGCCCAAGTGCGGCTGGTGCGCAGCCCACGTTGGACGAGTTGTTTAAGAAGCCGTGAGCGCCTTGCTCCCGTCGTTGCGAGGCGCGCAGCGACGGGGCAATCCTGAGGGCGGAAATGCTTCGCGTGCGCTTGCAACGACGACATTAAGCTGAAAAAAAGAGGTGTGCGATGGAAAACCCCTTAATTGTTTCCCGCGAAGCGTGGCTATCTGCGCGCCAAGAGTTGTTGCGCGAGGAGAAGGCGTTAACGCGGCAACGCGATGAAGTCAGTCGACGGCGCCGGACGCTGCCCTGGGTGCGAATCGACAAGCCGTATGTTTTCGACACCACGCGCGGCCCCGAAACCCTGGCAGATTTATTTGCCGGACGTAGTCAGTTGATTATTTATCACTTCATGTTTCCGGAACGCTGGGAGGAGGGTTGCAAAAGTTGCGCGTTTTGGCTGGATAACTTTAACGGCATCACTGCGCATCTCGCGCAGCGTGACGTGACGTTGCTGGCAGTCTCGCGTTCACCATTGCCTAAGTTGCAGGCCTTCAAACAACGCATGGGTCGGGATCTTGAATGGGTCTCGTCGCTGGGCAGCGAATTTAATTTTGACTTCGGGGTGTCCTTCACACCAGAAGAGATGGCCACTGGCGAGGTGACCTACAATTACCAGCGGCGTCCGTTCCCAGTTGAAGAGGCGCCTGGCATAAGCGTCTTCCAGCGCAGCGCGGAACATGAAATCTTTCATACCTATTCCTGCTATTCGCGCGGTCTCGATATGTTGAATGGCGCGTATCACCTGTTGGATCTGGCGCCCAAGGGACGCGCTGAGGATGGCTTGCCGTACTCCATGGCGTGGCTGCAGCTGCACGATCGCTACGGCGATTAAGCCGCGACTTGTACGCCATATCTATGGGAAACTAAGCCCGAATAACCCCGGAGATCTCCAGCATGAATAAACACCAAACCCAACCCCTTGCCGAGGGCTTCTTCTTTCTTGAAGGTCCGCGCTGGCACCAAGGCAAGCTGTGGTTTTCGGATATGTGGGGCTACAAGGTCTACACGCTCACTGCGGGCGGTGAGCGTCAGGTCGTGTGTGAGGTGCCGCAGCGGCCTTCGGGCATCGGCTTTCTGCCGGATGGCACGCCGCTCATCGTGTCGATGGCGGACCGCAAGCTCATGAAGCTCAAGAATGGCGCGCTTTCCGTGCACGCTGATTTAAGCAAATTCGCCGGCGGCGATGTGAACGATACCGTGACCGATGCGCTGGGCCGCACCTATGTGGGCAATTTTGGCTATGACCTTTTCAGTGGCGCAGAGCCGGCGCCCGCCGACCTGGTGCTGGTCGAAGCTGATGGCGCCACCCGAGTTGTCGCGAGCGATCTCAGTTTTCCCAATGGGGCCGTGATCAAAGATCACGGCAAGACCTTGGTGATTTCGGAATCCTGGGCGAACCGCTTGTCGGCCTTCGATATCGCGGCTGATGGCAGTCTTACGAACCGGCGCATCTACGCCAATGTCGGCGACCGCGTGCCCGATGGGATCTGTCTGGATGCGGCTGGCGCCATCTGGGTTTCGTGTTTCAATTCGGGGGAGTTTCTGCGCTTGCTCGATGGCGGAGAGATTACCGATATCGTGACCTGCGGTGATAAACGCGCTGTCGCCTGCCAGCTGGGCGGCGATGATGGCAAGACCCTGTTCTGTCTGACCTACGATGGTCAGATCGAAGATCTGCATAAACAAAAAGCGGCCGGGGCAGTCGAAACGGTGAGGGTCGCGGTGGGCGGCGGCGGCTCCCCGTAGGCGACGCACTCAGCAGTCTGCAGCATGATCAATGCCTTTGAACTCGAGTCCGGCCGCCTGCGGCAACTGCAGATTGATTCGCGTGAGGATCTGCGCGACGCACGACCGGTGTGGGTGGATTTCGACGAAGCCACTGATCTCGAAGTCGCCTGGGCGAAGGAAGTCTTCGACATCTCTCTGCCCAATGAGGAGGACGAAGATGAGGTCGAGGATATCGAGGCATCCGCGCGCTTCTTCGTCGAAGAAAATGGCGAAATCCATATCCGCTCCGACTTCTTCCTGCTGGATGAACAGGACAGCGAGGTGGTGCGGGTATCGTTTGTGCTGAAAAATCAGATCCTCTTCAGCATCCATGCCGACGATCTCCCAATCTTCCGTCTCCTGCGTTTGCGCGCGCGGCGGCAACCAGGCTATGTGGAA
>CAMATU010000099.1 GCA_945861225.1 Klebsiella pneumoniae
CGACAAAGGGCGTAAGGTAACCGACGTGGAAATGGATACAGTCAGGATACGGCCACACAAATTTCACGGCGAGTGGAACTACACCATAGAGCCACACTCGCTATGACGCACGCTGGATCTGATCGATTTGTTTTGTCACGGGCCCTAAGTGGGGACGGGAGCCCGTCCCGGCCCACTGCGTAGGCCACCGGCCTGGACCATTTCGCACTTCCGAAGACCCGCGAGATCCACTAAAAAAACACGCCTCGGTGAGCGGCTCAGCGAACGTCGAAAAATTGCCGGTATTTTCTAATGTATCCGTTAAGAAAATGATTGCAAACTATTATATATGCGATATATTTTGTCTCTTAACTGAGTCCAGACATGTTTAGATTTCACAGGGCGGGCGGTACTACCTAATGACGACGCAGACCATCAGTTGCGAGTTCTTTCCGCCGCGCTCGCCGGAAGCCAAAGCCAAGCTCGCCAACTCCAGTGCTCGTCTGGCCACGCTCGCCCCGAGTTTCTTCTCGGTGACCTTTGGCGCTGGCGGCAGCACCCGCGAGGTGACGCTCGAGACCGTGCTCGACATTCGCGCCGCCACCCGGATCGATGTCGCGCCCCACCTATCCTGCATCGGCACCTCGCTGACTGAACTGCGCGACGTGTTACAGCAGTACCGTGCAGCCGGGGTACGCCGCCTGGTGGTGCTGCGTGGCGATATGCCTTCGGGCATGACGGGTTTCGGCGAATTGCGCTTCGCCAATGAATTAGTGGAATTCGTGCGCCGCGAAACCGGTCAAGCGTTCCACATCGAAGTCGCGGCCTATCCCGAATTCCATCCACAGGCGACGTCCGCGGCCAGCGATCTGCAGAACTTCAAGCGCAAGGTTGAGGCCGGCGCAGACAGCGCGATCACCCAGTATTTCTACAATCCAGACGCGTATTTTCGCTTCGTGGAGGCCTGTCGCGCGGTGGGCATTCAGATTCCGATCGTGCCGGGCATCATGCCCATTACTAATGTGACCCAGCTGGCCCGTTTCTCGGAAATGTGTGGCGCGGAGATCCCGCGCTGGATAATGAAAAGACTGCGGGATTTCGGCGATGATGTCGCGGCGATCCGACGCTTTGGGATCGATGTCACTACCGCGTTGTGCGCCCGCCTGCTGGAACAAGGCGCCCCGGGACTGCATTTCTACACCATGAATCAATTTGGGGCGACGGAGGCCATCTGCCGTCAACTAGGGTTGGCTGATCCCGTTCGCCGCACCGCCGGCCATGTCCGCGAGGACTGATCCGCTGCGCGCTTGCGTGATGTTGGTGGATGATGATCCGCTGATCGTCGATGCCCTGAAATTCACGCTCTCTGATGAATTCGACGTGCACACCGCGAGTACCCGCGAGCAGGCCCATCGGGTACTCGCCAGTCTGCCGCGGGCGCCGGCGCTGGCCCTCATCGATCTCGGCCTGCCGCCGACGCCGCACACCCCGGATGAGGGCTATGCGCTGATTTCCGAACTGGTCGCCGCCCGCCAACTCACCCGCGTGCTGGTGCTTTCCGGGCAGAGTGATCGCCGCAATATCCAGCATGCACTCACGTTAGGGGCGGTCGATTTTCTGCCCAAGCCGTGCACGGCGGAAGTCTTGCGCGCCCGCCTGCATCATCAATTGCAGATTCTGGAAGCGGAAACCGCACGCCGCACACCGAGCGCGCAAACCACTGAGGTACTCCTCGGTGCAAGCGCCAGCATGCAGGCGCTGCGGGCGCTGATCACACCTTTCGCCAATTCACCATTCCCCGTGCTCATCGAAGGCGAGTCGGGAGTGGGCAAAGAACTCGTCGCTGCCTGTCTGCATCGCGAAGGTCAGCGCGCACCGCAGCCATTACTGTCTTTGAACTGTGCCGCGTTCAGCCCGGAGTTGCTCGAAGCGCAATTGTTCGGCGCGACCAAAGGGGCTTACACCGGTGCCGATCGCCTGCGTCCCGGGCTGTTGGAAGAAGTAGGCCACGGCACTTTGGTGCTCGACGAAGTGGGTGAAATGCCGCTGGCGCTGCAATCCAAATTGTTGCGCGTGCTGGAAAACGGCGAGTACTACCGGCTCGGCGAAACGCAGCCACGCCAGGCCACCGCGCGCATCATCGCCGCCACCAACCGCGACTTGCGCGAAGCGACGCGCAGCGGTCTTTTCCGTGCGGATTTGTTTCATCGATTGAGCGTACTGACGATTGGGGTGCCACCCTTGCGCGCGCGCGCTGACGACTGGCGACTTCTGCTGGCGCACTTTCTGACGCTCTATGCAGGCACCATCAATTCGTTCGAGCTCACAGGCGCCGCCGCCGAATTACTCGCGGCGTACGCGTTCCCGGGAAATGTGCGCGAATTGCGCAATATCGTCGTGCGTCTCGGCACCAAATTTGGTGGCCGCAGGGTGGAGGCGAATGATTTGGCCCAGGAACTCGAACCCAGCGTGCCGCTTGCGAATGACAGCGCCGCACCGGCCGAGACCGATGCGTTCGCGCGGCGTCTGGCGCAACCGGGCTTCCGCCTGGAAACAGCGGTCGCCGCGTTCGAGCGCCACTTGATTAGCGCCGCGCTCACGCAGGCGCATGGCAATTTGAGCCGCGCTGCGCGTCTGCTCGGCGTTAACCGCACCACGCTCTATAGCAAACTGGCGCGACTCGGCATGCAGCCGCCGGTCGAGTCGTAGTCACGCACAAGGAGGCACCCGATGTACTGTCAGCATTTCGGATTCCACAAATCCCCTTTCAAAATTACCCCCGATCCAGAACTGTTCTTCCCCGGCGGCAATCGCGGCGCGGTGTTGGACGCACTGATCTATGCGCTTAGTCGCGGCGAAGGAATCGTGAAAGTGGTGGGTGAGGTCGGCAGTGGCAAAACCATGCTGTGCCGCATGCTCGCCCGCGAGATCCCGGCCAATTGCGAAATGATTTATCTGGCCAACCCTAACCTGGGGCCCGATGAAATCCTGCCCGCGATCGCCTACGAACTCAAACTCAAACTGCCGCCCGGCGCGACCAAGCCCATGGTGATGCACGCGCTGCATGACTATCTGCTCGCGAAACACGCCGATAATCGGCGGGTGGTGATGTTCGTGGAAGAAGCCCAGGGCATGCCACTCGCCACACTCGAAGAGTTGCGGCTGCTCAGTAACCTGGAGACCGCGCAGGACAAGCTGCTGCAGATTGTGCTGTTTGGCCAACCCGAGCTGGATACGAAACTTGCGCAGCACGAAATTCGCCAGCTCAATGAGCGTATAACCTACCGCTTCAGGCTCGCACCATTTGTCGCCGACGAAATCCGGGATTATCTCAATGCCCGTCTGCAGGCCAGCGGCTACCGTGGACCTGAGCTGTTCACGCGGCGCGCGATCCGCGTGCTCGCACGTAGCTCGCAAGGGCTTTTACGGCGCATCAATGTGCTCGCCGATAAGGCGCTGCTGGCCGCCTATTCGAGCGGGGCGCCGCGCGTGTTGCCGCGCCATGTCGCCCGTGCGGCCGAAGACAGCGAATTTTCGCGCGCGACCCGAACTTCGCGCAGCTGGTGGCGGCGGGCTGGGCTCACCACTGCCTTGCTGCTGGTGAGTACCGGTGGGTGGCAGTACGCAACGCGTCCAACCGCGCCCGTCCCGCTGGCATACAGCGGATCCGTGGCGCCGCAGCAGGTTGTGCGGCCAGCGCTCACCCCGACGCCACTCAGCACCCCCACTGTGGCCACGCGCTACACCGATCTGACGGCCTTATCGCTGGCGCTGACGGCCTTTGATTTGCCCTTGGCACAGGTCGATCCGGAAGCGGACGCGGCACATCTACAGCGCGCGTTCAACCGCCTGGCGCGCGTCGCCGAGACGTCCGGCGAGGTCTTGCTGTTAGGCATCGACTGAACCTAGAAACGGCAGTTGACCGCTAAACAACGTGAGAAAGACTATGCCCAGATTGGAGTTATTGCTTCAAGCAGGCCTCACATTGTGGGTGAGGCGCGCTACGGCGTGTGCAGCACGCCCCCTTGGGCGCATGGCGGTGTTGCAACTCGTCGGAATAGCTAGCTATTCCTCCTCATTGCGCCTTGCCCCGCACCCCATGGGTCGCACTGCACACGCCGTTCGACTGCTGTTTCTAGGTTGAAAGGAAGCTTATGTCGCGCATCACCCTCTCGATAATCGCGCTGCTGGGACTCACCAGCTGCGCGGGGCTGAAGCCCGCCGCGCCGCCGGTGTCGCCGGGGCACCTCACGCAAGCTTCCACGGTGCAGGCCGAGGCCGGAATACCCAAGGTGGTGCCACAGGCCACTTACCTGCCACCGCCACAACCCATTCCCGAGACCGAGCGCTACACGGTGGTGGTGAATGAGGTGCCGGTGCGTGAACTGCTGTTCGCGCTCGCGCGCGATGCGCAGATGAATGTGGACATCGCGGGCGATATTGCCGGTGCCGTCACCTTGAACGCCATCGATCAGACGCTGCCGCAGATTCTTGATCGCGTCGCGCGCCAGGCGAATCTGCGCTACACCCTGGATGGCACCACGATTCTGGTCGAACCCGACGCGCCGTTTTTTCGCACCTACGAAGTGGGTTACGTCAATCTCGCGCGCGACACCGAGACCACGGTCAGCGTCGCCACCGAGGTCGCGACGACCGGCGAAGGCGGGGCTCAGGATGAAAGCGGTGGCAATTCCGGTAGCGGCAACGCGGGCGCCAACAGCTCCTCTACCCATGTGAACTCGAAATCAAGTAACCGCTTCTGGGAAACCCTGACCGCCAACATTCTCACGATCCTCGGCGAAGCCGCACCGGCTCGGGAGGGGAGTCTGCAATCGCAAAACCTGCTGGTAAACGCGGAAGCCGGCGTGATCTCGGTGAAAGCCAACACCCAACAACATGAACTCATCCAGAAGTTTGTTGACCAAGTACTCACCAATGCGCGGCGTCAGGTGCTGATCGAGGCGACCATCGTCGAGGTCTCGCTGAATGACCAATATCAATCGGGGGTTGATTGGCGAATTCTGATCGACGCCGACAAGGCCGGCTTCGGTTTCAACCAGGATCTACTCGGTGCGGTGACCGATGGCGTGATCGATAACGCGGTGTCGGCCTTCACCTTCGGCTACCGCGATCCCGACGCCAGCGGCAAGCTAGTGGAAACCACGGTGCGTTTGCTGCGCGAATTCGGTGATACCAAAGTGCTGTCGAGCCCGCGTCTGATGGTAATCAACAACCAGACGGCCCTGCTGAAAGTGGTCGAGGAGCTGGTGTATTTCACGCTCGATGTAACCACCAGTGATCCCACCTTGAATGCGCAAGGTCGTTCGTTCGTAGAGACCCAGGTGCATTCGGTGCCAGTCGGTCTGGTAATGGCGGTCACCCCGCAGATCTCGGCGAACCAGGAAGTTACGTTGACTGTCCGGCCAACCATTTCGCAGAAAATCGGCGATGCGGTGGATCCGGGTCCGCGCCTCGCCAGCCAGCTGAATGGGTTCGATGGTGGCGACATCACCAACACCGTGCCCATCATCCGCACCCGCGAGATGGAATCGGTGCTCAAACTGGTGAACGGCCAGGTGGGCGTGTTGGGTGGCTTGATGCAGGATGAAGTGAACAATGGCAATCGCGAAGTGCCCGGGCTCTCGCGCATTCCCTTTATCGGTGACACCTTTTTCAAAGTCAAAGAAGCGAATAACCAGAAAACCGAACTCGTGATATTCCTGCGCCCGGTGATTGTGGGCGATCCCAATATCGATACCGATCTCAAGGGCTACGAACAGTATTTAAGCAAAGATGTGCCGACCCCCTAGATGAACGCAGGCAACTAGACATGAGCTTGCTGATGGACGCGCTGCGCAAAGCAGAAGCCGATAAAAAGGCGGCTGCCGCGCGCACGGCTGGCGCTCCCGCCCCGCACGAGGATCTCACGGACGGCTTCGCCCGCACTGCCGACCAATTGCAGCTGGAACCGCTGGCGGCTAACACCAGCGAAAACCTGAACACTGCGCGGAGCCACGAGTCACTGCTGGCCGCCGGCAATACCAGTCAACGGTTGAACCAGAGCGGCCGCTTCCAACCGCTGGCGGACTTGACGCTCGCTGACGAGGTGGCGTTTGTGCGTCCGCCGGCCAGCGCGGAGGCACCGCCAGGCGGCAGCTTAAGTCGCCCGGAACTCGTTACTGCGCGCACCGTCTTCGCCGCGACACAGCGCCGGCGCTTCAGGCCATTTGCGCTGGGGCTTGGGGCGGCGTTGCTGCTCGCCTGCGGCAGCCTCGGGTGGCTGGGCTATCGCTACTATTTACAGACCCCACCGCCGTTGGTGATTCCGTCACCGCGGGTAGCACTGGGAGTTGAACACGGCGTGCCTGGCGCAGCTGCCGCACCTGTCGCTACTCCGCTGGTGCCGGTGATCGTGTTGCCGCCGCCGGACACTGGCACAGCGCTCGGCGCGCCAGCGGACGCCAGTTCCAATGTGCACGCCGACATGGCGGCGGTCGCCGCCGCGCTCGATTCCATGCCAGGTCATGCGCTAAATCCTGGGCCAGACCTGGGACCAGACCTTGCGCCAAACCCAAGACCAGGCGCGCCGCCCCGCCAACCCGCAGCGCCAGGCGCAGCTGCCCAGGATTTTGAGATGCGTAGCGGCGAGATGCGCATCGCGCGCAGCGTCCATGGCGCAGACGCTGCCCAACGCCAATTGACGAAGGCGTATCACGCTTTCGAAAGCGGCGATCTGGTGCGCGCCAAGGACGAGTACGCGGCCGTGCTGAAAGCGCTGCCACAGCAGCGCGACGCGCTACTTGGCCTCGGTGCAATAGCGCTCGCCGAGAATCGTCTGCAAGACGCACACCGTTACTATGCAGCGGTGCTGACGGGTGCCCCTGATCATCCGCTGGCCACCGCTGCAATGTTCATCATTGAAGGCGGGCGCGGTGCACACGCCACCGAAGCCAAATTGAAACTCTTGCTTGATCGTGACATCGAGGCGCCGTATCTGCATTTCGCGCTCGGCAATTGGTACGCCCGCGAACAGCGCTGGGGCGATGCACAACAGGCTTATTTCGCCGCCGTGCATGGCCAGCCCCGCAATGCGGACTATGTATTTAATCTGGCCGTGAGTCTCGACCAACTCGGGCAACGCAAGGCAGCACTCGATTATTACCGCCAGGCCGAGGCCTTACGCAGCGCGACCACCAACTTCGATGGTGCGGCAGTGGCGGCACGGATCGCCGCGCTCGCGGCGCCCTGAACTCAAACTCACCGCGATGAGTACGGTAAAGAAGAGTTTTCGCATTGGCGAGCTGTTGGTGCAGAAGGGCGTGGTCAGCCAGGATCAGGTGCGGATCGCACTGATCGAACAGAAACGCAATCGCGATCATCTCGGCAAGATTCTGGTGCGCCTGGGCTTTGCCACCGAGGCGGTCATTCTTGATGTGCTGGGTGGCGCGCTCGGCCAGCAGAAGGCGGACTTAAGCAAAGTCGTGGTGGATGGCGAGGCCATCGGCATGATTCCGAAAGATCTCGCGCGGCGCTTTCATATTCTGCCGCTGACTTATGAAGCCAATCGCAAGCGACTGACCTTGGCGATGGCCGATACGTTCAATGTGGTGGCGCTCGATCAGATCACGGCACTGATCGGGGGCGATACCGAGATCGTGCCGCTGATGGCGGGCGAAGCCGAGATTGAGAAGGCGATCGATCAGTTCTACGGCTTTGAACTTTCGGTAGATGGCATCCTGCAGGAAATCGAAACTGGCGAGATCGATTACGAAAGTCTCGATGCAGATAGCCAGGAATACAGTCAGCCGGTGGTCAGGTTGGTGAATGCGTTACTCGCGGATGCGGTGAAGCGTGGCGCCTCGGACATTCACTTTGAACCCGAAGAGGGTTTCCTGCGTTTCAGATATCGTATCGATGGCGTATTGCGCCAGGTGCGCAGCCTGCACAAGAATTATTGGTCGGCGCTGGCGGTGCGCCTGAAGGTGATGTCCGGGATGGATATCGCCGAGACGCGTGCGCCGCAAGATGGCCGCATTACGTTGTCGTTGACCGGCCGCCCCATCGATTTCCGCGTCTCAACCATTCCCACCGTGCACGGCGAGAACATTGTGCTGCGCGTGCTTGATCGTCAAAAAGGCATCGTGCCGATTGAGGATCTTGGGCTGGAGGACGAGATCCTGCATTTGTTGAAACTGATGGTCGCGCGACCGGAGGGCCTATTGCTCGTCACCGGCCCGACCGGCAGCGGCAAAACCACCACGCTCTACAGCCTGCTGAATCACCTCAACACAGAGACCGTGAACATCATGACGTTGGAGGATCCGGTGGAATACCCGATGGGGATGATCCGCCAGACCTCGCTGAACGACGCCGTGCGGCTCGATTTCGCGAGTGGGATCCGCTCCATGCTGCGCCAGGATCCGGACATCATCCTGGTCGGCGAAATTCGGGATCCCGAAACTGCCGCCATGGCCTTCCGCGCGGCGATGACCGGCCACCAGGTTTTTTCCACCTTGCATGCGAACTCGGCGCTCGGCTCGATTCCGCGCTTGATCGACATGGGCGTACGTCCCGAAGTGATGGCCGGTAATCTGATTGGAATTCTGGCGCAGCGCCTGGTGCGCCGCTTGCGCCTCGCTTGCCGCGAAGCCTACCCGCCGTCCGCCATCGAACGCCACATCCTCGGTCTGCCCGACGACTCCCCCGCTACGCTGTACCGGGTCGCGGAAGAATACCGGCATACCGAACATCAGGGCTATGAAGGCCGCACCGCCGTGATGGAATTGTTGAAATTCGATCACGGCCTGGACGAGTTGATCGCGCGCGGCGCAACCGCCCGCGAGCTGAACCAGCTGGCGCGTGGCAAAGGTTTCGTGGCCCTCGCCGACGTGGCGCTGCGGCGGGTCCTCGATGGCACCACCACCATTGATGAGATTTCGCGCGTGGTCGATCTCACGGATCGGCTGAACTGAGAAGCTGATGGACGCCTTCCGTTACAAAGCCATGGATCAACTGGGGCGCGTGTCGCGAGGCAGGGTCGAGGCGCTTAATCCGGCTGACCTGGAAGTACGCCTGAGTCGCATGGGGCTCGATCTGCTGAACTTCTCTCTGCAGCGCTCAAGCAGGCGCGCAATCACGCGGGGCGGGGTGCGCACCGTGGATCTCATCACGTTTTGTTTTCATCTGGAGCATCTGGTGCGTGCCGGGGTCCCCATCATTGAAGGTCTGGGAGATCTCCGGGACACCCTCGACAATCGGCGCCTGCGCGAGGTGACCTCCGCCATGATCGAGGCGATCGAGGGCGGCCAGAATTTATCGGGCGCCATGCACGATTTTCCGGGGGTGTTCGATTCGGTGTTCGTCAGCCTCATTCGCGCTGGCGAACAAAGCGGACGCCTATCTGAAGTGATGCAGAAAATTATCGACAACCTCAAGTGGCAGGACGAGCAGGCGTCCTACACTAAAAAGCTGCTGATGTATCCGGCGATTGTCTCGGTGGTGATTTTCGGCGTGCTGTTTTTTCTGATGATCTATGTAGTGCCTCAGCTGGTGTCTTTCTTGAGCACTATGGGTCAGGTTCTGCCGCTGCAAACCCGCGCGCTGATCGCGACGTCCACCTTTCTGGCGCATTACTGGTATGTGGTGGTGAGCCTGCCGCCCTTGCTGGTGACCGCGCTGATGGTGGCACTGCGCGTCAATCCGGAGTTTGCGCAGAAGGTAGACGCCTTCAAATTGCGCCTGCCCTTGATTGGTCCAATCCTGAAGAAAATCGTCGTGACGCGGGTGTGCGGCGTGTTCTCGATCATGTATACCTCGGGCATCACGGTGCTGGAATGCATTCGCACCGGAGAAGAAGTGGCCGACAATCGCGCCATCCGCGTGGCCCTGCGCGATGCCGGCCGCATGATCGCGGACGGCGGCGGCATCAGCGCAAGCTTTGCCGCGACGGGGTTATTTCCGCCCTTGGTGGTGCGCATGCTGCGCGTCGGCGAAAACACTGGCGCATTGGAGGACGCACTGAATAACGTGACGTACTTCTTCACGCGCGACGTGCGCGAATCCGTCACTAAACTGCAAACCTTGATTCTGCCGCTGGTGACCATTCTGCTGGGGGCGATTGTGCTATGGATCATGTCCTCGATTCTGGGACCGATCTATGACTTGTTCACCAAGATTAAATTCTGAGGGCAACGGATGAAGGCGCTGCAAGGGAATGCGCGGGTCCTGCTGATTGCGGCTGATCGCGCGTTGCTGTTTCTGGGTGAGGGTCGCGCTCTCCAACATGCCTATGAGTTTGCAGCCGGCGAAAGCGGGTGGGCGACCTTTGCGAAGTATTTGGCAGGCGCACCGCCGAGTCCGCTGTATGTGCTGGTGGACGTGGTGGAGGAAGAATATCGCCAGGACACCATCCCCCACGTGCGGGGCAGGGATCGTGCCGCGGTGCTGGGCCGCAAGTTCGCGCGCATGTTTCGCGGCACGCCTTATTGTTTGGCGCTTGATCAGGGCCGTGAACGCGACGGGCGACGCGATGATCGTGTGCTGCTGACCGCGCTCACCAAACCGGAGAGTATTGCGCCCTGGATCGAGGAAATCGTACAGCACGGGATTCCACTGGTCGGGATCTATTCCCTGCCGGTGTTGAGTGCCGGCCTATTGCCCAAGATCAAAGCTCAGGCCAGCAACGTGCTGTTTATCAGCGTGCAGCAGGTCAGCGGTTGCGCCAGACTTTCTACCGCGATGGACAGCTTAAGATAAGCCGTCTCGCGCAGATGCCACGTCTCGGATCGGTGCCCTATGCCACCTATGTCCTGGCGGAGCTCGCCAAGCTGCGCCGCTATCTCAACAGTCTGGCCTTGGTCTCGCGCGAGAGTCCGCTCGCGATTTATATTCTGAGTCACGGCGCCTTGCTGGAAGAACTGGCGCAGCACTGCCAGAACACCGAGGGTGAACAGTACTTCCTGGTGGATAACGCCGAACTGGCGCAACGACTCGGTTTACCGGTCACCGCGGCTTCGCCCTACAGCGATACGCTATTTGCGCAATTGCTGCTGATCGCCACCCCCCAAACGCATTACGCACAACGCCACGAGACGCGCTTCTTTAAGCTTCATCAAGCCAAAATCGCGCTGCTTGTCGCGAGCTTGCTGTTGCTGGTGGGCAGCGCTGGCTGGAGCGCGCTGCGGTTCATCGATGCGATGGGTTTGCAGCAGCAGGGTCAGGACGCAGCACAGAAAGCGACGTTTTATCAGGAGCGCTTTGCGCTTGCACGGCGTGGCCTGCCGCCCACCGCGGTTGATGCGGCGGCGATCGAGGCCGCCGTCACCACCGCTAACACCTTAGAGGCCATGCGGGCCTCGCCGGTGCCCTCTTGGCAATTGCTAGGGGCGGCACTCAGCGAAATCCCGCAGGTGACGGTGGACAAATTGTCCTGGTACCGCACTTTTGATCCCACTCGCGATCCGGCGCAGCCGCCCGCGACCGCTCCAGCCTCGCTGGTCGAACGCTCCGCTGACTACGCGTTCTATGCAATTACTGATCTGGAAGCGCATCTGGCGAATTTCGACGGGGACTACCGCGCAGCGATGGCGACGATCGATGCCCTGGCTGCGCGGCTGCGCGCCACCCCGCAGGTGCATGCGGTCGAAGTGAAACGCTATCCGCTCGATTTGAGTCCAACGGCCAGTGTCACCGGTTCCGCCAGCACTGCGGCCGGCACCCCGGCAGCCTTTACTTTGCGGATCATCCTGGGGGTGGTGCATGTTCAACAAGCGGGATGAATGGCGTGCGCTGCGCGGCGTGCTGGGCGTGTTCGCCCTGTGCGCGCTACTCGCGGCGGGCATGCTAACCGCCAGCAATTTCTTCTGGCGCGAAAAAAACCTGGATTACCAGGCAAATTTCGCGCGCTTTCGCGAAGCGAGTCGCCGGTATTTGGCGGTAGATGATGAGGAGCGTGTCATCGAGGCGCAGTATCCCGCGTTCAAACACCTCTACGCGCGCGGAATTATTGGGCAGGAGCGGCGCCTGAGCTGGGTGGAGGCGCTGAACGCCGCGGGCGCCAAGCTGCAAGTGCCAGAAATCGATTATCGGATCGACGCGCAGAAACGCTATACGCCAGAAATGGCGCTCGAGAGCGGTCCGTTCGAGGTGAATGTCAGTGATATGCAGCTCAGTTTAGGCCTGCTGCACGAGGGCGATCTCACGCGCCTGCTGGCGGCGCTTACGCGCGACAGCGCCGGCCTTTTCAGTGTGGAACAGTGCGAAGTGACCCGCGAAGGCGGCCTTAAGCGCGCGCGACAGCGTGGAAGCGCAGCTGCGCGCGGAATGCCTGTTGCGCTGGTTTTCAATCGACCAGAGTGGCGATCACAAGGTGCAATTGTGAGCGTGCGCGCGTGGTGCGCGGGGCTGCTGGTTGGCCTTTGGTCAGGCGGCGTTACACGCGCGGACGATCTCGGCCGCCTGTTCTTCACCCCGCAGGAAAGGGTCAGCCTGGATGTCGCCCGCCTGACGGCGAAGCTGCCCCCACTGCTCACGCTGTCTGCCGCCGAGGTTGCACAATTGCCGAGCGCCGAAATCGACGCCGCACCGCCGCCACTGCCCTCGGTGACCGTGAACGGCATCGTGACCCGCTCGCAGGGACCGGGCACGTTATGGATGAATGGCAGTCCACAGGATGCGCGCCAGCCACAAATTCCTGGTGTCGCAGAACCCCGTATCCGGCTCCACCGTGCGGCGATCGAAATAGCGCTCGATGCCACCCAACCGGCACGCACCGTAAAGGCGGGCCAGATCTTTGATCCCGCGCGCGCCGAAGTGCGCGAAGCCCATGCAGCGCCGCGCACCGCGACCCCTTAAGCGAGCCCGAAGGCTGGCACAGCAGGGCTTAGTCACGCTCCTGTTCTTGCTCATCCTGTTAAGCGCTGGCGCGTATTTCCTGCTGCGCGCGTTGAATCAAGCATCGCCTAATCAGGTAGGTGCCGACCAAACCACACAACGTGCGTTGAATGCGGCACGCGAAGCACTGCTGGGGTATGCGGTGCGGTATCCGGATAATCCTGATAATTCTGAAATCTCTCTTGCCGCTGGGCCTGGCCGATTGCCGTGTCCTGATACGCGATTGGATAAGGACGATCCGTTGGGTGCAGGAGATTCGCCTTGTGCATCAAGTTCAAAAACAGAAACTGGTCGATTCCCGTGGCATAACCTGGATATGCCAGAGCTAGTTGATGGAAGTGGCGCGCCACTGTGGTATGCGGTGTCGGATAAATTTCGTGCGGGCGGTGCGCCTCCGCTTAATAGCCAAACTCCAGGAACGTTCCAATTAGTCCGAGAAGACAAGTGCAGCACTGATCGAGAGGACGTTGTGGCGCTGGTAATGGCACCCGGACCAGCGCTTGAAGGTCAAAATCGCGCAGCGGACAGTTTCGACGCAAGCGCCTATTTGGAGGACGAGAACGCGAGCAAAGGAGACAATTGCTTCAGCACAAAGCAGGACGCCGCGCACAACGATCAAGTGCTTGTCATCACGCGACAAGAATTGATGGACGCGGTTGAGCGACGCGTACTGGAAGATGTGGCGAATGCGTTGTCACGCTACGAGGATGCGCATGATGGTTATCCTTGGCTTAGTCCTTTTACAGAACCAACGACTAACCATTTTCAAGGACAGGCCCATACCCGCCACGGGTCGCTGCCGCTTCGTCGGTTCGACAAGGCGACTGGCGAAACCGCCGCAGATCTCTATGGTTTAGACGCCAGCTCAGTTGCATTCGACGCACCGTTCACGCTGAGGTGGTCGATACCGTCAGGTGGCACTGTGACAACCAGCGGAGACACACCGCCTCCTATCGATGAATGTTTACGCGACACCAATGCCACGTGCCCAAGTCCGTTGATGCAGGGCCCGGTATTAGTGCTTGGCACGCAGGGCGGTGAATGGGCAGGAGGACGCTGCAAAGCCCAAGTTGGTGGCAAGATTGTCTGTCGCGCCGTTCGAGAAGTCTATGATGCGTCGACTGGAAGTCGCCTGCGTCGTACCTATACGGTAGTTTTGACGAACTGGATCTATACCATCGATCCACCCACCGCTGATGCGACACGGCGACAGAATTTCTCCCTCGTTAACGGCACTCTCGGGACTGGTATCGAGGCGAAAATTGAACTGAAGGACGAACAGGTCGATGTGGAAAATTCCGAAAGTAGCAGCGTTCTGACGCTGCCATCTGGAACCCTGGTGGATTCCTTCGAACTCGCAGGTGTGCCGTTCGATCTGGAAGTTGATGACAACGACAAAATCGAGCTTCCCAGTCACCTCTCACCGGGGGAACTTGCGCAGTGGTTGGTGGCGAATGAGTGGCATCATTTGCTGTACGTCGCGTTTCGTGCCGCAGACGCGCCGGATGGTGCGGAGGCTGCCGACTGTGCAGAGGATGAGGAAGGCGCTGGCTGCCTAATCGTTAATTGGTCTCGCCTGAACTCAACACCAGTATCGTTCAAAGCTGAGGGAGTAATTTTGGGTGCCGGTGCGGCACTTAAGGAACCCATCGCGCAGGCCCGACCGGGAAATAGGCTCGCTGATTATTTTGAGGCTGGTAATGCAGACGAAAGCGAAGAAGGAAAGGACTCCTTTGACAAGGCGGACGAAACGACCAGTTTCAATGATCGCGTACGGGTACTTGGCGTTCATGAAGACCCATAGAATTTATTCTCGTGGTTTCACCTTGCTTGAAATCACGGTGGTGCTGTTCATTCTCGGACTCATGATTGCAGGCTTGTTCGGGCCGCTCGAAACTCAACTTGAGGCGCGTGATCGACGACAAACTCAGGACACGCTGCAACAGCTCGTGGACGCGCTCTATGGCTACGCACTGACTAATCGTCGCCTGCCGTGTCCTGACACTAATGGCGACGGCCTCTCTGATGAAACTGCTGCAACGCCCGCGACGTGCGATTCGTTCATAGGCTTTCTCCCTTCGAGCGAACTTGGTGTGGCTCAGGGTGACGCCTGGGGAAATCGTTTTACTTACGCAGTCTCCAGACCGGCATTCACGAATCCAGACACCGATGGTCTTTGTAACGGAAATACTGTGTCGCCAAAACATTTTGATCTTTGTTCAAAAGGATCTCTAAAGGTTTATGGTCGAGGCGATAATCCGGCAACCAGTGGCGTTCAAGAAAGCAAATTTGAACTCGAAACTTA
>CAMATU010000100.1 GCA_945861225.1 Klebsiella pneumoniae
TGAATGATGTTCTCAGTCAGATCGTGCTCACCATAGGTGATAAATATTTTCTGACCGGTAATGAGATAGTGGTCGCCCTGCGGGACGGCGCGCGTGCGCACCGCGCTGAGATCGGAGCCGGCCTGCGGTTCAGTCAAATTCATGGTGCCGGTCCACTGTCCGGTCACCAGTTTTTCAAGATAGAGGCCGCGCAACACCGGGCTGCCGTGATGTTCCAAGGCCTCGGCCGCACCGGCCGTGAGCATCGGGCCCAGCGCAAAAGACAGATTCGCGGTATTCCACATTTCCGCCACGGCCGTCGCGAGCACTTTGGGCAGTCCCTGGCCCCCACTGGCAGTCGCAAAACTCAAGCCATTCCAGCCACCCTCGACAAACTGCCGATACGCGGCCTGCCACCCCTGGGGCATTTGCACACTGTCAGCAGTCAGCCTCGCGCCAATGGTATCGCCTACCCGATTGAGTGGACTTAAGACCTCCGTCGCAAGCGTACCCGCCTCGCTCAGGATGGCTTGGACAAGCTCTAGATTAACGTCAGCGTAGGCCGGGATCGCTGCGAACTGCGCGAGATCGCACAGGCGCTCAATGACAAACTGCATGTCCGCCAGCGGCGCGGTGTACTGCGACATGAGTCGTTACGCTGTCAGTGACGACCGCGCAACACCGGCAGCGGGCCGATGTCGATCGCACCACGCGCCACAATCTCGTGCTGACGCGTGGGCACCCCACGGCGCAGTCGGTGGTAAGTGGCGATCGCCCATACCGGGAAATATTTGGCGTACCCGTGATAGCGCAGATAAAACACGCGCGGGAAGCCGGTACCGGTGTATAGCTGTTCGTCCCATTCACCCTGCGCGTTTTGGGTCTCAGTGAGGAATTCGATCCCGCGCTGCACGCTGGATGAATCCACCTCGCCCACCGCGAGCAAGCCAATCAGCGCCCAGGCAGTTTGCGAGGCGGTGCTCTCGCCATGACCTTTCAGCATCGGATCGTCATAGGAGTTACAGGATTCACCCCAGCCGCCGTCCTCGTTTTGGACCGCTTTCATCCACTCCACAGCCTTGCGCACGAAGGGCTTCGCGGAGTCCTCACCTAACACGCCAAGTGCCGACAGCACACTCCACGTGCCATAGACATAATTCACGCCCCAACGCCCATACCATGCACCGCATTCCTCCTGCTCACGCTCGAGAAATTCGAGCGCCCGCGCGATTGGCGGGAAGCTGCGGTCATGGCCGAGCATAGCGAGCAATTCCACGCAGCGCGCGGTGAGATCGGCCGTCCCCGGATCTACCAACGCGCCATGGTCCGCAAACGGGATGTTGTTGAGATATTCGTAATTATTGCCAATATCAAACGCGCCCCAACTGCCATCCTTGTTCTGTAATCCGAGTAACCAGTTAACCGCCTGGTTAATCCGTTTGCGCTTGTGTTCGTTGTCCTGCGCACCGGCCCGAATCAGTGCCATCAACACCATGCCGGTGTCATCGACATCCGGATATTTATCGTTTTCGTACTGGAATGCCCAGCCGCCTGGGGTCAACCCTTTGGCCTGATCACACCAGTCGCCGGGTACGAAAATTTGCTGGTCGAACAACCACTCGACGGCTTGGCGTACCGCGGGATGCGTCGGTTGCGCGCCAGCTTCAGTGAGTGCCGACAGCGACAGGCAGGTATCCCAGATGGGCGAGACACAGGGCTGGCAGTAAGTCTCGTCGTCCTGATCCAGCACGAGATCCTCGATTGCCTGCAATGTCCTCACCAGATCGGCATCGTCATCCTGCGCACCCAGCAATTTCAGCGCGACGGCCGCATTTGCCATTGCGGGGTAGATGGCACCGATGCCGCCGGTGCCCTGAGTGTGCTCACGCATCCAGCGCTCGGCCCGGCGCAGCGCGCGCTCGCGAAAGAATTTTGGCATCACCGAATCGAGCGCCTTCAACACCCGATCGACCAGCAGAAAGCCATTTGCGAGCGGCTTGCCCGGTTTGAATTTGTCGAGATGGTGCAAGCTCGCTGGCGACGCGACAAATAGCTCAGCGATACCTTGGTCTGGTCGCAATGGCACGACGGGCTTTTTCGCGAAGATGATCAGCAACGGTACGATCACGCAACGCGACCAATAGGAGACTTTGCTTAAGTTGAAGAACCACCATTTCGGCAGAAACGTCATCTCCACCGGCATGGCTGGCACCGTACGCCACGGCATCTGACCAAATATCGCGAGTGTGATGCGGGTGAACACGTTCACATGCTCAGCACCGCCGTTCGCACGCACCCAATGCCGGGCCTCGAGCATATGCGGTTCGCTGGGATCATCGCCAGCCAGCTTCAACGCGAAATAAGCTTTGACCGTCGCGCTGAGGTCGCCAGGACCATCTTCGTACAGGGACCAACTGCCGTTCTCGTGCTGGCGCCGGCGCAGATACTTCGCGATTCGCTGTTCCCGCTCGCCGTCTACCGTGCCGAGGAAGTAATGGAGTAGCAGATATTCCGACGGGATGGTCGCATCGGCTTCCAGGTCATAACGCCAATGGCCATCGTTAGCCTGCGCCGCAAGTAGTGCCTGAGTGGCCTTGGTCAGCGCGAGCTGGACCCGATCAGACGCGGGTTCCAACGTCTGGACCACCGGCACAGCGGGTGGATCGTGGCGGAACTCGGCACGTGTTCCCATCAGCAGGTGCGCAGTGGCGTCAAATCTTTCGTTCATGCTCACGCTCAATTGTTCGAATATTTGGTGCACTGCGTGCACGACGTCAAATTCGCGGCTCAACTCGGCGAGTTTTCAGTTAATTAGTCTTAACCAAACTAGCGGACGAACCTCCCACCTTGTCGCTATTGGGCCCGCACCGCTGGGCCTGCTCACCTGCACGAGCAGCGATCAGGCGGCACGTTATTATTGTTTCGTATGCGAGAAATACCACAGCATTTTAGGGAGTGTGGTTATGATTGCAAGCTAAAAGCCAGGATTTCCCCTGCCTGATGCGTATCTTGTTGGCATCGCGCCACAACAGACACTGAAATTCACAAAGCGTCAGTGGCGCTACTTGCGGCGATGCGAGGACATGGACGTGAGCGGCGTTGTGCGCGATGCCGCCGCAGTGGTCGCACAGAGCCAGCTTAGAAAATGCGGATTGGTCAGGGGTCGTGAAAACAGAAATCCTTGGGCTTCATCACAGCCCGCTTCACGCAGGAAACGCAATTGGGCTTGGTTCTCGACCCCTTCGGCCACCACTTTCAAGCGCAGCGCGGCACTCAGCGCGAGGATCGCGCGCGTGATTGCCTCATCGTCGCTGTCATGCGGCAGGTCCTGCACGAAGGAGCGGTCGATCTTGAGTCCGTCAAGCGGGAATTTTTTGAGATACGCCAACGATGAATAGCCAGTACCGAAGTCGTCCAGGAATATTCCTAAGCCAAGAGATTTCAGGTCCCGCAGCGCGCTGATGCTGCGCGCGGTATCTTCCATCAGCAGGCTCTCGGTTATTTCGAGCTGCAGAAATTCCGGCCGTAGTCCGGCGTCGCTGAGCGCAGTGCGGACTGTGCCAAAGAGATCCTGGCCGCGAAACTGGCGCGCGGACAAATTCACGGCTACGTGCAAATCGGGATAACCTTGCGCATGCCACTGACTGGCATCGCGGCAGGCCTGCCGCAAAATCCACGCCCCGATCGCGACAATTAAGCCGGTGTCCTCCGCCACCGGAATCATGTCCTGCGGTGAGACCTCGCCGAACTGCGGGCTGGTCCAGCGCAGCAGCGCTTCTGCGCCGAGGACCTCGCCGGTGCGGACTGCCAATTTAGGTTGATAGCAAAGATGCAGCTCGTTGCGCTCTATTGCATGGCGTAACGCCGATTCCAAGCCGAGGCGCCGCTTGGCTTTTGCGTTCAAATCCGCCGTGAAAATCTGGTATTTATTGCGACCTTCTTCTTTGGCGCGGTACATCGCGGCATCGGCATTGCGCAATAGGTCATTCGGATTCAGATCGTCCCGCGGATAGAACGTGACGCCGATGCTGGTCGTGACATATAGCTCCTGCTGCTGTACCAGAATTGGCGCTTCGAGCGCGTGAATGATTTTTTGACACACCAATTCGGCAGCGTGCGCATTGTCGGGTTCCTCCAGCACCACCGTGAACTCATCGCCACCGAGGCGTGCGATGGTATCCACTTTACGCACGCACTGCGTAAGTCGCTGCGCTACCTCCACCAACAACGCATCGCCGGCTAGATGGCCCAGGGTGTCGTTGACCGATTTGAAACGATCGAGATCAAGAAACAGCAACGCGACCAACCGCCCCGAGCGCGCGGCGCGTGCCAGCGCTTGTTCCAAGCGCTCACCGAAGTGCTCGCGATTGGCGAGCCCCGTCAATTTGTCGTAACGCGATAAGAGGAAGAAACGTCGCTCAGCCTCTTTCCGTTCGATCGCGTGGCGGATGGTCTTGAGAATCAAGGGGCCGTCAGCCTGCCCCTTTACCAGGTAATCGCTGGCCCCGCTTTTAATCAGCTCCAACCCGAAAACTTCATCCTCGCGGTGGGTCAGCGCTATCACTGGCGTATGGTCAGGGGCCACCAGGAGTTGTCGCAAGGTCGCCAAGCCTTCGGAATCCGGTAAATCCAGATCACTCAGAATCGCGTCGAAGCGCGCTGCGCGCAACAACCGACAGGCCTCGTCCAGGGTCGTCGCCTGCTGGATACACACTGCCCTGGTCGCGACTTCGGCCAGCAAGGTGCGAATGAGCAAGGCATCGCCCGGGTGATCCTCAACCAGCAGGATCGACAGAAAGCTGCTCGACTGGGCGAGCGGAGTACTACGTACATCCGGCGACGGCAACATTAATTAGACAACTGCTGGTAACTCACGCGACTTCCGCGAAGTTGTTTAGCGACCCCCTGTCACGGGCCCTTTAACCCTGCGCTGCGTGCTCAAGTGGACCTGGTTGGCGCCGCTAATCTCAGTCATTCCGCATGACCATTTCAGCGAGCTAATTCCTAATGAATGTGATTATCGGCTTCGTGCTAGTCCTCGGGTGTGTCGCGGGCGGTTTCGTCCTTTCCCACGGCCATCTGGCAGCGCTATGGCAGCCCTATGAATTGCTGGTCATTGGCGGTGCCGCGTTAGGCGCGTTTGTCATCGCCAACCCAGGCAAAGTGATCAAGGCCGTAACCCGCACCTTGCCGGCCATGATGAAGGGCTCGAAGTACAAAAAATCCTACTACATGGATGCGCTGGCATTGATCTATGACCTGCTCGCGAAGGCGCGCAAGGAAGGCATGATGTCGCTCGAGGCGGATGTGGAGGATCCGGAAAAGAGCCCGATTTTTGGCAAGTACGAAAGCATTCTGCACGACCATCACGCGGTGGAATTCCTCACCGATTATTTGCGTCTGATGGTTGGCGGCAGCATCAAGAACGCCTTCGAATTAGAGAATCTGATGGATGTCGAACTCGACACGCACCATGAAGAAGGGAGTCAACCGGCCGCTGCACTCGGTCGAATCTCGGATGGTCTGCCCGGCTTCGGCATCGTGGCGGCCGTGTTAGGCATCGTGATCACGATGGGGGCCTTGGGAGGGCCGCCGGAAGAAATCGGCGGTCACGTGGCCGCTGCACTGGTTGGGACCTTTCTCGGTATCTTGCTGGCGTACGGTTTTATCGGTCCGATGTCGACCCTCGTCGAACACATCGCGCGCGACGAAGCACAGTTTTTCAAGGTGCTCAAAACCACCCTGCTCGCTTCGCAGCAAGGATACTCGCCGCAGATCGCAGTGGAATTCGGTCGCAAAGCAATTTTCTCGACCGAACGCCCGTCCTTCAAAGAGCTGGAAGATCACGTAAAGAAAAAATAAGCACGTGACACTTTCTTTCAGGCGCTAACGAGGGGGACATCAATGGCAGTTGAATCGCCACCGATCATCATCAAGAAAATCAAGAAAGGGGGACATGGTCACCACGGGGGTGCGTGGAAGGTGGCGTTCGCCGATTTCGTGACGGCCATGATGGCCTTTTTCATGTTGATGTGGTTGTTGGGTTCAACGACACCAGAACAAAAGGCAGCCGTCGCCAATTACATGAACAATCCGCTCGCCGATGCCGGACCGGGTGGCGCCGGCGCCAATATCGTGCTCGATGGTGGTGACGGCATCCTGGAAGGCAACGGCCCTTCTGCATTTCCGCAAGCGGGGCCGACAGATATCGAAGCGCCAGCCACCGGCGCCCCGTCCGCAGAAGATGCCGCAGAAATCGCGGCGCGTGTCGAAGTCGCGCGTATGCAGGAACTCTTGGACGAGTTGAAATCGGCGGTCGATGCCAGCGAGTCGCTCAAGCCCTTCAAAGATCAGCTGTTGCTCGATATCACCAGCGAAGGCCTGCGCATCCAGATCGTTGACAAGGAAAATCGCGCGATGTTTGGTCAGGGTAGCCCGGTACTCGAAAATTACATGCGCGAAATATTGCGTAAAGTCAGCACGGTGATTAATCAGGTGCCGAACAAAATCAGCATCTCAGGACATACCGATCAATCGCCCTACGCCAGCAGCAACGGCTATAGCAACTGGGAGCTATCCTCTGATCGCGCCAATGCAGCGCGCCGCGAACTCGTAGCGGGCGGCATTTCCGAAGCGAAAATCGGCCGGGTGGTCGGCTTGGCGTCGTCGGTGTTGTTCGATAAAGAGAATCCGTTCGGGCCAATCAACCGCCGCATCAGCATCATTGTAATGAACAAAGCGGCCGAAGAAGCAGTTACCGAAGGCGAGGGCCGCGCACTCGAGACACCCGAAATCAAGTCAGACACTGGCGCTCCAAGTCCTGATTTAAATGTCCCTAATGCGACAGATGCGGCGTCAGAAATTGCCGCGCCGCTCGTCGATATCGTGCCGAAGCTCGGGCCACCGCAGAACGCAGTGCAGGATGAGAGTACTGAAGCCCCCGCGACCGCACCGCCTGCCGCTGAGCCGACGAGTGTGCCGCCACCGAGTGCCCCCGCCACAGTGCCGCCTGCCGCGCCGGTAACACCACCCCCGCCGCCGAGCACTGCACCGCCAGTCGAGAAGCCTAAGAAGATTGTCAAAATTGCGATCGGGTAGTCGTGCAAGCGCACATAGCGCGCATTTTCTGACTGGATTGCAACCAAGCCACGCTCCTCATAACGACCGGGTGAGCGAGTCTCGCCTGGGTCTCGTTCTTCAGCCTGCCTAGATTTCGACCTGCGCGCCTATTTCGACCACGCGATTTGGCGGCAGATGAAAATAACGTGCAGCGCTCGCAGCGTTACGCAACATATAGGCGAAGAGCAGGCGCCGCCACCGCGCGAGGCGCTGGCGGGTACGCGCGACGATAATGGTTTCGCGGCCGAGGAAAAAGGTGGTTTCCATTTCATCGTAAACAAACTCGGGTGCGCTGAAGCGCCGCATTTCGCGCGGCAGGTTAGGGCGCTCAAGGAAGCCATAACTTATCAGCATGCGTCCGATGCCCTCGCCTACCGGCGCGTAAGAAACCCGCTCGGCGCTGTTTACATAAGGGATACGCACAGTTTCCACCGTCAAAAGTACGACTTGTTGATGCAGTACTCGATTGTGCTTCATGTTGTGCAGTAGCGCGCGCGGCACACCCTGCCTTTGGCCGGTGAGGAACACCGCCGTGCCAGGCACGCGCACGGGCGCTTCAATGGCTAGACTGGACACAAACAGGTCGAGATCGAGGTTTTCTTCTTGCAGCGTGGCATTCAGCGCTTCGCGGCCCTGCTTCCAAGTAGCCATTAACGTATAAATGGCGATCGCAAACAGCACGGGCATCCAACCGCCGGCGGGGATCTTGATCAAATTCGACGTAAAGAATGTGAAATCAATGCACAGAAAGGGAAACGCTAACGCCATGGCGGGCACCCGCCGCCAACCCCAAATATGGCGGGCAACAAAATAGAGAAACAAGGTTGTGGCCAACATAGTTGTTGCCACTGCGACCCCATAGGCCGCCGCGAGGCGACTCGAATCTTCAAACCACAGCACCAAACCTAAAGTGCCGAGCATGAACGACCAGTTCACTGCTGGTAGATAAACCTGGCCAACAGCATCCGAGGAAGTTTGGCGGATCTCCAGACGCGGGATATAACCGAGTTGGACCGCCGAACTGGCGACCGAGAAAGCCCCGGAAATCACCGCCTGCGAGGCGATGACTGTTGCAAAGGTGGCCAACACTACGAGTGGCAACAAAAAAGCATTGGGTACCGTGGCAAAGAACAAATGATCCAAGGCGCCCGGATTGCGTAACAAAAGCGCGCCCTGCCCGAAGTAATTGAGCGCCAACCCAGGCAGCGCGACACCGAACCAGGCGTTGCGAATCGGCGTACGACCGAAATGGCCCATGTCCGCGTACAGCGCTTCACCCCCGGTCACGACCAGGAACACCGACCCCATCACCAGGAATGCCAGCACCCCATGCGTCGCGAAAAAGCGCGCGGCGTAATACGGATTGAGCGCCGCTAAAACACCTGGTGTTTGCGCAATCGACACCAACCCGATTATCCCGAGGACTGAGAACCACAGCAGCATCACCGGTCCAAAGATGGCGCCTATCCGATGGGTGCCGAAACGTTGAACTGCATAGAGCCCAACCAGAATCGCGAGCGCCAGTGGCAACACATACGGGGCGAGAACCGGCGTTTGAACCTTGAGACCTTCAAGTGCACTTAAGACCGAGATCGCGGGCGTGATCATCGCGTCCGCAAATAACAACGCGGCGCCCACCAAACCTAGAAACACAAAATAGCGCCGCCACTTGTCATGGCCGTGGGTTTTGCGCACAACGAGCGCCATGAGCGCCAGGATGCCCCCTTCGCCGTGGTTATCGGCGCGCAGAATGAAAGTGACGTACTCGATGGAGATCACGAGCACCAGCACCCAGAAAATTACCGACAGCACCCCCAGCACATTGGCGGGTTGCAAGGCCAGGGCGTGATGGCCGGCATTGAAACACTCTCTTAGCGCGTACAACGGACTGGTGCCGATATCACCGAAGACCACCCCCAGGGCACCCATCATCAAGGGCCAGGAGCGTTTGGAACGAAGCGTGGTTCTATTCATGCGAAGGCGTGTTACGGGGTCGGGAGCTGGCTGGTTTGGATGGAAGATGGTCGGTTCTGCGACGCAGCATTCTACGCCCGGGGGGACAGAATACCAGCCGCTCGTCTAGCCTGATGCAAGCGGTGGCATTGCGTACTTCGATCGCTGATCTTACGGATTCATTCAATCCGGTCGCCCTGTTAGACTCCGTTCGCCAATGGCGCCTTGCATCTTTTTCATGCCCTCTTGCTCAGTGGTCTCTATTTCATGCGCCTCGGTGTTTTACCCCTGTTTTCGCTCGGCATCCTCTCCTTGTTCTGGGGCTATAGCTGGATCTGGAACAAGCTTGCATTACTCGACGCGGGGCCATTTTCATTTTCGGCCTATCGCATGGTGATTGCCGCGAGCGCGCTGTTGCTAGCCTTACCACTGACCGGACGTCGTTTGCGACCACAGGGACTCCGGGAATTGCTGACCCTGGGTTTGGTGCAGACCACTGGCTTCGTCGGGCTCAGCATGTGGGCATTAGTCGAAGGCGGCGTTGGTTCAACTTCGATTCTGGTCTTTACCATGCCCTTTTGGACCTTACTCCTCGCCTGGCCACTGCTGGGCGAACGAGTCCAGGGTGCGCAGTGGGCGGCAGGCGGCTTGGCAGCGCTGGGCCTGTTAATAATATTGCAACCCTGGAATCTGCACGGCTCGCTGTTGAGCAAACTGCTAGGCCTGATCTCCGGCATGCTGTGGGCGATTGGCTCGATCATGGTCAAACGCATGCAACGGACGCGACCGCGCGATCTGCTTTCCTTAACTGCCTGGCAGATGATGTTGGGTGCTCTACCGCTGATTGCGATCGCAGTGTTGAGCGGTGAACCGCCAGTAGTTTGGTCGTCGCGCTTCATCGGCGTACTGTTGGTCACCTCACTGTTATCGACTGCCATGGGTTGGTGTTTGTGGGTGTATGTGCTGAAACAAGTTGAGGCCGGGATTGCCGGAATGAGCATGCTGGCGGTACCGGTAATCGCAATCCTCTCCGCCGCTTGGCACTTCGACGAACGGCCACGGCCGGAAGAGATGATCGGGATGGGCTTGATTTTGCTCGCGCTGATGATCATTGGCATACGCGCGCTAGTCCGTCACACCGAAGTCGCCGGACCGATGGGGCAGGAATAGCCCCCGCCGCTAAAATTCGGAAATCCAACGTCAGCGAAATCGTGAATGATGCGCGGCACCACACTGCTACGTTAGAATCCCGCCACTTGTTTTGCGCGCGGGCTCGGGCCCAAATCATTGCGCACCGCTTGCAGCACCTGCCCGGGTGGCGGAATTGGTAGACGCACCGGACTTAAAATCCGGAGATCGAAAGGTCGTACCGGTTCGATTCCGGTCCTGGGCACCATCTGAGCTTCCGGCGATCTCTCCCCGCGATTGTTGTACACAATGCGGGTAGGGTCGGGACTGTCTTCTTAACCCCTCGCTGTAAGTCCTTCGCGGCGGCACTCCGCGCGTATGTGAGCCCGTTGCAGCCACTGACGTCAGCGGCATAAATAGCACACAGGGATTGAAATCATCTTGAAGTGATGGAGGCTGGGACCGGAATCGAACCGACGTACACGGCTTTGCAGGCCGCTGCATGACCACTCTGCCACCCAGCCGAATTCTTAAACGCGCGACGATGCGAATCCGTGGCCGGTAAACGCAACACCGTAAATGAAAAGCCCCGACATAGTCGGGGCTTCGCAAGGTATCTGGAGCGGGAAACGAGACTCGAACTCGCGACCCCGACCTTGGCAAGGTCGTGCTCTACCAACTGAGCTATTCCCGCCTGAGGGTGGCAATTCTAACGGTGATGTGATCGCTGTCAAGGTAATCAATGGCGCTTCAGATCGGGCCAAGCTGCTGCAAGATAAAGATAGGCCGACCACAAGGTAGCCACGGTCGCCACATATAACGCCAGCACACCGAGCAGGTAGAGGGGAATTCCCCACCAATCGTCACGCATTGTCATGAGGATTATCGCGAGCATCTGACAAGTCGTTTTAATTTTTCCGATCGAGGACACCGCGACCCGTTGGCGTGCGCCAAGTTCCGCCATCCATTCACGTAAAGCCGAAATCGTAATTTCGCGCCCGATCACGATGGCAATCGGTAATGCCAACCAGATTTCCGGATTTCGTTGTAACAGAAGGATCAACACCACGGCCACCAACAACTTGTCTGCCACGGGATCCAAAAAGGCCCCCAACTTGGAACTCTGATTCCAGCGGCGGGCCAAATAGCCATCTAGCCAATCCGTGACGGCGGCAATCGCGAACACCGCTGCCGCACCATAACGCGCCCACTCGCCAGGCAGATAGAACAGCAGCACGTAACACGGGATCAAGCCAATGCGAAACAGCGAAAGTGTATTCGGGACATTCATGGACTGCCGTGTAACACGCCGTAAATAGCCTGCGCAAGCTGGGCGCTGATGCCGGGGACTCGCTGCAGATCATCAATGCCGGCACGGGTCACCCCCTGCAATCCCCCGAAGTGTTGCAACACGGCCCGCCGCCGTTTTGCGCCAACGCCGGGGATTTCCTCCAGCGGCGAGCGATTGCGCGCATTGCTGCGGGCTTTGCGATGGGCGGTGATCGCGAACCGATGCGCCTCGTCGCGGATTTGCTGAATTAGCAGCAACGCGAACGAATCGCGCGGCAATGCTCGCTCGGTTTGGCCGTCGTGCATGATTAGCGTTTCCAGGCCGGGTTTACGCGTCGTGCCTTTGGCGACGCCGAGAATCTGGATCTCATCGATTTGCAGTTCGCGCATCACCTCTAGCGCCTGCGCTACCTGCCCTTTTCCGCCATCGATCAGCAATACGTCCGGCATCACCGCATCCTCGCGCTTCAGACGTCCGTAGCGACGATCCAGCGCCTGGCGCATCGCGGCATAGTCGTCTCCCGGACTCACCCCCTCGATGTTGAATTTACGATACTCGGCCTTGCGTGCACCCTCCGCGCCAAACACCACACAGGACGCCACCGGTGCTTCACCGCGCGTGTGGCTCACATCAAAACATTCGATTCGTGCGGGGACTTCTGGCAATTCGAGAAAGTCCCGCAAAGCTTCCATCCGCCGCTGATGATCACTATCCGACGCGGCGCGCTCGCGCACTGCCAGCTCCGTGTTGCGCACCGCCATGTCGAGCCACTTGGCGCGTTCACCCCGCACATTGGCGCGCAGGCGCACCGCCCCGTCGCGGCGTGCACCGAGCGCAGGAACCAGCCACTCGGATTCCTCCTGGTCTAGGTCTTCACTCAGCAGAATATCGGGGGGTAGGTCGCGATCACTATTACCGACCAAATAAAACTGCGCGAGGAATGCCGCCAAGACCTCCGCAGTAGAGGCTTCGGCGGTATGGCCCGGGAAAAAAGTCTTATTGCCTAAGTTGCGCCCACCACGAATGACGAAAATTTGCACACAACCGATACCCTCGTGCAGCCTGCAGGCCACGACGTCGAAATCGCCCCCTTCAGCAGTAATGTGTTGCTCCGCCTGTACCCGCTGCAGCTTGTTGATTTGATCGCGGAGTCGCGCGGCGTGCTCGAATTCGAGGCGCGAGGACGCCTCCTCCATCGATTTCACCATCGACGACACCACTTCGTGGCTGCGGCCGCCGAGAAACAGCAACGCGTTGTCGATATCCAGCTGATAACTCTCGGCGGTCACCAAGCCCACACAGGGGCCAGTGCAGCGCTTAATTTGATATTGCAGACAGGGTCGGCTGCGATTTCGAAAGTAGCTCTCTTCGCATTGCCGCACCAGGAATAATTTCTGGAGCAGGTTGATGGTTGCACGCACCGCGCCGGCATTCGGATAAGGACCAAAGTAGCGCCCCTGCTCGCGGCGGGCGCCGCGATGAAACGCCAAACGCGGAAATTTGTCGGAAGTATTGACGAAGATGTAGGGGTAGCTTTTGTCATCCCGCAACACGATGTTGTAGCGCGGACGCAATTCCTTGATGAGATTACTTTCGAGAATCAGCGCTTCCGTTTCGTTACGCGTGACCACGACTTCAAGATCGCGGATCTGCTCGACCATCGCCCGCACTTTGGCTGTCTGTCCAAGATTGCGATTGAAATAGCTCGTGACTCGCTTGCGCAGATCGCGCGCTTTACCCACATAGATGACTGTGCCGTTTGCATCCAACATGCGATAAACGCCGGGTGCAGTCGGCAGGCGCCGACAACGTTCGCGGGAATCAAACGCCACGGGGCTGTGCGTCATTAATTCAGTGTGGAGCGCACGGCGCTAAGTTGACACTGCGCACACTGACGCCGGCGTTAGGCACTTTTCGAGGGTTTGGCGATATCCGTATCGACAAGATCGGCCAGCCCCTGACTGCACGCAATCAGGGAGAGTTTCACATCATTCGAAACGCCGAGCTTATCCATCAGGCGGCGTCGATGGTAGGCAATGGTTTTGATGCTGAGGGACATCCGATTGGCGATCTCGTCTGCACTTAGACCGAGACTGATCCGCTGCAAGACTTCGATCTCGCGGCGCGTGAGATTCTGAATACTGCCTGTTTCTGTACGGCGGAGGATCGTGCTCACCGCCACGTGCTGAGCGACATCACGGCTGATATAGGAACGCCCGCGCGACACCTCGCGAATCGCAAGCACCAGTTCCTCGGTATCAGCGTCCTTGCTCACGTATCCTGCGCCGCCCAACTCAAGAAAGCGACGCGGATATGGACCATCGACATACATCGACAGTCCAATAATTTTGAACTCGGGGTGGCTGGCGAGCAGTCGACGGGTGCTCTCCAACCCCCCGATCCCCGGCATGTTGAGGTCCATCAGAATGACGTCGAACTTGACGTCATCAATCAGCTCGCGCAGCCGCTCGCCGTTCTCGGCCTCCGCCACGACTTGAAAATCTGCAATGGACTCCAGCTTGGCAGCCACACATCGACGAACCAGTCGGTGATCGTCGACGACGATAATCCTAATCATCTCGGCTTCTACCTGCGTAAGGCGCACAGCTGATTCTAGCGTGGAATTTGTTCGTTGGCATGACTGCCAGCGGGAACCCCGTCACGAGATTAGGCCTGAGCCTTCATGGCGCGCCAGCGCGCCCAGATCTGCCGGAACGTGCCGGTGAACGCGGCGGGTTCGGCTGCCAACCAGAAATCGAGACGGCGCACGGTGCACCATCGGCTGTCGATGATTTCAGCCGGGTCTGGTGTCAGCGGCTGCGTGACAGTCGTCATAAATACTTCCACGAATTCGAAACCCGTCTCTGCGGCGGCGGGCAGCTTAAAGAAGCGAGTAAGCGCGATCGGGGCCGACACACTCAGTTCCTCGGTAAGCTCACGTGCTGCCGCGGTTGCATAGGATTCACCGGCGCCGAGGTGCCCCGCAGCCGAGGTATCCCACAAGCCCGGCGCGCATTCCTTCCACCAAGCGCGACGTTGTAGGAAGAAATCGCCCGCCGGATTGAACACCATGATATGGGCTGCTCGATGGCGCAGACGCGCATGATGGATCTTGCCGCGGGATGCCTGGGCCACGACTTGGTCCTCGCCATTGACCACGTCGAGCAATTCAAGATCGGAATTTGGATCGGCCATACGCGGGACGGGCTACTGTTAGGAACTGCAAAGACTATACCGCGCGAGTTGCGCAGCGACGGTAGCAGTGATACTCCGCGATAGCGCACACCTTTTCCAGAGGGATTGAATCGTCCACGCTTCTCGCGCGGCCTCGCCCTTGCAGCACCACGTGCGTTCAAATTCGCGCTGCGAATTTTTCGAACCGAAGGGTTCTCGTCAACCCTCTCTCTCCGCCAAATAATAAAGCCCCACAAGGGGGCTTTATTATTTGGCGGAGAGAGAGTCCGCCTGACCATACACCGCTATTCTCCGCCAACGTCCTGTTTATGGCCGAAATAGTCGATTCTACCTTCCGCCAGCGTCCGTTGACTTCCATGGGTAGCCGGGTATATTTTATGGGTAGTTTCATGGGTGGGCATTTTAGGGGTAGGGTTCAATGCCAAAGGTAATCAATAAACTCACAGCCAAATCGGTGGCGAGCAAGAAGAAATCTGGCTACTACCTGGAC
>CAMATU010000101.1 GCA_945861225.1 Klebsiella pneumoniae
CACAACCGCCTCCCGTGACAGAATCCGAACTTGCCGTAGCATCTGCGAGGCAGGGGAGGAGACAAGAGCGTTCTTAAGAACTCGCCACCGCACGAGCGGTGCGACATGAAGTCGCTAGGCGGTGTTTGAAACGCATACGCGTAAAGCCACTGACACTCAGGATGTCGTGAAGGTGGTTAATGATTAGCTAGCTGAAGGAGGTTTCAATGCACATTATGAAATACGGTAAGGACTTCACTCGCCGCCATTTTCTGCAAACCATGGGTGCAGGATTTAGCGCAGGGGTGCTCCGGCCGTTGTGGGACGTTATCGCGGAAGACGGCAAAATTGATCGTGCCTATCCTGACGAACTTCTCGACATCGGTTTGTATACCAAGGGCAAGGTCAATGTTGGCGACAAGCTAACAGCTGACAATGTCGACCACGTAAAAGATCTGATGGATGAAGTGACTTACATCCAGATCAAACAACAGGGCCGCGTATGCGATGTGGTCGCCACCGAACGTGACGTCTATAAGCTAAACCCGCCGGACTACCTCGATGCCAGCATGCGCCACCAGGGCATGGCGAAGTTCGACGAAAAAGGCAATGTCACCACCTTGGAAGGCAAGCCTTGGATCGGTGGTCTGCCGTGGGTTAACCCCACTGAGGCTGGCCAGGTCATTGCAGCTCACAACTTGAGTTGGGGCCGTTACGACATCGCGCAGTACTGCATCGACGAATACGACATGGATGCCGACGGCAACGAACAGTACCACTACAATTTCTGGTGGTGCGAAGTGGCAGGCACCTGCCGCATCAAGATGGACCCGAAGCCGTACATGGCAACCCCGCTCGACAAAACCGGCGAAAACGTACTGCGTTACCAGTCGGCTGTGTGGGATTACCCCAACGACGTGAAGGGCACCTCGATTCTCAATATCTGGCCATATGACGCTACCAAGTACCCGGATTTCTTCGGTTACCTGCCGGCCTTCAAGCGCGTGCGTCGGTTCCCGACCAACCAGCGTTTTGAGCCAGTAATCGCCGGTTCTACGTTCTATCTGACGGACGCCTGGATGACGGGTGACCCGACCTTGACCTGGGGCAACTTCAAGCTCGTGGGCCGCGGTCCGGCCATGCTTGCTACCAACGGTGGCTGGAGCCCGGACGACAACTGGAAGCTTGGTCGCCACGGCGGCAAGTCCGGCACGAAGTTCTGGAATTCCTCGTTCTCGCTGGTTCCGGAAGTGTTCGTGGTCGAACTCGAACCAACGGGCTACCCGCGTGCACCGTATAGCAAGAAGCGGATTTGGTACGATGCCCGTACGATTGCCCCGATCACGATGAACAGCTATGACCGTCGCGGTCAGGTCTGGAAGCAGTGGGAAGCGGGCTTCGACAACTTCTCCAAACCCGATGGCCGTTTCCACAACTCCGAAGCCGGCAAAACCACTGGCATGTGGAGCTGGCTGTATGTGCATTCGCACGATATCCAAAGTGGTCGTATCACGTCCTTCCAGCACACCGAGCACACGCAAGGTGGCACCAAGGATCTGCGCAACCACGGCAAGGATGGCTTGGAAATGTACGAGAAGTACACGACGGAAGCTGCAATCCGTCGCTTGGGAACCTAACGGTTTTCGACCTCAATCTCCGCAGCGCTTGCTGCGGAGATTTTTATCGCGGCCACGCCGCACCTGCCACGCGCAGGACCTTAGCCCACCCACTTCGCGTTACCTTCGAATCACCTCCCTGTCGCTGCGATCTGGTCCGTCAATTGTAGGCGCGCCTTCAGGCGCAATGGACAATTCTTCCCTGTTGTAGGCGCGCCTTCAGGCGCGATGGGAGCCGACGAACGACGATCAAAGCCGAGGGATTGCCATCGCGCCGGAAGGCGCTCCTGCTGGGCCAGAGCAAGGCCTGTGGGATTCCGCCTGCTTACCCACCAGCACGTCGCATCCCGTCCACCACACTGCGGTGATCAGGAAAGTGTTTGAGCATGTCCATACAGGATTGCCGGGGGCCGGCGGGATCGATCACTGGAATGTCACGCCGTGGCTTACGCGGTGGTTTGCGCGGGAAGCGGCCCATGCCCGCGAGAATGCAGAACCACGAAGTTGGACTGTAGCTCATGCGCTCACTCTGACGATTGATCTCACTTAATAAATCACCGCCACCGTCCCACACCTCCAATATTTCGGCGACTGAAGCGGAGATATGGGGGTTGTCCCTGGCCGCGATCCAGTAGGGTGTATCGCGGCGCGTGTTCAGCTTGTAGTGCAGGTAAACATAATCTTTGATGCTGTCGAAGATGAGATTGATCTTGGTGTTGAACTCCGCGCTGTGATCTGGTGTGAAGCCACCCTTTTGGTACTGCTCGATAAAGGTCTCGACAGTATCCTGCACGATCATCAGCGCAGTGGCTTCCAGCGGTTCGATAAACCCCTGCGCGAGGCCAATCGCCAGACAATTCTTCTCCCAGGCGCGCGCCAGGCGGCCAACTCGCATCTTCAGATGACGCGCCTCGGTTTGATCGTCGGCAGGTAAATTAAGATGCGTCCGGAGTTCCCGTTCCGCATGCTCAGCATCCACATACTGGGACGAATAAACATACCCATTGCCCAGTCGATTGGTGAGCGGAATTTTCCACACCCAGCCGAATTTGAGCGCAGAAGACAAAGTCTCGGAGCGCAGGGTCGTTGCATCCGGATGCGGCGTCGGCAGTGCGACGGCGCGATCATTAAACAGGAAATCCTGGTAAGACTTGAACGGCACCCCTAGCGCCTTGCAGATCAGGACGCTCGCGAAACCTGAGCAATCGATAAAAAAATCGGCGCCCATAAAACCCTGGGTGGCCGTTTCCACGCCGAGGATTTTGCCGGATTCCGCCTGCTTCACACCAGTCACCGTATCGACGACATGCCGTACCCCCAGCGCGAGCGATTTCTGCTTGAGAAAGTCGCCAATTAGCCGCGCGTCAAAGTGATAGGCATAGTCAGCTTGATAGTTGAGATCTGATGCAGGGAGGGGGGCGCGTGAATGCTTGGCGAGATAGTTCGAGATAAAGAAAGTATCCGGCAGCGCGTGGGCATCGAGGTTCCGTTGACGCAAGGTCATATTCTGATAGAACGCGCGAATGAAGGGATCGTCACTCATGGAGAAGAATGGATGGTAGTAGCTTTCGAAGCCGGGTCTGGTCGACCAGCCTGGAAAGCGGATCCCGCATTTATAAGTGCCATTACAATGCGGCATCCATTCCTGATCCGGGATGCCGAGCTTCTGAAAAAAGCGGCGCATCTTGGGCGTTGAGCCTTCGCCCACGCCGATGATTCCAATCGCGTCGGATTCCAGCAACGTGATCTCTGCGCCGAGCGGTAGCCACGCCCGCGCCAGCGAGATGGCTGCCATCCAACCCGCAGTACCGCCGCCGACGATCAGGATTCGCCCCGGGTTTGCGCGGCGTGTGGTCATGTCCAATGTGCTCACTCTTGAGTCCTCTGGGTCAGAAAAAAAACTTGCGATGTGCTGGTGCATCCTAACTCGCGAGTCGCGTAATCGGTGGGTGACGCGCGCAGTCGTTTCGACTGATGCATCGCAGCAATAAATAGGTGTGCCGCAGCCCTTGCTGTCACGGTACGAACTGATGTTAAATCGTACCGCATCGTTGATGGTCGATACGCTTAGGACCCCCAGCGATGCGCGCTGCTTGCCCAGTTTTTTATCTCGCCTTAGTCCATTCCCCGTTGCACGTTCGGCGTGGACAGGAATGCGCGCGAGTCCATGGGCCAGCGCACTGACGACACAATACCCAGTAAACCGGAGGGGAGCGAAGATGGGATTTCTGGTCAATATCGACAACGGCGGGACTTTCACCGACGTGTGCATCAGCGATGGCGCGCGGATGGTGCACGCCAAGTCGGTCACTACACCGCATGACTTAACGCAATGTTTCATCGACGCGATGAAACGCGGTTCACGTGAGTTATTCGGTGAAGAAGATTTTGCGCGACTGATTCGCGAGACCGAATGCCTGCGTTACTCGACCACCTCCGGCACGAACGCGGTCGTCGAACACAAGGGTGTGCCAGTGGCGTTGCTGGTCGAGGCTGGACAGGAAGATACGGTGTACGGCGCAACTGCGCTCTATGGAGATAGCGCGTTGTGGCGCGCCATGGTGCCGAGTCGGCCAGCGGCAATTGCGGTATCCGCTGAAGGCACCATTAATGGTGATGACCTGACGCGCATCATCAATGAGATGTTATCGGTGGGTGCGCAGCGCCTGGTGGTTTGCCTGCGAACTGCGGCGGCTGAACAGCACGTTAAATCCGCTTTGCTTGATCGCTATCCGCGCCATCTCCTGGGTGCCATCCCGTTCCTGATCTCAACTGAACTGGTCGATGATCTCGATTTGCCGCGACGGGTTGCCACCGCAGTGATCAATTCTTACCTGCACCCGGGTATGGAGCATTTTCTGTACGGCGCCGAGAACGTTTGCAAGAGCCAGCATCTCAAGCGGCCACTGCTTATTTTTCGAAACGATGGCGACTCGGCGCGCGTGGCTAAGACCACCGCGATCAAAACCTGGGGCTCAGGGCCGCGCGGTGGTCTCGAAGGCGCACTGGCGTACGCCAGCCTCTACGGATTGGAATCGGTCGTCGCGATGGATATCGGTGGCACCACGACCGACGTTTCTGTGATCCATCACCAGCAATTCGCGTCGCTGCCCTATGGTGCAGTCGAGGCTTTGCCCACCTCGTTCGCGCTGCCGAAATTGCAGAGCTTCGGGCTCGGTGGCAGCTCAATCGTGACGGTGGTCAACGGCCAGATCGAGATTGGACCGGAAAGCGTTGGCGCGGTGCCGGGGCCGGCGTCGTTTGGGCGGGGCGGCAGCAATGCGACATTAACCGACGCGTTACTGTTAGCCGGCATTCTCGATCCAGATCGTTACCTCGGCGGTGAACTCAAACTTGATCGGGACCGCGCGGCGCAGGCCGTGCAAGCGCAAGTCGGCGCGGCGCTGGGGTTGAACACGGAGCAAGCTGCGCGCGCGATCATCGAGGCGTTTCAAGCCCAGGTTGGCGCCCAACTCACCAGCATCCTCAAAGCAGCTGGCGCCGATATCGCGAAAACCGCCTTGCTGGCGTTTGGCGGTGGCGGTCCGATCATTGTGACCGGGATCGCCAAGGCCGTGGGTTTGAAGCGCGTCATCGTGCCGCACCTCGCGGCAGTGTTCAGTGCTTTCGGGATTGGCTTCAGTCATCTCGCACACGAATACCAAGTCCCGCTTAATGTCGGTAACCTGAGCAAAGTTGGCGCGCTTAAAGCTGAACTGAACGCGCGCGCGCGGCGCGATATGACGGGCGAAGGGGTCGCCGCTGATTCTTGCAGTTATACCTATTCGCTGTGGTCTGCCGCCGGCGACTCCGTGCAGGAAGAAGTCCTGCAGGGCGATTCTGTCAACCTCGATCAGCGCCGCGATCCGCGTCTCACGCTCAAGGCCGTGTTCGAACTGCCGGTGGCGAAACTCGCGCAGGACGTGGCCCCGGCTGCGGGCGCGCCTGCGGTCAGCGGCACCACCCCCGTATTGCTGGGGATTGCGGCGAGCCCGGTAACCGTTTATCACGACCAAGACCTCACCGCAGGAATGGCCTGTCAAGGCCCGTTTCTGGTGAAGGGGGATTATCTGACGTGCCTGGTGGACGCCAACTGGCATCTCCGCGTCACTAGCAATCAAGACCTCGTACTGGAGGAGGGTAAGGCATGAGCAAGCAACGCGTAGCGATCACCGAATATCTCGAGATCGCGCTTGATAAGGAACGCTGGCACTGCCGGCGCTGCGATCACGACATTGGACCGGCGCGCAGTAATTACAAGGAAGGGTTGCTGGTTTACAACCGCGATCCCCAGGAGATCCATCACCCGATCCTCGACGCAAGTTATCCCTTTACTTATGCGCCGGATCCCAAGTGGTGCCGGATCATTGAATTTTATTGCCCGAGCTGCGGCACCCTGATCGAAAACGAATATCTGCCGCCGGGCCATCCGCTCACGCACGATATTGATCTCGACATCGACAAACTCAAAGAACGCCATGCGCGCGGAGAGGGGTCAACCAATGCGGCGGGTTAGTGTTGATATCGGTGGCACCTTCACCGATTGTTTTCTGGCTTTTGATAATCAGTATGTCGAATCCAAGGCACTGACAACGCATCACAATCTCGCGGCGGGTTTCATGGAAGCGCTGCAGAAAGCTTGCGCAGACCTTGGCAAATCGGTGCGCGACGTGTTGAGTGCGGTCGATGCGGTGCGCTACGGTACGACGCTCGGCACCAACTCGCTGATTCAACGCAACGGTCCGCGAGTCGGCTTAATCACGACCGCCGGCTTTGAATCATCAGTGCCGTTAATGCGTGCGCGTGGCTATGGCGATGGCCTGTCCGATATGGAGCAAACCGACATTCCCGGCGCAGATCGGCCGCTGCCCTTGGTGCCAATACGCCTGATTGTCGGCGTTGAAGAACGCATTGACTACAAGGGCACCGCAGTCCTGGCGGTTAACGAAGAGAATGTACGCAGCCAGGTGCGCAAATTGGTCGATGAAGGCGCGCAGGCCTTCGTGGTTGCACTGGTCAACGCCGTGGTTAATCCGTCGCACGAAAAGGAAGTGGAACGGATTATTTTGTTGGAATACCCCACCCACGTGCTGGGTGCGATCCCGATCGTGGTCTCGCATCGGGTGGCCGGCCGCAAGGCGGAGTATTCGCGCACGATGTCGGCGATTCTCGATGCGTATCTGCACGATCAGATGTATCACGGCATGTCGTCGCTGGAAATCGTGCTCCGGCAGAACGGCTACACGCGGCCCATGCTGTTAGTGCACAACACCTCTGGCATGGCCCAACTTAATTCCACGCACGCGCTGCAGACCATTCATTCGGGACCGGTGGCCGGTCTTGAAGCCGCCAACTACATCTCTGGCCAATTCAAAGAACCGAATATCATCGCCACCGATATGGGCGGCACGAGTTTCGATATCGGTCTGGTGACCGCAGACGGCGTGAAGTTTTACGATTTCAACCCGGTCATTGATCGCTGGTTGGTCAGCACTCCAATGACCTACCTGCATACGCTTGGTGCGGGCGGTGGCTCGATCGCGCGCTATGACCGGATGTGGGAAGCCATCGAAGTGGGGCCGGACAGCGCGGGCTCTGATCCGGGACCGGCCTGCTACGGGCGTGGCGGGGTCCTGCCAACCACTACCGATGCGAATCTCGTCCTCGGTTATCTCGATCAAGAGAATTACGCCGGTGGCACGATCAAGATCAGCAAGCGCCGCGCAGAACGCTCGATCGAGGAGCACATCTGCAAGGCCTCGGGGATGTCGCTAATTGACGGCGCGAAGGCAATTAAACGTAAGGTCGATGCCAACATGGCGGCGGCGATCTTCAAGGAAGTGGCGGTCAAGGGTTACAACCCGAAGAACTTCGTCATCCTGAGTTACGGCGGTGGTGGCCCGATTCACGCCTGCGGTTACGCGGGCGCCATCGGAATTTCCAAGATTCTGATTCCGCCGTTCAGCTCGGTGTTCTCGGCGCTCGGTGCCGGCAACATGAATGCGCTGCACATTCATGAAAAATCCTTGTACTTGATGTTCTACGATGCCACCCAACGCAAGATGTTGGAGAATTTCGACGTCTTCAATGCGACGGTCGAAGAACTCGAAGAGCGTGGTCGCGAAGATCTCGCCCGCCAAGGCATCCCGCCGAGTGATATCAAGACCCGCGTGGAACTCGACATGCGTTACGGCAATCAGCTCGCACAAATCAGCGTCACCAGTCCGCTGAGTCGTTTGAAATCCATGCAGGATGTGATCACCTTGCTGGATCGCTTCAGCGTGAACTATGCCACGCGCTTCGGCGAAGGCAGTCAGGCGCCGGAAGCAGGCGTGCGCGTAAACGTGATCCGCGTGGTGTCTTATGTGGAGCACGAGCGACTGGATCTCCATCGTTCAACTAAGCAAATCCCCGCGCAGCCACAGGCTCGCGCGCATCGCGATTGCTGGTTCCCGGAGCTGAGTGACCCGCAGCGCACCGGCGTTTACGATTACGACCATGTACTGGAAGGGATGCAAGTGAAAGGGCCGGCACTCATTGAATCCCCGCGGACCACTTATCTGGTCGAGCCCGGTTGGACCCTCACGATGGGGCTGTCAGGCTCGGCGTGGATGGTGAAAGATTAGGTAGCGCGTGGCGGCAGTCATTCGCGCGCAAATTTCGACACAAATTTAAGAGGTAACGGCCATGGGCGGCGACCAAGAAAAGTCGATTATCGAGAAATTCCTGGAAGACAATGTGCTCTTCCTCGGGCCCGATGAGGAGATCATGGAAGACCATAGTGTGGTGCCTACCACGCCGCGCGAGCAGGCGGCGCTGGATGCCTTCGCGAATCCAGACCAGATCAACCTCGTGCGCCATAAGTTGCAGACGGCCTGTAACGAATCTTTCGACATGGTCGAGCAGATGGGAGCCGCGCCCGGTGCCAAATGGGGCGATCTTATTTCCGGCGTATGGACCGCGAATGGTGACCTTGCACTGGCCAGTATGGGCGGCGTGCTGATCTTCTCCGTACTCACGCAGCACCCAGTGAAGTTCATCCTGAAATATTGGCGTGATGATCCGACCGTCGGTCTCAAGGACGGCGATATCTTCATGCACAATGATGCGCGCTACGGCAACATCCACAACACCGATCAAAGCTTGGTGATTCCCGTCTTTCACCAGGGAGAGTTGGTGTGCTTTACCGGCGCCATCGTGCATGAAGGCGAAAATGGCGCGATCGAACCGGGTGGCATGCCTTCCGCTGCAGAATCCCCGTTTGACGAAGGTCTCAAGATGTCGCCGATCAAGGTCGGCGAGAACTTCGAGTTCAAACGCGACATCCTCACCTTTCTGCAGAATTCGGTGCGCGAACCAAAACTCCAGCTCGAGGGAATGAAGTCGAAATTTTTTGCGGCGATGCGCATGAAGGCGCGCGTGGAAGAAGCGATCGCAGAATACGGGGTGGATGCGGTACTCGCGACCATGCGCAAAACCTTGACCGATACGGAAACCGAAGTCCGCCGACGCCTCCGTGCGTGGCCAGACGGTAAAGTTCGCACGAATTGCTTTGCCGATGGCACCTTGCGCGAGAATTGCCTGATCCGAATTCGTCTTGAACTTGATAAGCGCGATGATGAACTCATCATCGATTTCCGCGGCTCCTCGCCAGAATTCCTGAATCGGCCGAATAACACCGTGCTTGCCTCCCTCAAAGGCATGCTGGCGCAGGAGTTTCTGAGCTTCGTATGGCCTGATCTGCCGCGCAATCAGGCGGTGTTTGCGCCGATGACAGTATTAACCGATCGTCGCTCGGCCTTGCACTGTTCGCCGGATGCACCGAACGCGCAAAGCATGATGACCTTCTTCCCAGGCTTCACCGCGATCCAAATCGGAGTGCCGAAATACCTTTACAGCTCCAGCCATCGCGCGACCGACATCATTGCCGGTTGGTACAACATGATCGTGACCTTCCTCTATGGCGGGATAAATCAGTACGGTGAATTGGTGGGTAATGTGTGCGCGGATTTGAATGGCATGGGCGGTGCCGCACGCTGGAATCGCGATGGTGAACATTCATTGGCACCAATTTTTGCGCCAATGGCGGATATCGGCGAGCAGGAATTGATCGAAGAAGAAGTCCCGCTGATGAAGATCGTGCCGCATCGCCTGATGAAAGACGCCGAGGGCTTCGGGAAATTCCGTGGGGGGCATGGTTATCAACAGATCGCGACCATGAAGGACTCCTCGATGTGGGGCTTCATGTGCTGCAGTCTGGGCTCCAAGTTTCCCACCACCTACGGCATCTTCGGCGGCTATGCGCCGGGGACCTTGCCGCTGTGCAAGGTCAAAGGCGTGAATGTGTTCGAGGTCATGAAAGATCAGCGCGACCTGCTGCGCTTCACGATTCCCGAAATCATGAATGAGCGGCCGTTCCCGAACGCGAAATATTCAACGCATCACATGGGCCTGCAGCTCGAATTCGCGCAGCCGGGCGAGCTCTACATGATTACCCAGGGTGGCGGTGGCGGTTATGGGGATGTGCTCGAGCGCGATCCAGAACTCGTCGCCAAGGATTATCTCGACGAATTGATTTCCATGCGCAGTGTGCGCAATGTCTATCACGTAATGCTGGACGAGAAGAGCGGCGCGGTAGATGTCGCAGCAACCGCGCAGCTTCGCCAGGCCGAACGCGAAAATCGCAAGCAACGAGGCAAGCCATACCACGCGTTCGTCAAGGAATGGGAAACTCCCAAGCCACCGAGTGAAGTGCCGTTCTATGGGTCCTGGAAGGATATTTCGCTGCTCTACCGCGGCTCGCCGGATAACACCTGCCCGGCGGATGCGATTGTCTCGGTCATGATGCCGAATCCGAAGGACGTCCGGATCGCCGAACTGGAAGCGCAAGTAGAAGCCCTGCGATCCCGGAAATAGATCGGCGCAGTAATTAACGATGCCGCCAAGAATTTTGCGGGATTATCTCCAGGGCGCGCGCGGGCGCGTCCTGTGGCTTGAGTTCGATGCGTATGCGCATCGGGTATTTGCGAATTCAGCGAGCGACTGGCTAACGCAGGCGACGCGTTACGCGAACACGGTGATTCAGGCACGCAAGGCCATTAAGACCGAGGTGCTCACCATCGATATCGCGGCGGCTGGGTTGGCAGCGGCAAACTCGCTTGATGACCCGCTTACCCGGGGTAAAAACGTACTGACGGACCCCGCTGCGCTGCGCTATACGACGGAGTGCATTGACGCGGTGTTACATAAGCTCGGTGACGAGGTCGATCTGGTGTTACGCGTGCCGACGCCACGCGATTTGCTGCTGGCGTGTGGCGCGGATGGCAGCCCGGATTTCGACGCGCTGGATGACATAAGCACCGCGATTACTACCGCCTTACGCGGATTTTCCGACAAGACCATCGCGGGGCTATTGCTCACTCGCACAGCAAACGAGCCCCTGAGTGCGGACGAGATCGATGCCTACGCGCCGCTTTCGAATGCGGCCCATCACTATGGTTGGGTGACCTGCATGGCAGTGTCGCCTGCGCTGCTGGAAAATCCCGCAGCCGCAATCGATGGGATCGACTTACGCCTGTGCGGAGAGCTGTCGCTGGCACGGGTGCGCGAATTACGCGGTGCGGGTCGCGGGATCGGCGGTGGATTACCAGCTGCCGTATGGGCTGCGGTCGGCGCGTTGCCGGCACCGGAAGTTGGTGATTTGTTGTTCGGCACGATTCCGCCGGAGGCCAATCCCGAAACCGTGCTGGCGAATTGCGCGGCGTTAGCGGGTTGAAACCCCGCGCCGGAGCCTCCCGCGATATGAACTCAACCCGTCATCCCGGAAACGGCGCAGCCGTTATCCGGGATCCATACGGAGCATAAAGCGCCCCTGGATCCCGGGTCTGCGCTCCCCAGCTTTCGCTGGGGCTTCGGCTTTGACCGCAGCTCTGCCCGGGATGACGAGAGATCGATGCTACGTTTTCCCCGGCGCTAACGCCGCCAACAACAGTTGATAATGTTCCTGGAAAGCTTCCGATACCGAAATTTCGGTCGCCGCATAGAATCCTGGCTCCAACATCCGGCTCAAACTTGCGAACACGAGTTCAGCCACCAGCACCGGACGTACAGCGCGGAACGCCCCGGCGTGGATGCCGCGTTCCAGCAATAGGCAGAAACCCTGTACTCGCAATCCAACGTGATCTTTCCAAACGCTGAAGGCGGGTGCCCAACGTCGAATGTCGGTCACGGTTTCCTGACTCAGGCGTTGCGCGGCGCGCACGCCAACTTGCAAATAGTCATGCAGACTTTCAGCGGGTGCATCGCGGAGCGCGGCGGCGGCGTCAGCATCGGAGCGAATTCGCGCAAAGAATTCGCGCAGAACATTCAGCACCAACGCGTTTTTGCTCGGTGCAATTTCGTAAATTGTGCGCTTCGAACAACTCAGGCGCTCGGCGAGTTCACTTACGGTGAGCCGCGAAAATCCTTCATGCAAAATAATTTCTTCGATGCGCGGCAGCAGCGCAGTCGCCCGTGGCCGCAACGGCGATTCTGGTGAATCGAAGGGTTCTTGACGGTTCATCGCTGGGCCTGTTGCTCTACGTCTAAACAGGAGGGGTGACATCGAATGACGGTATCGATGCAGTGTAAATGTTACCCAGGAAGGCGTGCATCGCAAGCCCAATTTGATGCGTCGCAACACCAAGTTTGTAAGGAAATCCGATAATTGACAGCCCCCAGCACGGTCCCTATAGTCAGGCCGCAACCCGCATTCGGGTACGCAGCGGTTGCCAATGCGTACCCATTGGTGCGCAACGTTGCGGGATCGACATTGGGCACGCGCGAGAATAATAAAGCGTCTCCAGAAGATGCAGTGCCTCAATTGTCGATACAAGAATACGAAGAACTAACAGCAATCTGATTGGGCCAAACGACCAGCTGGTCGCGCAAGCGTGGGGTGGGGATTCCAGCCGACAGCTCGCCGTGCCGCGAAATTCGCAGCCAATCCAATAACATTAGGCGAATAAACCAATGCAGACTTCACTCCGTCACCGCTTCGCGGCCCAAGTCATCGGGAATCGCGGCCTGTCGGTCACCATTCTGATCGCGATCACGGCGTTCTTCACGTATGGATTACGGAACGTTGAAGTTAAAACGGTTTTCTCGGATCTTTTCCCCAGCAATCATGCGTTCGTGAAGACTTTCAAGGATCACCCCAACTTTGGGAATCCGCTGACCGTCGTATTGATGATCAAACGCAAAGACGGCGACATCTACAACCCAGCGACGCTCGAAAAAGTTTTTCGCATGACCCGCGATATCGATTTGGCACCGTCCGTCGATCACGACCAGATCTTGTCGGTGGCGACCGAAAAAGCGCGCTACTCTGAAGCGACGCCTTACGGCGTCGAAGTCAAACCGATGATGGAAGCGGCAGCGCCCAGCAACGCCGAAGAAATTACCGAATTCAAGCGTCGAGTCGATGGCTCCAACAACGTGCGCACCTTCCTCATCTCGCAGGATGAAACCGCGACTTTGCTGACCGCGACATTTATCGAATCCACGCTCGATTACGGCGCGACTTTCAAATTCGTACAGGCCATGGTGGAAAGAGAGCGCGACGAACACCATGAGATTTACGCCGCCGGCCAACCGATGCTTACGGGCTGGGTATACGAATACCAGGCCCAGATGTTGCAAATCTTTGGCATTACCGCCGCTGCACTCATCGGCTCGCTCATCTTCTATATGCGCAACATTCCAGGGGTGGTTGCGCCGATCACCGTGAGTGTGGTCGGTGGATTGTGGGGGTTCGGCCTGACCGGCTGGCTTAAGCAGCCCATCGAACCGCTGATCATGGTGGTGCCGATGTTGCTGGTGGCGCGCGCGTTCTCCCATTGTGTGCAGTATCTGGAGCGCTACTACGAAATTCTGCACGAAGTGAAAGATCGCCGAAAAGCAGCCCAGCTTTCACTTGGCGTGATGATGGCGCCAGGAATTCTGGGGATTATTACTGACTTGGTGTGCTTGTTCCTGATTGCGATTGCACCAATTCCCGTCATGCAGCGCTTTGCCATCTTCACGGGCTTTTGGGCCACTGCACTTATTCCGACCGACGTGTTTCTGTCTGCGCTACTCGCGTCCTGGCTGCCAACGCCTAAAAATGTCGATGTGTTGATCGGTAAAGGGACTGAGAAGACTTGGCACGACAAGTTGATCAGCATGTTGGGTGTGATCGGCAGCCTCTCGCACGGGCCGCGCGCCAAGTTCACCACTATCGTGGTAATCATAACTTCCGTCGTTGCGATATCGCTGCAAACCAGACTCCAGATCGGCAACCCGGTCGAAGGCAGCAATTTGCTATTCGATAAATCCGAGTTCAACACCGCAGTTCGCGCGATCAATTCGCACTTTCCGGGTTTGATGACTTTGGAGATCGTCTTTGAAGGGAAGGGCGGGCTCGAAGGCCCGCGCATCCTGCGCGAAGCGCATACGGTCGCGACCATGCAGTCCTTGCAAAGGATCATTGAATCCTACGAGAACCCACCGGAAGCAACCCTGTCCTTCGCCGATTATCTGCCGGAGACGAATCGGCTGTTCGGCGGCGGTAATCCCAAATGGGCCTCGCTAGATCCGGTCGATGAGAAAATCTATGGCACGGTAACCGGCCTGCTGTTTGGTTCCAACGCGAAGAACTATGGCCACGTGTCCGACTTCACGTTTTCCAATGGGACCATTTCTCTGTGGTACAAGAACAATAAGCAGGACACCGTGGATCTCGCGCTAAAGCAGGCGCAGGCGGCGGTAGACCAAGTGGGCGTCGACCACCCCAATTTCACGATCCGCATGGCCACGGGGTCGATCGCGTTGCAGCAGTCGGTTAACGACGTAGTGCATCAGAACAAGTGGCGCATTATGGCAATTTTGAATGTGATCATTTTCCTGGTGACCAGTTTGGCCTATCGCTCATTCGTCGCCGGCTTCATCCTGCTGTTGCCGGTGAATCTCTCGAATTCGCTGCTGGAGGCGGTGATGGTGATGTTGGGCATTGGCCTTGATGTGAATAGTCTGCCAATTGCCAGCATCGGTATCGGCGTGGGTATCGACTACGGCATTTATCTTGTGAGCCGCATGTGCGAAGAGTTCCAGGATTCCGGGCACTATGGCGATGCGATCCAGCGCGCCGTGCAAACTTCGGGGAAAGCCATCTTCTTCACCGCCACCATCGTGCTGCTCAGCATTCTGCCGTGGTACTTCATGTCCAAATTGAAGTTCCTGTCCGATATGGGGCTGTTGCTGGTGATGGTAATGACGATCAATATGGTTATTTCACTGATTGTGCTGCCCTTGCTGGTGTGGTGGATCAAGCCGAAGTTTATTTCCAACGAACACCAGCTGATTTCCGAGAAGCTCGATTACTCGGAACATGCGAG
>CAMATU010000102.1 GCA_945861225.1 Klebsiella pneumoniae
CGGCACCGAAGGCCGGACCATCGCCCAGCGCCACCTGCGCCTGCTCAAGAAAAAATCTTTGCGGCTCCATGCCGAGTTTGAGTGATCGAAAATCCAGCCATCCTAGAAACGTGGCCTCAGGCGGTACGTGTTTGACCTGCGGCCAGTGACGCGCGCAATACTCGGCGACGCGCGTCCGATTTTTACGCAATTGCGCGAGCGTCGCGTCCAGCCAAGGCTGCGCGGTAGTCCACGCGGCAAACGCGGCCGCCATCCCGAGTGCGCTGCGTCCGCCACGCACATGGGCCGGGATCCGCAGAAATCGGCGCCGCAGTTCTTCACTCCCGAACACCGCCACGGCCAAACAAAGGCCGGCGATATTGAAAGGTTTGCTGGGTGATGTAAGCGTGATGGTGCGCGCGGCAATTTCCTCGCTTAAGGAGGCAAACGGAATGTGGGTGCGCGTATCGAGCATGAGATCGGCATGGATCTCGTCAGAGATCACGAGCAAGTTATGCCGCAGCACGAACTCGGCCAAACCTTCTAATTCGACACGCGTGTAGGCACGCCCCGTGGGATTGTGCGGATGGCAGAGCAACAACAGCTTGGTGCGCGCATCAATCTTGCGATGCAGTGCGTCGAAGTCGATCTGGTAACCACGCGGCTGCTGGACGAGGGGACAAATATCTGCGCGACGTTCCGTTTCCGCGACTGCGTTCAGAAAAGGCGGATAGATCGGTGTCTGGATCACGATGCCATCGCCAGGCTCGGTCAGGGTTAGCAGTGAGAGATAGATAACCTGCACCACGTCGCTGAAAAATTCGACCTGGCGCGGCGCCACCTGCCATTGATAGCGTGCCTGCATCCGCGCGCAAAACACCTCGTCAAGACCGCTCTTGGCATAGGATTGCGGATAGCCAAGGTCGCCCCGCGCCAAAGCGTCCTCCAGCGCCGCGTGGATGGACGGCGCAATTGCGAAATCCATATCGGCAATCCACGCCGGCAGCACGTCGGGGCCATAAGCCTGCCATTTGATACTGGTGCGTTGGCGGAGTTCAGCGAGTGTCGGCGTGTGTCCGGTCATGGGAGGCCTCCGGTAGTTTTCAGCGTTGTCTAAGGTATCGATTCCGCGCCATGAAAGAGCACCACCAGCATTACGCCGCTCGCAATCAGGATCAACTGGGCTAGAGATTCGCGTAAACGCACGCCGCGATGGAGCGCAGGAATGAGGTCAGCAACCGCGATGTAGATGAAGCTCGAACTCGTAAACGCCAGCACAAACGGCAGATAAGCCTGGATCTCTTCGATCCGCCACCACGCCAGCAATGCGCCAACGATCATCGCGAGACTCGATACGGCATTGAGGGTGAAAGTTAAGCTGCGCGAGAAGCCGCTTTCGATCATGATCGCGAAATCGCCGAGCTCCTGCGGGATCTCATGCGCGATCATCGCGATCCCGGTCAGGATTCCAAGCCGTACATCACTGACGAACACGGCCGTTAGTAACACACCGTCCAGAAAATTGTGGAAGGAATCTCCCACCATGATCAACGCCCCCGCCTGATGCCCGTGTGGCGCGTGGTGATGATGGCCGTGGCTGGCTTCTCCGTGATGGGCATGGCGCCAAATCAGGGCCTTTTCAAGGATGAAAAAGACCAGGATGCCGAGCAGAACGGTGGCCATGATCTGTTCTGGACCGCCTGAATTGGGATGCTCTAACGCGTGCGGTAACAGTTCAAGGAAGGTGACGCCGAGCAGGGTGCCCGTCGCGAAGCTGAGAAAATGAGACAAGGTGCGCGAGCGCCAGACCACCGGCAATAGAAGGTAACCCGCGCCGGCGGCGAGACTCAGCACACAGGCGAGTCCACACAGTAATAGTATCCAGGTCAGGGTGGAAAATTCGGCGAGCAACGGCACGGGGTCAGGGTCCTGAGGTTGGGCACACAGTGGGGCTGGATTGTACTGTGAATGCTTGGGTTACGCTGGGCGCCTCCGCTCGTCGTTACGAGCGAATGCGCAGCAATGTATTAGAAAACGCGCATAGCGCGCTCTTTATAAACTGGATTGCAGCAAAGCCTGCGGCTCCTCGCAACGACGGGTTGGGGGGCACGCAGCGGCGCAGCGCTGGGGTCTGATTTCTGGAACCTATGCAACCTTGCAGGGGTGACATACGATGAGTGTGCTGCGCTATGTGGCCGATGCGGAAGCGCTGGCGCAGATTTATCAGCGAGAGGATTTACGCGCCGGTGATGAAATTAAAGGTCCGGCGATTGTGCGCGAGGGGCTCTCGACGACCTACATCACGCAGAACCAAACTGGCCGAGTTGGCCGCTATGGCGAGATCAACATTCAGCGCAACGTTTAAGGATATTCCGATGAGCAGCCAACCGAGCAGTACTGGCGATCTGGAAACGCCACGTCCCACGCGCCTCCGCGACTGGACCGAAGCACAGTTCACTGAGACCTATCAATGTGATCGCTTCACCGCGATGGTATTGTCCAATCGCCTGCGCTACACCGTCGCGCACATGAGCACCGGCCTCATGTTCAGTGCCTTCTCACCCATCATCCGCGATTGGTACGATTTCGCGATCACGATCTCTGGCCCGCCGGACATGGATTTCCCGATGCCTGCAGTGTCCAGTTCACTGCTGGTGTTTCTCGGCACGATGGAAGATGCCGTGCGCAACACCGTGCTCGAATACGGCGTGGACAATCTGCAGCCCGGTGATGTCTTGCTGTGCAACGATCCCTATCGCGTGGGTACGCATGTGAATGACACCTGCTTCATCCGGCCAGTGTTCTACCAGGGCAAGCCCATCGCCTTCGTCAATACGCGTGCGCACCAACTCGACATGGGTGGGGTCACCCCTGGCGGCTTTAGCGGCACCAAGACGAATGTGTACGAGAACGGGCTCGTGCTCGGTCCCATGCTGCTCTTTCAGAACGACAGGCCCGTGCGTTCGACTTTCAGCCTGGTGTTTGACAACACGCGCTTCGCCGGCTTTCTGCAGCCGGACTTTATGACCATGGCGGAACAGCTCAAGCTGGGCGAAAAATTGCTTCTCGAAAGCATTACCCGCTACGGCGAAGCGGCGTTTCGAGGCACCGTGCGTTACTGCTGTGATGTGTCGGCGGAGGCGATGGTCGCGGCGCTCGAGCGCGTGCCCGATGGCGTGTACTTCACTGAAGAGCCACTCGACGCCGACGGTGCCGGCGACGACGAACCGATCATGGTGCGCGCGAAGCTCCACAAGCATGGCGGCCGCCTCGAAGTTGATCTCAGTGGCTCCTCGCGGCAGGCGCGGACTTGCATCAATGCCGGTCCGTTGGATACTAAAACCGCAGTCGGTGCCGCCTTCAAATTGCTCCTCGACCGCCAGACGCCGTTCAGCTCCGGTGCTTATCGTCCAATCGATATCGTGGTCCCGCCCGGCACCGTGCTGTCGGCGCAGCCACCGCACGGCGCCATCATGCTGTACTGGGAAGTCACGCAGGCACTCCTCACGGGGATTCTTCGTGAGCTTGGCAAGGTGTTAGGCGTGGAGGCTTTTGGCGGCGACTACGGCAGTATCGCCGTGCATAACGCACACGGCGTACGCGCCGATGGCACACCCTGGCAGAACATCGGCATCGTGGGCGCCGAACATGGTCCCTGGGGTGCGGATCAATATCACGATGGCGATTCCTACACGGTTACCTACATGGTCAACGGCCTCGATCCGGCCACTGAAGCGATGGAGCAGGATGCGCCAGTGCTGTTAATCCGCAAAGAATATGTGATCGATTCCGGCGGTCCTGGGTTCCACCGGGGTGGCGCGGGAGTGCTCAAGGACGCGTACTGGGAAACCGCAGGTGAGCACTACAGCAGTCCCCTGCGCTTGAAGCAAGGCACTGGTAACGGCGTGCACGGCGGGGGCACCGGCAAGACTGGCGCGTGTTGGTTGTTTGATCCTGAAGATGACGTGGTGGCCACCGCGGGGCATCTGGTGCCGGTCGCTGACTCGGCTTATGCACATAGCACACCCATCGCCGGCGTGCTTGATCCCGTGACCAAGGCGCTTGATCCCAACGGGACCTATTTTTACTTCGCCCGCGAGCCGGTGTGGCGCACTCGCGCTGGCGCGATGTCGCGCTACATCACCAACGCCGGTGGTGGCTGGGGAGATCCACAAACGCGCGAGCCACAACGCGTCCTGCACGATGTGCGCGACGGTTATGTCAGCATCAATGGGGCGCGCGACATGTATGGTGTGGTGATTACGGGCGATCCAGAATTTGATCCGGAAGGGTTGCTGATTGATCACGCGGCGACCAGTGCGCTGCGCACGCCGTTGAGCAGGAATCTCAGGCCAAAATAAACGGCCGTGCCAGCGGCGGCATGCCAAGCAACATTCGCCCGGCGGATTCGAATTGGGTCCCGGCAATCGCAAAATGTTGAGTCGCGGCGTGCCCATCGCGCAGCGCGCGTTGCAGCGGACTGCCGCGATAGTTGGCGTGCGCACCGGCTGTGGTATAGAGAATATCCACCGCACGCGCGGCGTTATGCGTCGCATTGGTGGCCGCGAGCAACATGTTCGCGCGGGTCTCGAATGGCACGTCCGTGGCCTCCTCCACAAATCTGCCGAAGTCGCGCAACGCATCCTGCAGCCAGGCGCGTGCGGCGCGGATGAGCGCGACGGCTTCCGCCAATCGAATGTGAAACGTGGGCCGATCGCGGAGTACAGTGGTACTCGCCACACCGATCTCCGACTGCGCGAGCTGGACGCAATAATCGACCGCGCCCTGCGCGATGCCCTGCGCTCAGCCGCGCAAGCTGGCCAGCACGTCATCAGTCTCGCAGACCAAATCCCGCACGACCTCGGCGGCGGGTTTGATGTCGTGAATCAGCCGCACAGATTCGCCGGCATACAGCGCCGCCCGTTGCAATTCTCCTTGGTAGCCGAGTACTGGCGGCAGCACGGAATATTTGGGGATGTCGAGCGTGGTGCCATCCACTTCCAAGTGCCCGATGACCTCACCTTCGCCGGGTCGCTGCCCAGGGGACGCGCTGCCGGCCGCTTCCCATTCATCGACTTCGCGATTTCTAAGCACGCGATGCGCAGCGTGCTCCCAGCCCACATCGAAGAGTCCCGTGTAAACAGTGTCCTCAGCACGCGCGTTGACGATCATGTCCTTGTAAGCCTCTAGCACTCGCGCTTCAGGGGTCGCGAGAAAGCGCGTGCCGAGCGACACGCCCTGCGCACCCAGACTGAATGCGGCGGCGATACCGCGCCCGTTCGCGATGCCGCCGGAGGCGATCACCGGGAGTGGTTTGAGCGCCTCGGCGAGTGCCGGCACGATGGTCGACAGCGAGGTTTTACTTTTCACATGGCCACCCGCTTCAATGCCCTGCGCGATCACGGCATCAACCCCCCACGTCCCCGCCTCAAGCCCCTCCTCCACCGAGCCAACCTGGATGAACGCCTTGATCCCCGCGCGCTTGAGATCCGGCAGATAGGGACGTGGATCGCCCCAAAAGAACACCACAAAAGGGACCCGTTCCTCGAGTGCAACCTGCACCTGACCTTCCTGCAGCATGGGCATAATCAGGTTGATGCCGAAGGGCCGGTCGGTGAGCATCCGCAGCGCGCGAATCTGCTCGCGTGTGGCCGCTGCCGACAGACTGCCACTGCCAAGCACGCCGCAAGCACCCGCGTTGGAGACCGCGGCGGCCAGTTCCGGCCCCGCCATATTGAGGCCCATGCCGACCGACAGAATCGGGTATTCAATACCGAGCAGATGACACAGCGGGGTCTTAATCATAATGTGGCGTCTCGTTTAATTTGTACGGAAGGGCACCTCTATAAATTCGTTCAAGGCGATGATGGCAAGGCGCAAGCGCGCGAAAAAACAAAGTTTACATACAGTAAATGCGCATTTTGAGCGCGGTTGCCACGCCACCAGCACGCCTTCAGCGGATTTATAGAGGTGCCCTTGAGTCTAGCAGGAGATCGATTACAAATTGCCAACACCCTGGTGTGCGATCCACGCTAAGCTGTCAAGGACTTAATCACCTGGAGATTTCTTGATGCGCGATCCCTACTTCAACCAGATCATCACCGGCTTTAGCCAGTCGCTGCAAAATCTCTCGGCCCTGTTACACAAGGCCGCTGCGCACGCCGAAACGAACAAGTTTGATCTGGCGAATATGCTCGCCGCGCGTCTTTACCCGGACATGTTCGCCTGTGCGCGGCAGATTCAACTGGCGACGGATTTTGCCAAAGGTGCTGCCGCCCGCCTCACGGGCACCGAGCCCCCAAAGTGGGAAGATACCGAAGTCACCGCCGACGAGCTGCAGGCGAGAATTCGCAAAGCGCTGGATTTTCTCGCCAGCTTCAAGGCAGAACAATTCGCGATGGCCGAATCCCGCGCGATCGAAATCAAGACGCCAGTTGGCGCATTCAATTTTACCGGCGAAAGCTTCTTAACGCGCTGGGCGGTGCCGAATTTTTATTTCCATTACACCACCGCCTACAACTTGCTGCGTCACAGCGGCGTGCCGATCGGCAAGTTCGATTTTCTGGGGAAATTGTAGGCGAACCTAAAGCCCCGTCATCCCGGGCGAAGCCGCAACGCGGCGTAGACCCGGGATCCAGGGGCGTTGGATGTTCAGCATGGATCCCGGATAACGGCTGCGCCGTTTCCGGGATGACGGGGTTTCACCCCGTCTGCGCCTCCACCACCACCACCGGTCCCCCGCGACCAAGGCCGAGGATCTCGGCTGCGTGCTGTTCGGCGCACGCGATCTCCAGGACTTCGAAGGAATTGATCAACGCCAGCAAGGTGCCGGGTGCAACATCGCCATAGGTGCGATAGACGCTGAGTTCATGGCCAGCTGCCCGCACGAGTGGGCGATGCAGGCGCGCCAGCTCGGCGCGTTCGATGTTGGTAATGAGATTGCCGAAGTGATCGGTAGTGATCACCACGCCATGCAATTCGCCGCCCCGCCAATCCGGGGGCTCGATTAGCGACGGGATATAGTCGGTGGTTAGCGGGCCAAGTGCGTGCGGCGTGATTCGCCCAGCCGCCAGCTCGGCCGCCAACGGCGCGAATAAATCGCGGCCGTGAAAAGTCGCACTTAAGCGATCTATCCCCAACGGGATCAGGCGTGCGGGATCCACCGCAATCGCGACGCCACCGGTACGCTCAACGACCCCGGCCAGAAGGCCGTTGTCGGGGGCCAGAAAAATATGTCCATCGCCGACCACGACCAGCACTTCGCGCGACGTACCCACACCAGGATCAACCACCGCCATGTGCACCGTGCCGCGCGGGAAATACTGGTAAGAACGCTCCAACCAAAAGCCGGCCTCAGCCGGCCAGTGCACATGGGCTTCGTTGGTCAGGTCGATCAATTTGACATTGGCGAAGCGCGACATCATCACGCCCTTCATGGTGCCCACAAACGGCCCACGGTGTCCAAAGTCGGTGGTGATCGTAATGACCCCGCAGGGTTGAAACTCGTCCATCACTGGAACCTTTGGTGCTTGCGCCGCACAGCGCGCGAGTTCAAATACTATCCGGACTCACTTCTGACGGCCAACGATCAGTCGTTTCGCCGACCGGCGCGAGCCGCAGCCCAGCCTGCTGCAGCTTCCAAATCTCGCGTTGCTGCAAGGCGACCTTGCGCTTGAGTTCCAGCACCTGACGATGCTTGTTCTCAAGTTCGGTGAGATAGCTCATCTCTACTTCTTGCACGGCGGCACGTACGCGCGCGTCGGCTTCGGTAATCAGGCGCGCCGTGTTCCTGCGCAGGCGCCGGTGATAGTGCTGACGTTCCGCTGCGCGCACATCCTCCAGACCAATTTGAATGGTGTCGTCCTGGACTGGCGGGAGGACGTCCGGCGCGGCAGGCGAGGATTTGCTGTCTTCTTCGCCCACCAGGGCCAGCACCTCGTGCAGACTTTGGTGATTCTCCACCTCGAGTTCGGTCGCGAAGGGGATGCGGCTGGTGGCTTCCAGGCGACCAATGGATTCGTCCAAGTAATAGGCCTCGAGGCCGGCGGCAGTCAGCATGAAATTGCCGAGCGCGCTGTACCCCGGTTCACCACTGCACACAATGTAACGCTGCCGGGGATCGAGACTCGTACACCGCAGGCGGAGAATCGCTTCGGGCATATTAATCGCGGCTGGCAGCGACCCATGCTGGAACTCGACCGGTTCGCGCATATCGAGCCACACCGCGCCGGCGGTAACCAGCACATCTCCCTCAGCGCGCGACACCGGCCGCACATACGAGGGTGCGATCAGGCGGCGGAAATCTTCCGCCTCAATGCGTAATAGCACGCCATCAGCACGCATGCGCACGGTGGCGCCACGCGGCGCGCCCGCGAGCAGCGCTTCTTCACCGAAAAATTCGCCCGGGCCCTTGAGTGCGACTCGATACTGCCCTCCTCCGTGGCGCTCCACATCGATTTCCGCTACCCCGATTTTGACGATATAGCAGGCGTCCGGCGCACCGCCCTGCTCCAGGATCACTTCGCCCGCGCGGACTGGGACTTCTTCCACCCGTTGCAATAGACGCTGGATATCAGACGGTGCGAGCCGCGAGAGCACGCCGATGCTGAGCGCAAGCTCGAGTCCATCGGCACTGTCATCCGCGCCAAGCTCAATCACTACCGGCAACGCGGCCGCTGCCACGTGCGTGAGATTCACATAACGTCCCAACACGGCGAGCGGGATGCGGAATACCGTGGCGTCAGTTTTTGCGCGCGCGCCAGCGCACAATTGGCCCGGTGCATGAAAGCATTCGAACATGCCTGAACTGGCTGCCTCGAGTTCACGAATCACGCGATCCCCACCCGTGACCACCAAGGCGCCTTCAATGAGGTAGTACGCCCAGTCCTGGTCTCGCTTATCCGTACAGAACACGGCGCCCGCGCGCTGGCGCCGGGCCTCTCCCGCCGCCATCACCAAGCCACGGTGGGCTTCCGCCAGGCCGCGCACGAGTGGCAGACGGGAGCTCACCGCCTCGCGATCAAACGACGGTACAGGCGGCGCGGCGGCGCGATGCGTGGAATCCTCGAGTTGCATGTGGCTTAAGGCAGCTCCGTCGGTAAGTTGAGGCGCGGGTCCGGGGGTAGTTTAGCGAGGCGTTACGCGCTCCGGGATACAGCGATGCGATTGTTTTCACTTGATCTTCATTGAACGTTCGTTTAATTCTAGCCCTCGCTTTTACCGGGAGTGACAGCAACGCGCGCCGTGGCCACCCCACCCAATCCTCTAGCGGGCTTATCCAATGGCATCTTTTCTCTGCGGCCTTGATATCGGTGGCACCTTTACCGACTGCGTTTTAATTGACGAAACCGGTCGGTTAACGATCGCCAAGGCGCCTTCGACCCCGAAGAATTTCGCCGATGGCGTGCTCGAAGCACTCCGTCGCGCCGGCGCCAAAGTGGGCTTGGAACTCGCGCCACTGCTGACCTCAATCACCATGCTGAATCACGGCACCACCGCGGGCACGAATGCCATCATTCAGCGCCGCGGTGCCAAGGTCGGACTGTTGACGACCATGGGGCATAACGATGTGATTCACATCATGCGCGGTTCGCGTGGCCTGTCCGGGCAGGATATCAAGCTCATCGTACACATTCCGGAGAGCAGCAAACCGGAGCCCATCATTCCCAAACGGCTGATTCGCGGTGTTTCAGAGCGCGTCGATTGTTTCGGCAAGGTAGTGGTCGAGCTTAATGAAGCCGAGGCACGGGCCGCGATCAAAAGCTTGGTGGAGGCCGGCATTGAGGCGCTCGCAATCTGCTTCCTGTGGTCATTTCTAGAGCCCAAACACGAACGGCGGGTCAAAGAAATCGCTGCCGAAATCGCGCCGCATCTTTATGTGACCTGCTCCTACGAGCTGGCGCCGAAGTGGGGCGAGTACGAACGCACCACGGCCGTCGCATTGAACGCTTACATCGGCCCGTTGACGGTGGGCTATTTGAGTCGCCTGGATCGCCAGCTGAAAGAACTCGGCTACCAACCGCCGCTGCAGATCACGCAATGCGCGGGCGGCACCATCTCGGTCCGCAAAGCGAGTGGCGCGCCGTTGCTGACGCTCGACTCCGGCCCCGTGTCTGGCGTCACGGGTTCGCTGTATCTGGGCGAAGTCATGCACGAGCCCAATATCATCACCACCGACATGGGCGGTACCTCGTTCGATGTCGGCGTCATTCACGATGGCAAGGCCGTTGTCTCGTATAAAAGTCTGGTCCATCAATACGAATATTTCCTGCCCAAAGTCGATGTACAGACCATGGGTACCGGCGGCGGCAGCAAGGTGTGGATCGACAAGACCACCAGGACGATCCGCGTTGGTCCGCAGAGCGCGGGCGCGGATCCGGGACCGATTTGCTACCGGCGCGGTGGCACCACGCCAACCACGACTGATGCCGATGTCGTGCTCGGCTATCTCGATGCCGACAACTTTGCCGGTGGCACCATGCAACTTGATCGAGCCGGTGCGGCCGCTGGTCTGCAGGCACTCGCCGACGAGCTGGGCATGAGCTTGTACGAACTCGCGAGTGGGGTCGCCCAAATCGCAGAATTCCAGATGGCTGATCTGGTGCGCAAAGCGACCATTCAAAAAGGCCTCGATCCGCGCGACTTCGTGCTGTTCGCGTTTGGTGGTGCGGGCCCGGTGCACATGGGCGTGACCGCGCGCGAAGCCGGCATCAAGCGGGTGATCGTGCCGCAGGGGGATACCGCTTCAACCTGGTGTGCGTTCGGCGCCGCGTCGGCCGACACGCTGCATGTGAACGAACAGGTGCGCATCATGTCCTCGCCGTTCGACGTCACACAAATCAATGGACTACTGGCCGAACTCGCCGCGAAGGGTCGCGCGGAACTCGCCGAGGACGGGATTCCTGACGAGCGACAACGCTTCCGCTATTCAATCGACATGCGCCATCGCGGGCAGATCAATGAAGTTGAAGTGGAGCTGGAGCGCGGGCAACTCAGCGCTGCTGATCTCGAAGGTCTGCGCTCGCGCTTTGTCCGTCGCTATGAACAACTCTATGGGCACGGGGCTTCGCTACCGGGGGCGCGCCTCGAATGCGTGACCTTTCGCGTGCGCGCGAGCGCCGAATCGCGCAAGCCGCGTATTCAATCTGCTGCGACCTTGACCGACAAAATTCCCGCCGACGCGAAAACCGGCGAACGCGAAATTTATTGGGCGGAATGGAAACGCGCGGCACCCACCCCCATCTTTGATGGCTATCGCCTCAAACCCGGCAATCAACTCACCGGGCCATGCGTGATTGAAACGACAACCACGTCGATCGTCGTGCACCCGGGGCAAACGGTCAGCATGGACGCGCTCAGCAATTTTGTGATCGAAACCGGCGTCGCGGCTTAAGCGCGACCACAGAGGAAATTCCCATGCCACGGATCAGCGAAATCACCGATGTCGATTTTGATGGAGTCAACCATCCCTATGTGCCACCCAAAGTCTTGCGTATCTCGCCCAAGCTGAAATTGCACAGCGCATGGGACACGGATATCGATCCCGTGACCTATGAAGTGGTGCGCCACAATCTGTGGCAGATCAACGAGGAGCATGGCGCGACCATCCAGCGCCTCTCGGGTTCGCCAGTCGCGATGTATGCGCTCGATCTGAATCCCTCGCTGCTCACTGAAGACGCTGAGTTCGTCTATTTCGGGCCGTATATGCAGTACATGTCTGGTGTGACTGATACACAGGTGAAGTGGACGCTCGAATTTCGCTCTGATAATCCCGGCATCCAGGAAGGCGATATGTTCCTCGCCAATGATCCGTGGGTGGGCGCCGCACATCAGCAGGATGTGATGTTGCTGTGTCCGGTGTTCTGGGAAGGCGAGCTCTTCTGCTGGGTAACCAACTGCCTGCACCAGTACGACATTGGCGGAATTACCCCTGGCAGCTTTTGTCCCTCGGCTGAATCGGTGTATGACGAAGGCATCATGCTGCCACCGATCAAGATCATTGAGCGCGGCGAGATCCGGCGCGACATCGAAGCCGTGTACCTGCGTGCCTCGCGCAAGCCGCAATTGGTGGCGCTCGATTTCCGGGCGCAGATGGCCGGCAATTCGACCGCGCGCGATCGCGTGTTGGAACTGATTCGCCGCTATGGGCCGCAGACGGTCAAAGGCGTGATGAAGCAGATCATCAATAACTCAGAGAAGGCTTACCTCGCCAAGATGGCGCGGATCCCCGACGGCTACTGGCAGGAGCGGACGTATATCGAAGCGTGCCGTCCGGGGGATCGGCGAACCCACAAGGTGCAGCTCCAGCTGCGCAAAGAGGGCAACAAGCTACTCTTCACCAACGATGGGTCCGCCGGGCAGGAAGGGGCGATGAACGCGACCTACTCCGGTTGGCGCGGCGCGATTATGGTCGCCGTGACTGAACTGCTGTGTTGGGATCAATACTTCGCGGTCGGCGGCGCGCTGCGCCACATTGAATTCGATCCCACCCCCGGCACTTTGAACTGCGCGGATTTTCCGGCCTCGGTCTCTACCGCGCCGATTCAGTCGATGGAGATCTCGCTGTACCCCGCCTACAACGTTTTGTCGAAAATGATTTATCCCGATGCCGAGATGCGCAAAGACATCATGTGTATTGGCGGCACGAGTCAGTGGCCGGCAACCTTGTTCAGGGGTACCGACCAGTGGGGCGAGCGCTATGGCTATCTCTTGATTGATCCGATCGGTGGCGCGATCGGCGCGTTCTCACATGCAGACGGCATCAACACTGGCGGCCAATCGCGTACCCCGATCTGCCAACTGCCCAATATCGAGCACACCGAACAGAGCTTCCCGATTCTGTTTCTCTATCGCAAGGAATTGCCGGATTCGGGCGGCGCCGGGCGCTATCGCGGCGGGCTCTCGGCAGAAAGCTGCTTCATTCCGCACAACACGGATTTCATCACGCAAGACACTTTATCCTCGGGCAACGCAACCCCGACTTCGCCCGGCATGATGGGGGGCTATCCCTCGACGACCAACGCGTACACCTTCATCCGCAACAGCAACATCGGCGAACTGAACCGCGGCTCGCACATGATCGAGGATTCCTCCGAAGTCACCGGCGCCCATGAGCTGCTGCAATTGCGTCAGGAGAATTTTATCCAGCATCCCACAGATGTATATGCGGTGCGGTGGACCGGCGGTGGTGGCTTCGGCGATCCGCTGGATCGCGAACCGGCCGACATCGAACAGGATCTCGAAGACTATGCCATCACAGCGGATGCCGCGCGCGCGATTTATGGCGCGATTCTCAGCGATGACCGCACAGTGGACGTGGCTGCCACGCGCAAGTATCGCGCCGATCTGCGCGCGGCGCGGGTGAAACGCCATGGCAAGCCAGCGCATCAGCGGAACGGCGACTTACTGTTCGATGCCAGCATCGCCCTCCAGGCACGGCGCGATACCGAAGGCGCCTATTGGGCCTGCGCAAAATGCAGCACCGATCTCGGCCCCACCCACGCGAACTACAAGGACGCCTGCATCCGCGAAGATCATCCGGTATCGGATTCCAATCCTTTGATCGGCGATCCCACGCGGTTCATCGACGATGCCGTGTCTTTCCGCCAGTTCTGCTGCCCCGGGTGCGGCACCCAGATCGACAACGAGATCGCGGTCGATCGCGATCCGGTGCTGTGTGATATCGCGATCCTGCCTTAACACCCGACGATTAACGGCGGATAACGCGGCTAACGCCGCTCATCCGCCCTATAAATTTCTGCCATAAGGACACCATAGGGCGGAAAAGCGCAGCGCCTTCCGCCGTTTGCCGAAAAATCGCGCCTAAAGTCTGAGGAATATCGGGATCTACCCTGATTTCACGATATTTCGCTGTTCTTATCACCAGATGAGGCGTAGGGTTCGCCTTGGTACTCAGATGCGCATGGTTCATGCACGGGGTACCCCAGCCTAATCAAGCCTTCCGGGCTACGAATCCTCATCGGACGCTTCATTAGAGTCTAAGAATTTGCCGACTAACGGCAGATCGGCATGCGGAAGACTTGTGTTATTGACTCCGCGTCCCGCTAAAGCAGACAAAGCACGTCATTATTGTTGTGAGATTTGAATGAATATATATGTTGGAAATTTGGCTTATGGCGTCACTGATGACGACCTCCGTGGATTGTTCTCAGCTTCTGGCGAGGTCTCGACCGCGTCGGTCGTGATGGATAAGTTTTCAGGTCAATCGAAAGGCTTCGGCTTCGTCGAGATGCCGAATAATGCGCAGGCCCAAGCCGCTATCAATGCGCTGAACGAACAACCGCTGAAGGGCCGCAACATGCGCGTCAACGAAGCAAAGCCCCGCGAAGCACGTCCGCCGCGACGTAATTCGTACTAGAACTGCGGCGCTCGCTTGAGCGCCACCTAGCTCGCCTCCGTCGGAGGCGAGCTATCTCCTCTCTTCCCACTCCTGTACTGGGCATGCTGATCCCGCAGCGGTCCCCTTTCTGCGGTAACAAAACACCACGAAATTTGATAGGGCGGATAAGCCCGAAGGGCGTCATCCGCCGACATGCGTCGGATTGCGCTAACGCTTATCCGACCTATGAATTACGTCTTGTCGCCCCGTTCCCGGCCGCTGCGCGAGCTTGCGCTGGAGTGAACGCCGGTGCATCCCCAACATCCGTGCGGCAGCCGAAACGTTCCCGTCGCAATCCTGCATCGCTTGTTGGATATGCTCCCATTCCACGCGCGATAACGGCAGCATCCTGGTCGCCTCATCATCGCGGCGGTCCTCTGCATTCAAGACCCGGATTAATGCTTCGCAGGTCACCGGCTTTGCGAGGTAATTGTTCGCGCCACGCTTAATCGCCTCCACGGCGGTGGCGATGCTGGCGTAGCCGGTCACCAGCACAATCTGCATATCTGCGCGCAACTCACGCAGTGGCGTG
>CAMATU010000103.1 GCA_945861225.1 Klebsiella pneumoniae
TGCTCACGGCGACGCAGATTGTCTTTGCCACACCGCCTACCAGTTTTCAGATCAACGGTGCCGGGCCGCTAATCCCGTATACCAGCGGCGCCAATATTGATCTGAATGGCTGGCGCGTGCAGATCACCGGCACCCCCAATGCAGGAGATGTGTTCCGGGTGGACCCCAACACCAACGGCCGCGGTGATAACCGCAATGGGCTCGCGCTGTCGGCGCTGCGCACCACCGAAATCCTGGCCGGGGGTACGGCGAGTTATCAGGACAGTTACAGCCAGCTGATTGGCCGCGTGGGCGCACGCGCGCAGGAAGCGCAGATCAGTCGCGATGCGCAAAAAGTGCAGCGTGAAAATGCGGAAGCCGCGCGCGATGCCGTCGCGGCGGTGAATCTGGATGAGGAAGCGGCGAACTTGATTCGCTTTCAGCAGGCCTTTCAGGCTGCGGCACAAATCATCCAGGTGACGAACGAGACCTTCGATTCTCTGCTCCAGGCTGTGAGGTAGCTATGCGCGTCACTAACAATCAGGTTTTCTTCCGTTCGTTGAACGGTATCTTGAATCTGCAAGCAGATGTCCAGAAATATCAACTGCAGGTGGAAACCGGCAAGCGCTTTCAGACGGCGGCGGATGATCCGGTCGGCGCGGCGCAGGTGCTGGATCTGGGTGATCGGCTGGGCGCGCTGAAACAGTTTGATCGCAATGCAAATCTTGCTTCGCTCCGCTTGTCAGAGCAGGAAAGCGCCATCGAGGGCACGCAGAATACGCTGCAACGGGTGCGTGAACTCATTCTCGGCGCAAAAAACCGCTCAATGACCACAGCCGATCGACAGTTTGTCGCCGCTGAGGTCAGTGAGCGCCTGAATGAAGTGCTCAATCTCGCCAATAAGCGGAATTCGAGCAACGAATTTATCTTTGCGGGGACTGCCGCCGATACGGTGCCTTTTACACTTGATGCGGCCGGCGCGGTCGTGTTCAACGGCAATCAGAATGTGCGCGAACTCGAGATCGCCGATGGCCGCACCCTGGGCGAGGGCTTGTCCGGTGCCGAGGTCTTCATGGCTATCCGTAATGGGAACGGCACGTTTGTGACCAATTTAGGGGGTGCGAACACTGGCACCGGCCGGGTCATCAACGACAATGTGACCGACCTTACCGCTTTCACGACCGACTCCTTCCGCGTGGTGTTTACCGCCGCAAATACCTATGACGTAATCAACGACACCAGCGGGACGACTGTACTGAGCGCGCAGACTTACACTGATGGCACTGCGCTCGCGTTTAACGGGCTGTCGATCGCGATCACGGGGGCGCCGGCAGTGGGTGATACCTTCTTGGTTGCCCCCAGCCAGAACCAATCCGTGTTCGCCACCATAGCGAAGGCCCGCCAGGACATGGTGGTCGATCTCACGACGCCTGCGCGCACTGCTAGATTCTCCTTCAATCTTGATCGCGCGTTGAGCGATATCGATCTCGCGATGAACAGCCTAAGTTCGGTGCGGGCGCAAATTGGCGCACGCCAGAATGCGCTCGATGCGCAGATCACGAACAATACGGAAGCGAGTTTGCAGCTTGAAACCGTTAAGTCGCAGATTGAAAGTGTGGATATGGTTGAAGCCATCAGCCATCTCGCCCGCCAGACTCAGGTGCTCGAGGCGGCACAACAAGCGTTCGTTCGTGTGCAGGGGTTATCGCTGTTCAATTATCTGAGCTAGCTGGCCGCCGCCTTTATCCGCGTGATAGGTCGGTCGGATGAGCGCAGCGTTATCCGACGCGGCGCTCATAGCTTTGATTGGAAACAAGGCGAGTTTTCGCGATTAGATCTGCAGAGATTCAGCCGTGGTTATCCGGCATTCACGCTTCGTCCCACCATCGATGTCGGATAACGCTGCGCTCATCCGACCTATCACGACTTAAGCGCCCGACTAACTTGTCTGGCGATTCAAACTGGCCAGCTGTGAGGCCACCAGGTTGCCGGTCTGGGTGAGACGAGAAACCAGTGAATCGAGTGCATTGAATTTCTGGGTAAAGCGCAGTTCAATTTGGCGCACGCGCTCCTCCAAGGTGACTTTCTGTGCATTGTTTTGCCGCAGTTCGTTATCCAGTCCTTGTGCGCGAGCATCCAATGCGCCGCCGGTTGCGAGAAAGCTGTCGGCCAGATTGCGCAATTGGAGCGCCAGACCGTGAGTGGGATCTGCGAATAGATTGGCTACGCCGTCGAAATCGTTAGCGAGCGCCGAGGCCAAAGTCTTGGTGTTCAGATCAAGCGTGCCGGACTTGGTCGTCGCAATGCCGATCTCAAAGGCATTCGCGAAGCTGCTGTTCGTGCGGCTTGCACCGTTCAGCACGGCGCGCATCTGTGATTCTATGTTGAGCAGGACTGGGCTGTCCGATTTCAGCACCTGGCCGCGCATTTTGCCCATCAGGCCAACCAGATCGGAATAGCCCTTCACAAAATCCTGGACAGATTTTTCAACCGCCGCCGTATCCCGATTCACATTGATAGTCACCGTGCCAGCCTTCTTCAAGGTAATGGAAACCCCTTGGATCGCTTCGGTCAGCGAATTTGAACTGCTGGTGATATCGAACTGGCCCTCCAGTCTGACGCTGGCGTCAAGATCTGCGCTGGTGAATCCGCCTGCACCATCACGGTCTGTGTTCAGGGTGGTCAGAGTAAATGGATCTGCTGCGCTGTAGGTGATCGCGACCGCATTGCTGCTGCCAGTGTTGTTCGCCGACATCGATAGTCGAAAGCCCAGATTGTCTTTGATAACCGAAGCGGTCACCCCGGAATTGGTGGCGGCCGCATTGATCGCATCACGCACCCCGTTCAAGGTCTTGCCGCCACTGTCCACGACAAAGGCGCTGCCGCCTACCGTGATGGTCATGGTGTCGCCTTCAGTGCCGAGCACGGTCGTCCCTGCATCCGCAAAGGTCTGCGTGGAGGCGAGACGATGGTTTTCAGCAATGCGATTTACGACCAGGGAATACACGCCACGTGCGGCAGTGCTCGAGGCGGTTCCAGTAACGATCTCGGAATCGGAGGAAGTCGCTGCGTAAACCTTGAATTTTGCGAGATCACCCAGTTTGGTCACAGCATCGCGGAAGGTGGAAACTGCGCCCTTCAGCGAGCCATAGGCGCTGACTTTCGCCTTAATCTCGACATTCTTCGAAGCCAACGCGGTGAGCGGTTGGCGCTCAACGCTCATCAAACTTTCGATGATGCCGCGGACATCGATGCCCGAACCAACGCCAGGGGAACTCAGTTGCATGAAATTTCCAGTATGGTCTGTAACGCCTTCTCGATGCGGTTGCTGAACAACGAATCACAGGCGTCGCGCATGGCATGCATCCGCTTATACCTGGTCCGACAACAACGCGCCGGCACTCGAGCGCAGGCGTTCCGCAATAGTCAGTAATTCCTCGGAGGGGATCTGGCGAATCACTTCGTCGGTCTCGCTATCGACGACGCGGACGATTGTTTCACCGGATTCCTCATCCACGGTGAAATGCAGGCTGCGCTGCAAATTTTGGACGTGAGCACTCAAATTCCCGAGCGCTTTCTCGAGTGCTCGGGCGCCTATCGCCCTCGTCTCAGTCGGCCGTGCTGCCAGCGCTTTGTCGGCAGAGGCTTCGTGGCTCGGCGCTGACGCCGCCGCGGTTGACCCAGGACGTGCGAGCTTGGCGCCGGATGGGTACTCCGATATACGTGACAGGGTCTCTTTATCTATCATGATCTAGCCCTCACCAATACAAATAGGGAGTCACGTCCGGGACTTAATTGATCCCGGACGTACCCCCCCTTTTTGTCTCTGCGGACTTCGCCTGATCGTTATCTACCGAGCAGCGAGAGCACCGTCTGCGGGGCTTGGTTGGCTTGCGCCACCATCGCCACACCGGCCTGCTGCAAGATTTGCGATCGGGTCAAACGTGCCGTTTCTTCCGCGAAATCGGCATCCTGGATGCGGCCACGCGCCGCCGTGATGTTTTCTTTCACGTTCTCAAGGTTACGAATAACCGCTTCCATACGGTTCAGCTTCGCACCCAAGATCGAACGGCCACTGTTGATGGTGTCGAGCGCTTTCTCGAAGACCAGCATTGCGAGGTTGGCCGAAGCGGCGGTGGTCACCGTCGCTGCGCTGACTGTTGAGTCGGCAAGCGTGGTGGTTGAGCTGCTGATGCCAACCAGCGAGGCGCCGGAAGTCGATGTGTCGTAGCTCGCGGTGAGATCGCCTAAGGTGTCGTTCAACACAATCGCGCCGTTAGCACCTGCCGCGACGGAAGTCGTGCCAGCCGCGAAGAAGCTACCGATGCCCGCGTCAACGCCAGTATTGGCAGTCACGGTGATTGCCGCGCCAGAGCGGTTGACCAGGACCACGGCTTCATCAGTGGCGGTCGCACCGTCCGGTGCTGCCACCTTCACAGCGGTTACGCCATGCTGCGCCGTCAGGGAGTTGATTGCGGTGACGAGGCCATCCGCAATGGTGCCGACGCTGGTCGTGCCGGAGACTGCACCAATCGCGACGCCGTTCACCGTGAGAGAACCCGCGAGCAAGCCGTCGATGGCGGTCGCGGTGACGGCCGCTGAGCCAAAACTTGAGCCAACCAAGCCATTGCCGAAGCCAAACGCACTGACGCCAGTTTGATCGGCAATCGTGTTGATCGCGTTGATCTTGTTCTGCGAGGTGGTTTGCGCAGAAATGGCATTGCCAAGGTCAGCGCCTTCGAGCGTCGCGCCGCCACCAAGACCGACGTTGAAGGCAACGGCGATACGTGCGCCAAGCTGAGCGTCGTTGAAGCCGGAGACCGTGCCGAAATTTGTCGCCACGCCCATGCTGGTGGGCGACAGGTTGTTGATCGACACATTGATCGTTTCGTTCACGAACGCACCGATCTGGAAATCACCATTGAAACCGCCGGTCAACAGCTTCTCACCGTTGTAGCGGGTCTGGTTCACGATGCGCGACATTTCCTCCAGAATCTGGCTGACTTCTGAATTGATTGAAGAACGGTCGGTCGAGGTGTTATAGCTCGCGGCCTGCACCGCAAGGTCATGCGCGCGGTTCAAGTTACGCGTCATTTCGTCCATCGCGCCTTCGGCGGTCTGGGACACGGAGATACCGTCATTCGCGTTACGTACCGCGACCGACAAACCCCCGATCTGGGTGCTCATGCGGGTGGCGACCGCGATACCGGCTGCGTCGTCTTTCGAAGAGTTAATGCGCAGGCCGGAAGACAAGCGTTGGACTGCGGTGGTCAGATCCATCTGCGTGCGGTTCAAGTTCCGCTGCGCATTCAAGGACATGACGTTGGTGTTGATCGTTTGAGCCATGAAAAATTCTCCTGGTGGTTCCGCCGACGTGGGTGGCGTAGTTGGGAACCGATTGTCATGTGGCGGATATGTTCGATATGAACATTTACCGCCTCCCGCGATTGATATCGGTCGGGCCTGGAAATCTCTTGAGCGGAATTTGGAGGGAGCGCGAATTCTGTGAGGTAGTTAGCGCTATTGGCTGGCAGCTGGGGAAAATGCGCGCGCTGCCAATGACAAACCAGCGGCAGCGCAAGCGACGACTTTAAGCCGCGCTGATGACGCTGGCCCGTACTTCGAGATCATGCACCACGCCCGAATTGCTCGGCGCGAGATCTATCGCGGCTGAAGCCGCTCCTACGAGGGCCATGAACTTTTGTAGGAGCGGCTTCAGCCGCGATCGGGCGCGTGATCCGCCCTGGCGGTCGCGCGACTTTGGGGGCCTATCAATTCCTAAGGCGCGGCCGCACGCCTGCATAAAGCCGAGATGGCCCAAGGATTGCAACCTCCAAGCAATCTTCTCGGAGGCCTTATGCACAGATCGATTCGCCGGCGTGCCGCACGCCACCGCGCCCCCTTGAGCGCTGCCGCGCCAAGCGACATGAAGAGCGCCACGGCCGCCTCCCAAGCCACCAACCGCGCCGCCGAGCAGCACGCGGCGGGCGACTACAACGCTGCCATAAATGCTTATCACGCTGCACTCACGTTAGATGCCGACCATGCCCCGGCGCTGCACGGCTTAGGTGTGCTGTGCTTTCAACTCGGGCGCGTGGATGATGGCCTCGCGCTAGTCCAGCGTGCGATCGCGATGGCACCCTTGACTGCGGAATATCACAACAACCTGGGCACCCTGTGGGCGGCGAAGCGGCAATTGGCGGAGGCAATCGCTTGCCACCATCAGGCATTGCGCCTGGCGCCCGACTTTGCGGAGGCACATAACAACCTCGGCAATGCGCTCCGCCAGTACGGCGAGCCGGCGGCCGCGCTGCTGTGCTTCGAGCGCGCCTTAGCCCTTAAACCGGCCTATGCTGAAGCCGCGCTCAATCGCGGCAATGTGTTGCGTGATCAACGCGAATTCGCGGCAGCCCTGGTGGCTTATCAACAAGCCATTGCATTGAATCCGCAGCTGCCCGATGCGCATAACAATACGGGCACGACCCTGAAGCAGTTAGGCCGTTGGCCTGAGGCCCTCCAAGCCTATCAAGCCGCCTTAGCGCTCGCGCCCGACTCGGCCCTCATCCATTACAACCTGGGCACCGCGCTGTACGAAACGGGTCAGCTTGAAGCGGCCAAAGCGGCGCTTGAATTTGCGCTGGCGCGCCAGACGGTCTTTCCCGAAGCACTGCTGAATCTCGGCAATGTCGCCAAAGATCAGGGCCGGCTAACCGACGCCCTGCAATATTTCGAAGCGGCCCTGGCGCAACGTCCCACCTATTGTGGCGCGCATAGCAATCTGCTGTTCGCGCTTAACTATGTGGATGGCGTGAGCCAGCAAACGATCTTCGAATGCCATCGCGAGTTCGAGCGACGACATGCCTTGGAATTGGTCGCTGCGCGCCTGCCGCACGCAAATACGCGTGAACCCGAGCGTCGTCTGCGCATTGCTTATGTGTCGCCGGATTTACGCGGGCACGCCTGCGCTTTTTTCCTGGAACCGCTGTTGCGCGCACACGATCACACGGCAGTCGAAGTCTTTGCCTATGCCGAGGTCGCGCAGCCAGATGAGGTGACGGCACGCCTGCAGTCACTGGTAGACGTTTGGCGGAGTACCGTCGGCTTGACCGATATGGAGGTCGCGAACCTCATCCGCGCTGACCGCATCGACATCGTGATTGATCTCGCGGGCCATACGGCGAACAACCGCCTGCTGGCGCTGGCGCGCAAACCCGCGCCGCTCCAAGTCACGTATCTGGGCTACCCCGCGACCACCGGTCTCACCGCCATGGATTACCGCTTGACGGACGCGCTCACAGAGCCCGTCGGCACCAGCGAACAGTACTACACCGAAACATTGGTTCGCCTGCCCAACAGCTTGTGGTGCTTCCAACCGTTTCCGGATATGCCGGCAGTCTCGGCCTTACCGGCGCTCGCGAATGGCTATGTGACGTTCGGGTCTTTCAATCATTTTGCCAAGATAGGGCCGCGGGTGATTGCGTTGTGGAGCCGGGTGTTGCTGGCGATTCCGACCGCGCGTTTGTCTTTGCTGTGTGCAGCGGACGCCGCCACCCAGGCCCGCGTGCTGGAGGATTTTGCCCGGCATGGCGTGCGCGCAGAACGTTTGCAGCTGCACGGCCGCGCGCCGCGCGAGGCCTATTTGCAGCGTTTCGCGAAGGTCGATATCGCGCTTGATCCTTTTCCGTGTAATGGCGGCACTACCACTTGCGATGCGTTATGGATGGGTTTGCCGGTGATCGCCCTGATTGGCGAGACTTTCCTGTCGCGCGCGAGTTACAGCGTATTGAGCGCGGCGGGCTTGGCCGAGTTCGCGCACCCCGGAGAGGATGAGTATGTTACGGCGTGCGTGGCCTTGAGCGACAACCTGCCGCAGCTGGCGACCTTACGCGCCGCTCTGCGAGACCGGTTACGTGACTCTTCGCTGCTGGATGGTGCAGGGCTCGCGTGCAATCTCGAGCAGAGCCTGCGCGTGTTATGGCGGAAGTGGTGTGCGGGAGAGGTCGCATGAATCCGCGCCCCTCGCGCCTGAATAGACGAGACCTGCAGCGTGCGCTGCACGACGGATTGCGCCAGCATCAAGCCGGTGAGCTCGCGGCCGCCGGGGTGTGTTATCGCTCGATCCTTGCGCGCGATCCCTTCAATGCGGATGCGTTGCACTTGCTCGGCATCGCCGAGCGCGACCAGGGCCGGCCAGTGGAAGCGCTGCGTCAGCTGCAAAGAGTGGTTCATCTGCGTCCGCAGTTTGCGGAAGCGCACGGCAATCTTGGCTTGGTTTTAGCGGAGCTCGGACGCCATCAGGAAGCCGTTGCGGCATATCAACGGGCGATTGAAATCAACTCGGCGCTCGCCGAGCCGTGGTACAACCTCGCCAACTGCCTGCGCGACAGCGGTGATCCAGCCGCCGCACTCACCTACTACGAGGAAGCGCTGAAGCGCCGGCCGTTCGTCGAGGGCTGGCGTAATTTCGCGTTGGTGCTGACCGACCTGCGGCAGTATGCGCGCGCCGCCCAGGCCTATCGCTCAGCATTAGCAATGACACCGAGCGATGCTGAGTTGTGCGACACCTTAGGTACCGTGCTGCAGCTGCAGGGCACATTTGATGAGGCAATCACCTGGCATTATCGCGCGCTCCAACTGCGACCGGAATTCGCTGAGGCGCACAGTAATCTCGGCAATGCCTTGCAGGAATTTGGCCGGCCGGCGGAAGCGCTTGCCAGTTATCGTGCGGCGCTGGCTCTCAACCCGAATCTCCTCCCAGCCTGGAACAATCTGGGCAGTGTGTGCCTGAAACTCGGGCAACTCGACCTCGCCATGTCGGCTTTTCGCCAGGCACTGCTGATTGATCCGGAGTTTGCAGATGCTGAATTGAATCTCGGCAATGTCCTGAAACTGCGCGGGCACCTCGCCGAGGCGACGTTTTGCTTTAATCACGCGCTCGCGCTGAAGCCGGATTTTATTCAGGCACACAATAACCTTGGCGTGGTTTTGTGCGAGCAGGGCCGGCATGCGGAGGCGGAAGCGCATTTGCAGCGCGCGTTGGAACTCGCGCCGGAGTTTGCCGAAGCGCACAACAACCTGGGTAATATTTTTAAGAACCAAGGGCGGCTGGAGGCGGCTTTAGCGTGCTTTCGCGCCGCGCTTGCGCTGCGGCCCGACTATGCCGGCGCGCACAGCAATTTATTGTTCACGTTGAATTTCAGGGACGGCGTGAGTAGCGGAGAAATTTTCGCAGAGGCCCGCGGCTTCAATCGTCGGCACGCCGCACATCTCGCGCCGCAGGTCAGGTCTTACCAAAACACGCGCGAACCGACGCGTCGACTAAGAGTGGGGTATGTCTCACCTGATTTCAGGGCCCATGCCTGTGCGTTCTTTGTGGAGCCGATTTTTCGCCATCATCGGCGCAACGTCGTGGAGGTGATTGCCTATGCCGAGGTGGCGAACCCCGATGCGGTGACACGCCGCTTGCGGGATCTCGCCGATGGCTGGCGGAGCACCGTTGGCCAGAGCGATGAACAAGTCGCAGCAATGATTCGCGCCGATGGCATCGATGTGCTGATCGACCTCGCCGGACACACGGCCAACGGTCGCCTGCTTGCACTTGCGCACAAGCCAGCGCCTGTGCAGGTGACCTACCTTGGATACCCCGCAACCACCGGGCTCGATGTAATGGATTACCGCCTGACCGATGCGCTCACTGAGCCGGTCGGCACCGCTGAGCGGTTCTATACCGAAACCCTGGTGCGCCTACCGCACAGCCTGTGGTGCTACCAGCCATTTGCGGATATGCCCGCAGTCGCGCGCTTGCCCGCGCTGGCCAGCGGCACTGTCACCTTCGGCTCGTTCAACAGTTATACGAAGATCGGGCCACGCGTGATCGAATTGTGGGCGGCGTTGTTGCGCGCCGTGCCTGCTTCACGCCTGGTCCTGATCACGGTCCCGCAGGGCGCAGCCCAGGTGGAACTCCGCCAGCAGTTCGCGGCGCTAGGCGTCAACGGCGAGCGACTCGTGCTCCACGATCGCCTGCTACGGCAGGAATATCTGGGACTATTCGCGACCGTCGATATCGCGCTCGATCCCTTCCCGTGTAACGGCGGCACCACCACTTGCGATGCGCTGTGGATGGGCCTGCCGGTGGTCAGCCTAATCGGCGATACATTTCTGTCCCGCGCAAGCTACAGCCTGCTCACTGCGACCGGGATGACCGCCTTCGCAGCAGAAAATTCACGCGCCTACGTGGAGATTTGCGCGACGTATGCAGGCGATCTGGCGCGGCTCTCAAAGGTACGTACCGAACTGCGCGCGCGCCTTTCCGCCTCACCCCTGCTCGATGCGGAAGGCTTCACGCGGGATCTCGAACATGCTTATCGCGGGATGTGGCAGCGGTGGTGTGCGGCGTCGCCCTAGAATATGTCACGGCTTCCATAGGTCGTGATGAGCGCAGCGTTATCCGACAGCCGGCGCGGTGCACCGTTTGTTTATTGATATGACCCGTTCGTTCACAACAACGAATGTCGGATAACGCTCCGCTCATCCGACCTGTACCGTCACGAGACAGAGCGCCATTTAACGCCGCGCCGCCTGCCCACTCCACAATTCATCAATATCGGGGAACGGCCAATTCGTCGGCGACTCCCAGTTTTTGATCTTTTCTTTCGCATTAGCCCGCGCGAGATCAATCACCTTGGGATGCATGCGCTCCTTACGGCGTGTGCAAAAGAACACTTTGACTGACGGTGCGAGCAGGTTCTCGGCGGGATTATCGATCACCACGCCGAGCAACCCCGATTCCAGACGCACGAGAGAGCCAACGGGATAGATCCCCACGCATTTGATGAAGGCCTGGAACACCACGCGATCAAAATGGCCAATACTCCACTCGGCCATCTTGCGCAGGGACTCCGCTGGACCCCAGGGCGCCTTGTACGCCCGGGTCGAGGTGATCGCGTCATAGACATCGCACACTGCGCCCATCTTGGCATAGAGCGAAATGTCGTCCCCCGCGAGATGGTGGGGGTAACCGCTGCCATCCATTTTCTCATGGTGATGCAGGCTCACATCGAGCGGTACCGCGCCGACGCCCTGTCCCTCCAGCAACATGCGGTGCCCCGCCGCTGGATGGTTTTTGATGATTTCGAATTCCGCGTCGGTAAGTTTTCCTGGCTTATTCAAAATCGCGTCGGGAATATCCGCTTTACCGAGATCATGGACTAACCCTGCCATCCCGATCTCGCGCATGTCCGATTCCGGTAAACCCAATTGACGCGCGAGCGCGATCATGAGCCCGCACACGGCCACCGAGTGGAGGTAGGTGTAATCATCCACGGTCTTCAGGCGCGCCAAGCTCACGAGCGCACCGGGGTTACGCAACACCGACGCTGAAATCTCATCGACCAGCGGCTTGAGTTGCTCAGTCGCGACCGCGTTCCCCATGCGCGCTTCCTGGAACATCGACATCACCGCCGTGCGGGCGCGACTACAGATACGCGCGGCACGGGCAATTTCTGCTTCCAACGATTGCTTGCGTACTGGGGACTCGACTTCCGTCGCCATCTTCTGCAGTACAGCCTCACTTTGCGCCGCGACTTCACTTGCAGATTGCGCATCCTGCACGTCGAGACCGCGCGCCGTATCGATCCACAGATCACGCACCGGCGAGGCCACCAGTTGGTTAATCTCGGTGGGAGTCTCGACCAGAAAGCGCGTATTCCAGAACGGATGATCCATCCACGAGCCGCAGAGCTCATCGACAAACATGCCCATTTGGAGTTGCGAGACTTTGATTTTTTTGCGCATGCTAATAACTTTAGAAAGCCGCTTGCTGCCCGCCCGTCGCCGCGGGGAGCCGCGGGCTTTTTTTTTGCAATCCAAGAAAGCTCGCGCGGCGCGCACTCATTCGACTTCGTGGTTGGTTAGCGGTAGATCCAGTCCGCAACTTGAAGCGGAGGTCAGGCAGTGATCAGGGGATCACAAAGGCGGGGAGGGTTAACTCGGGACTGGCGTCTTCGAAAATAAGGCGCACCGGCAGGCCAATCCGGAGTGCGCTTTCAGGGCCGCGCAAAGGCGCCAACATGCGCACGCCTTCGGGCAGATCGACCGTCACCAGCACATAGGGCAAAGCGGCTTTGAATGCCGGGTGGAACGCGTGATGCGCAACCGTCCAGCTATGCACGAGGCCTTCGCCGCAGGCGTCGGTCCAGGTGACTTCTTGGGAGTAGCACGCCGCGCAGAGCGGGCGCGGATAGTGGCGGACCTTGCCGCAGGCCGCGCATTGTTGAAGGCGTAGGCGGTGCTCGCGCAGGCCGTTCCAGTAGGGCAGGGAATCGGCCGTGGGCTCGGGTATCGGTCGAGCTGGGAGGATTGAGTCGTTCATGCGCGCGCCAGGATAGCCACACTGCCATCTCCCATATCGCCGTAGCCGGTTACAAGTCCAATCCGCGCATTTGCCACCTGCGCGCGCCCTGCGGTGCCGCGCAATTGCCGCACCAGCTCAACAATATGGTTCATGCCGACCATGTGCGCCTGCGAGAGCAGGCCACCATGGGTATTGGTCGGTAGCTGGCCGCTGAGCTCAAGTGCGCCGGACGCGACAAACGGTCCGCCCTCGCCAAGCTCGCAGAAGCCCAGCGCCTCCAATTGCCGAATCACCACATAGGTAAAGCAATCATAGATCTCGGCGACATCAATCTCGTGGCGACTGACACCCGCCATCGCGAACGCGCGCGGTGCGGCTTTGTCGAGACCGATCTTAATCAGATCTGGCCGTTGCGTAATCGCGCTTGGCGAATCCGGATGGCCCTCCGCGATGCCGAGGATTTCAATCGGTGCCGCGCGCAGATCGCGCGCGCAGTCAGCATGCGAGACAATCACCGCCGCACCACCATCGCTCTCCAGGCTGCAGTCGAAGAGCCGGAACGGATCTGCGATCAGACGCGAGGCCTGATGTTCAGCCATCGTGAGTGGTGTGATCATCATGCCCTTGCCATTGAGAATCGCGTGCTGGCGGGTTGCTACCGCGACCGCCGCCAGCTGCTGTGAGGTTGTGCCATAGAGCGCCATGTGCCGGCGCGCCATCGGCGCATAGATCTGCGCTGGCGCAAAGGCGCCCACCGGCAATTCAAATTCGGCAATCCCGCGAAACTGCGGCATCTCACGCAGTCGCGCCGAGACCCTGCCGCCCGAAGCGCCGTTGCGCGCGATCGGAATCAACACGTGGCGGCACACGCCACTCGCAACCGCCGTTAGCGCGCATTGCACGGCGGCCACCGGACTCGCCCCGCCGAGTGGCGTGGTTGCCGAGAAGCGCAAATCCGGTATGCCAAAATTGGTGATGAAATCCTCCGCAACCACGCCCATGCCCGCGTAGGGGATGAGCCCATCAATGTCCTTCGGACTGAGCCCCGCATCCGCGATGGCAGCGAGCGACGCTTCCAGATGCAGCGCGAGCACACTTTTGCCCGAGCATTTCGAGTAGGAGGTTTCTCCCACCCCGCTGATGATTCCTTGTCGATGAAGTGACATGGTTTAAGTGATTGGTCACGGCGAGATTTGTGGCAGGGAACGTAACGTTCCAGTTACCGAAAGGCAAGCAGCCACAGCAAGCGCAGAGAGGTGACTACAGAACCATAGGTCGGATAAGCGCCAGCGCAATCCGACGATTCGGCGGATAACGCCCTGTGGGTTCATCCGCCCTATAAAATTTCATTGCGTCGCGTCGTGAGCGTGGGTTAACGCAGCCTCCTGGACATCGTGCGGTAACTTGACCCAGGATCCAGATTGCCTTCGCCAATGAGATCCGCATGCGCCCAAGAATCGTCAGTCTCTTGCCGAGCGCCACCGAACTGGTGTGCGCGCTAGGCCTGCGTGAGCAATTGGTCGGCGTTTCGCATGAATGTGATTATCCGCCAGGGGTGGAACAACTGCCGCGCGTCACCAGCACGCACATTGCGCACGGTGCAGACAGTCTGAGCATCGATCGCCAGGTACGCGAAGAGCTTGCCAAGGTTTCGGCGCTATACCAAGTGGACGGCTCTCTGCTCGCGACTTTGGTGCCGGATTTGCTGGTCACACAGGCACTGTGTGATGTGTGCGCGGTTTCTGCGAGCGATGTGGAGGCAGTGGCGTGTGCGTTGCCGCGTGTCGCGCAGGTGTTTAATCTGCAGCCCACGCGCTTACACGACATTCTAGAGAACGTGACCGCGCTCGGCGCGGCGGCTGGCGTGCCGGAACGCGCGGTCGCAGTGCGTGCGCAGATGGAGCAGCGAATCGCAAAAGTAGCCGCGCGTACCGCCGCCATTGCACTTGCTGCGCGCCCGCGCGTGGTCATGCTTGAATGGCTAGAGCCGTTTTTTGATGCCGGACATTGGAACCCCGAACTCGTCGAACTCGCCGGCGGCGTGCCAGTGCTCGGTCGGCTCGGACAGCCCTCGAGCACGCTTGAATGGTCCGCACTGCACGCAGCGGCACCGGATCTCCTCGTCATCGCGTGCTGTGGTTTCGATCTAGAACGCAGCCTCGCAGATGTCGCGCGTCTCAACACGCACGATGAATGGCACGCGCTCGCCGCCGTGCGTGCAGGCCGCGTGTGGGTGGTGGACGGCAATGCCTATTTCAATCGGCCGGGTCCACGGATTGTGGACAGCCTCGAACTGCTCGCGCACGTACTGCACCCGACCGTGCATCCGTTATCCGCAGGGATTACGCCGGCAGTGCGAATCCGCGCAAGCGCACAGGCCGCCAGCACCGCAAGAATCTAAGGTTAAAGGGCACCTCTATAAATTCGCTGAAGGCGCGCTGGCGGCGTTGCAACCGAGCTC
>CAMATU010000104.1 GCA_945861225.1 Klebsiella pneumoniae
TGTCCCCCTTGTTGTTCCGTGTAGACCGGAACCGTCATTGCGATACGCGTTTCCTCACGACTCTCCACCGGCACCGTCATCGCAATCCTGCTACGTTCTCCGTTTGGCCCTTGGTTGGCACCAGCGATATAGTCAAACAGCAGTCGGAAGGCTTCGTTGCGCCCCGCTTCGAAGGCGCGCGGTAGTGTTACTTCAGCGGCGACGCGCGGACCGTAACTGCGGATCTCGATTCCAGCGTCCAATCGATTAAGTACCTTGTAAGTTGATCCTTCATAAAGGCGAACGCCAAAAAATCCGACCACCGCTTCGAGCGTAAGAATGGAGTAATAGGTAAAAGTTTGCCACATCGAATGTAGTCCGCCTAACCAGGAGATGTTCAGGTGTCCAGGGCTATGATGGGTTGACGTACCGCACAAGTGATAAGTGAGTAATCTGCAGTAAACACTCTGTCAAGCCCAGGCATCAGCAACGTAACACTTTGGGACTCACGAGCAAATCGCGTTCGATTCACGGCACCACCCACCTTCAATTAGTTTCGGATGCCCGTGTGGCTTACCACCGGGACTACTGGAAGGCCGCGAGCAAGCCATCCGAGAGGTTCCCGGTAATTGGCTCGATGCGGCGACCGCTTCGCTGCCGACTTACAAGGGTCACTATGCGCTGCAGCCGGACGGAGGCGCTGACTCAGCTCGCTAGCTTCGGAGTGGGCGTACTGTCGGCAGGGCTCGACCCGCTCTGAGATAGCGCAGCCAACGAGTCGGTTTAACCGATGTCTTGCGCCCGAATATCCGAATTCTCTGGACTGAGCATCGTCCCCATACTTGGGTACCACGATGCAATTTACGATTAGCCAGGGAGAAGCGCAGATGTCCGCAAGTCCAAATTCCTATGGGCGTAACAGCCCGCACGCCACAGCGCGCGTTTTGGCAACGTTAATCGCGCAGGATGCGCGGATCGATTGGCGAGAACTCGAATTTCTCGGCGATGCCGGCCTGCTGCAGATGCTTGGTATCGACCGAGAACACTTCACAGCACTATTGTTTGATTGCCTGGAAGAGCGCTGCTTCAACCAGACGACGACAGACGCGGGGGCGCGCGGCGCGCGCTTCGATGCTGCACTCGATGCCATCGATGATCGTGGTATGCAACTGGTTACAGCAGCAGCGCTGCTCTATCTTGCGGAGATCGATGGCGCACTGCCCGCTGAACGGACGCTCATCCGGCGCGCGTGGGCGCGCTGGAGAGTGACGCCTGAAGTGCTCATCCAGGAGATGAATATCCCGCACGCACTGGCTCGCATGCCGAGCGAGCCAGTACTTCAATCATCCTGATAGAGACAGCGTGATGCAGGGACGCACAGTCACTTCCTGCAGCCGCAGGGCAGGATCACCAGAAATTGAACCTATCTGAATGGTTGCGATCAACTGAGTTGAGACAGAAATCAACGCAGGCGGGACGGTCGCCGCATCCATCTCGTCGCACCCCAGGTCAGCCCCTTCTTTCTCAGGGCACTGGTCTGGCGTTGATGTGCTGCCGGAGCACATGCCAGAAAAACTCAGCGCTGCTGAAAGAACACTGCGCGCGTGAAGGCCGTAAAATCGCCGATGTTCAGAGCGCGGTCTCGCCCTACGCCAATGCCTGCGATTGCGACATGCTAAAGCGCTATGAGGATGCCGGCGTGCAGCAGGTGGTGCTGGCGGCTTTCGTGCCGGACCAGGACGCCATGGAGCGGGTCATCGACGGATACGCAGAGGCCTTGCTGTGACGGCCGCGCGCCGCGCGATAACGGGACCGGTGCTGCGCGGCATGGTGCTGGTGATCCTGACGGCGGCCGGTTTGTTGTTAACCTATGCGGCCTGCGGTATGTCGCCCTATACCCAGGCTTCGCTGCCGATGCTGAGCCGCGCGATCATCGCCCACGGTTTGCTCGCCGGCGTCTATGCCTGGGAGGTCCGAACCAGATCGCGCTATATCCCGCTGGCCATCACCGGCTTGGCCGGCGCGATGTTACTGAGCTACCTGTGGCAGGTCGCGCGCGGCCCATGGTGATGGCACGTCTGTGGCAGATCCCGAATCTGCTCCTGCTGCTGGCATTGATCGCGCAGGTGGCGCTCTATCCCCTGTTGCACACCCAGGCTCACGGCAAGGCGGCGCTCGCCGTCGTCGACTGGCTGATTCTGGTGCTGGCGCTGCGCGCGGCGCGTTCCAGCGGCAGCGTGTCGCGCTTAGGTTATATCCTGCTGGTGCCTGCCATCGGCTTGAATGCCTTGGTCGCGTTCTGGCCCAATCACATCGCAATATTGTGGAGCTTCGCCGCACAATGCGCCTTCCACTCCTTCGTCATCGTATGCCTGCTGCGCTACATCTTGAGCGACGACGACATGACGGTGGACGAGCTTTATGCCGCAGCCTCGCTCTATGTGTTAATGGCGTTTGCATTCAGTTTTCTGTTCGCGGCGGTTGAGCAATTGGTGCCCGGTTCGTTCTACATTAATCCGGCTAACAATCCCGATGACGTGGTGGGTTGGTGGGACCTGGTGTATTTCAGCTTCACCTGCCTGACCAGTGTCGGTTTTGGTGAGATCACCCCGGTGTCTGACTATGCGCGCTCAGTGGTCATGATCGAACAGATGAGCGGCGTGCTGTTCCTGGCGATCGTGATATCGCGCCTGATATCGATGCACAGTAATCGGCAGCGCGGCGCGAGTTAGTCGACACTTCTTACATTCTTTACTTTCTACAGATCCTTGCGCACCTTGAGCGGCGCGACGCCCCCGCGACGCCAGCCATCAGACCGTTCGCCCGGGGCGTTGCCGCCAGCGAAACACCCCGCCTGAAGGAACCCGGCTGACAGCACTGCGCCTTACTCAAGGTATCGGTGTCTTGTATTTTGCCTGCAGTAGCAAAAGGCAAGCTCTGAAATTTTCCTTAATCGTGATGCGAAATTGCGCGCTAACCCGCCACTGACCGCAAGCATGGTCCACGAAATCATCCGCTGGCAAACTCCGATCTCGCATATGGCGCGCACCGCGCTTGAAAATATTCGGGTGGGCGATGTCGAAATCAAAGCCGGGGACCGCAACGCGATGCGGTAACTCGCGGGCAACCGCGACGACACTGGAACCGACGACCCTAAAGCTTTCGTCATCGACCGCCCGCAGCCACGGCAACATCTCTACTTTCGCTTCGGCATATCGACTGGCCGAACTGCAATTGAAAGTGGCCTGGGAGGAAATCTTAAAACGTTTTCGCCTGATCGAGGTGGTCGACGAACCGGTCCGGGTGTGCTCCAGCATCCTTCACGGCTATACACAGCTGCCGGTGGTCGCCCATCGCTGGGAACTACTCGATTCCCAATTTCTCCAGGACCACGACCGGGATGCAGCGGCTGGTACGCGTTTGATATTCGAGCTGAATTGGCTGCTCACGGGTGATCTGTGTCCACCAGCGCGCGCGCTCCTCACCGGTGACCGTGCGCGCACGTGCGGGGTAGCGTTGTAAGCCGATTTGCACCTCGCACTGCGGATTCGCGAGGAGATTCAGATACCACACCGGATCATTCGGCATGCCGCCCTTGGAGGCTACGATAGCAACCTGCCCGTCGCGCTCGTAATACTGCAGGATCGCGTCCAGCTTGTGACCACTCTTACGTCCCACAAAATGCAGCAGCAGGCACGGTACAGGACCGCCCGGCACACCGATGACAATGGGATCCCACAGGTGTGCTTGCGCGGGATCGCGTCGGTAGAGTTCGTGGTGCTGTTCGATCTGTCGCACGCTTGCGGGCGAAAATTCCTGCACCTGTGCCGGTTGCTGTTGGTTGCTCATACCACCTCAATAAGCGCGAGCTTCGCAAGCTCGGATAACTTCGGTTCGAGTTCTGCTGCCAGAGATTTAGATTGTACGCCCAAGCCGCGCGCGAGATCGTCGCGCAAGTTCTTGCGCGTCCGCGTGCCATCCAATAACGGCAAAAGCTTGCGCGCCAAGGGGCCGGTGAGTTCGACATTCTCATGGCGCAGGTTAGTCACCATTGAGCGCTCTATGGATTGCAGCCGCGCCAGTGCACTGGCGCGCGGCCGGGCGCCGCACTGCACCGCAAATTGAGGCGTGTGCGCATGCAGCGACAATAAATTTCGACCGTAAACTTTAAGCAGCATCTCACTCAATAGCGTAGATGCCTGTGTAAGCGATACCGAGATGCGCGATTGCTGGTGAGCGCTTGCAAGCAATTCGGCAAATGGCACCGCGCGCGGCCAGGTCTGTGCAAGCGTTTGCATCGCGGCTTTTAGCAAGGGATGGTTGGTCGTCATCGCGAGCCCACGCGCATTACGGAATTCAACTGCGGCAGTCGCTGACGCAACATCGGTTGATGCCGCGGGAGTGACCGAGGACGCGACCGCAAATGGCGCCAAATCCGCTGCCGCGACAAGGGTGTGCGCTCGGTGGCATAGCAGCGTTTGGCGAAATCGTCGGCCCTTTAAGAAATCCGCATACTGCTCTTGCAAAATCCGCTCGCCGCCAGCCACATGCCGCAATGTTTCCGCCACCGTGGGCGAGAATGCTGAATCCTGCATCTCGAAATAATCGGCTTCCGCCAGGAATTGAAGATCGTGGGCCGCCGCGCGGGCAACGAACTCATGGAAATAGAGCGGTTCGTTGATGGCCGCGAGATCATCGTGGAACACGAAGCTTGCGTCGTTATCGGCAATTCGTTTGAGTTCAGCTTTCAGCACATTGCCGTACACATCAGCTTCCCCCTGCGCGTTCGCGACAAACTCAAGTAACGCCCGTGCCTCGCTTACCTGCTGAGTTTGATCGTCAACATGCTGAACATGAAAGCGCATCATCGCGCGCACCAGATCGCGCAGGTGGCCGCCGGGATAGGTGTTGTAACTGATATAGGCGACGCCCTGGGGCGCCAGGTGCTGCTGGCAGAGCGCCAGAATCTTGCTTTGTACGGAGGCGGGAACCCAGGAGTACAGTCCGTGCGCGATGATGTAATCGAAAAGGCCAAAGTCGGCGCCAATGTCCAGCACGTCCATTGCATGCAGCGCGATATTTTCGAGTCGCAGTGCCGCGCTTAATGCCTGGCCACGCGCGATTGGGGTAGCCGCGAGATCGATACCAACAAAACGGCTATCCGGTAACGCATAAGCCATGGGGAGTAAGTTCGAACCGTCGCCGCAGCCGAGTTCCAGTACCCGGCACTGGGCAATGGGGGGCGGCTGCAGGCCAAAGAGTATGGCGAGTGTCGCCAGACGATCGGGATGGGTTTGCGGAAATGCCCGGCTGGCGTACGACACTTGGTCGTACGCATTGTTCTGCTCCTGCATCGGGTCGCGCCAGGAGATCGCAACTAACGGAGCGGGCCTCTGTCAGCGATTAGACTATGCACACGCAAGTGTCTCTTCGGTCGCATGACTACGCAGCTTGCGGCGGCCCGCCAACACAAGTCCCCCGATTCCGCTCATTATAAGGATGACGAAGATGCCATCACCATCGCGAACGACACCGTCTACGGTCTATCCGGTTATGTATCGGGCACGGATCCAGTACGCCTGGAGAATGTCGCGAGCAAACTGCGCGCGGGCAATGTGCATGTCAACGGCGCCGGCCTCGACTTCAAGGCACCGTTTGGCGGCTACAAGCAATCCGGCAACGGGCGCGAGTGGGGAGAATTCGGCATGGAGGAATTCCTCGAAGTCAAAGCGGTCATGAACGTCGCGGCGGCCTAGCGCCAAACTTAAATGGGTCGCCGCCTCACTTGGCGACCCATTCCTCAACTGGTCTAAGCGGTCGCACCCATCGAGCATCCGACTGAGTTGTCAGGCTCAATGCGCGTGCTTAAGGCCTGCGCTAAACAAACGCTGCGGGTTTTTAACCAGCAAGGTCTCGAGCTGGACCTCGTTCAAGCCCTTCTCGCGCAACATCGGCACAATCTCCTTAAAGATATGCGACGAGCGCCACTTCGGCAGCATCGCCAACATCTCCTCGAAATTTTGCGCGTAGGGTACGGGGCGACCGAGCCAACAGATAATTGAATCGTGCGACATTAAAATCCGTTCGAGATGGCCGGCTTCAATCAGCTTCATGACATTCGCCACCCGCACCTCATCGGGCTGGAACAACGAAATCCCGAAACGGTCAAAGCCCACAAATGCGCCCCGCGCCGCCAGACTCCGGTGGTATTCGGGATCATTGATGCCATCGGAATGCCCCACCACGAGCTGTTCGGCCTGCAGCCCTTCGCCGGTAACGATATCAATTTGATCGTGGCCACAGCAGCCATCCTGCGTGTGCGAGATCACGGGTACGCCAGTCGCTTTGGCAGCACGCGCGCCAGCCGTCACCAATTTACGTTCGTATTCGGAGACCGTGGGCGCGCCGGTCGCAATTTTTACCGCACCGGCTTTGATGCCAGTCTCGCCGATCCCTTCCTCAATCTCCTTAATGTAGATCTCGGTGATCTGCTCCACCGACAAATGGCGGAAGGTGTAGGTGTTGCCTTCAACTTCGAAGTACGCGCCGGTGGTGCAGATAATCCGCATGCCGGATTTCTGGGCAAGTTCGGCCAGGAACTCCGCGTCACGCCCAAGATCCATTGGGCACGGATCAACAAAGGTCTTAACGCCATGGCCCTGCAGCTCATGCATTTGATCGACCGCGCGCAGCATGCCTTCCGCGCGCTTGAACTTCGGCGCCTTGGCATCGAGCTCCCAGCCTGGGAAGCCGACCAGCACATGCTCATGAATCAACGTCCGTCCAAGCTCGTCCGGACTCGCCGTCCCCGTGGTGGTTTGAATCTTGGTCAGCGACATGCTGCCTCCTCTAGCTGTTTAGGTTTTGTTCATGGTTCTGCCGCGCGTGGCGACTGAGAGGAGTCTATCTAATCGTCTGACACGAATCTTGTGAACTAAAGACTTTTCTATGTGCGCGGTGCGAAGTACACTGCGCCACGCTCGAAATTGAGCACCCTGTTCAAGCCTGTTGAGGAAAGAGGCTTTGCGCACTACCGACATCCGAAATCCAGACTATTTTCACAAAGTAGTCGATTGCCAATGGGCCTGCCCGGCTCACACTCCTGTCCCCGAATATATTCGCATGATTGCGGCCGGTCGCTACGCGGACGCCTACATGGTGAATTGGAATTCGAATGTCTTCCCGGGAATTCTCGGGCGGACCTGCGATCGGCCCTGCGAGCCGGCGTGTCGCCGTGGGCGGGTCGAGGAGGACAACCTTACCAAGCCCGAACCCGTCGCCATCTGTCGCCTGAAACGGGTCGCTGCCGATCTCAAAGGGGATATCAGCGCACGGTTACCGAAACTAAACTCCCCTAAGAACGGCCGCACGGTAGCGTGTATTGGCGGCGGACCGGCCTCATTGACCGTGGCGCGCGACCTCGCCACCTTGGGTTATCAGGTGACGGTATACGACCAAGATCCCAAAGCTGGCGGTTTTATGCGCACCCAAGTGCCGCGTTTCCGTCTCCCCGAAGAAGTCATCGACGAGGAAGTCGGCTACATCCTCGACCTTGATGTCGAGTTTATCGGGGGGCGCCGGATCGATTCGTTGAAATCCCTGCTGAGTGAGAAACACGATGTGGTGTTTGTCGGCTGCGGCGCTCCGCGCGGGCGCGACCTGGAGCTCCCTGGACGCCAGGAAGCAGCCGCTCAGATCCACATTGGAATCGACTGGTTATCCTCAGTGTCCTTTGGCCACATCGAGAAAGTCGGCAAACGGGTCATTGTGCTCGGTGGCGGCAATACCGCGATGGACTGCTGCCGTTCCGCCCGCCGCCTCGGTGGCGACGACGTAAAGGTCATCGTGCGCTCCGGCTTCGAGGAAATGAAGGCCTCGCCGTGGGAGAAGGAAGATGCGCAGCACGAAGGCATTCCCATCCTGAATTTCCATGTACCGAAAGCCTTCACCCACGAGAATGGCAAGCTGACCGGCATGACTTTCTCCAAAGTGCACGCCGAATACGATGCCAAAGGCCGTCGCTCGCTGGTATCCACAGGCGAAGCTGAGGTGTTCTTTGCCTGCGACGAAGTATTAATCGCGGTCGGCCAGGAGAACTCATTCCCTTGGATCGAACGCGATCTCGGACTTGAGTTCGATCAATGGGGCCTGCCGGTGCTGAATGAAAAGAGCCTGCAATCCACCATCCCCCACGTATTCTTTGGCGGCGATGCGGCTTTCGGTCCGAAGAATATTATCTGGGCCGTCGCCCATGGCCATGAGGCGGCGATCTCCATCGACAAATTCCTGAGCAACGAGTCGCTTGAGGATCGGCCGCCCCCGCATTTGAATGTGGTGTCGCAGAAAATGGGCATCCATGAGTGGAGCTACGACAACGACATTTCAAATGACACCCGCCACATCGTGCCGTGGGCGGCCGCTGAAAAAACCCTGAAGAGCATCAAAATCGAAGTTGAACTTGGCTTCGATGCCCAGACTGCATTGAAAGAGACGCAGCGTTGCCTGAACTGTGACATCCAGACGGTCTTTAATGCGCCACTGTGCATTGAATGCGACGGCTGTGTGGATATTTGTCCGATGGACTGCATCACCTTTACCGCGAATGGCGAAGAAGCCGATGTTCGCCAGCGCTTGACGGCACCGGCCGTTAACCAGACACAGGATGTGTATGTGGTGGAAGGCTTGAAGACAGGCCGCATCATGGCCAAAGATGAAGATGTCTGCCTGCATTGTGGCCTGTGCGCCGAGCGCTGCCCTACCGGCGCGTGGGACATGCAGAAATTCCTGATCGATATGACCCATGCGGGTCCTGCTTGCCGGCCCCAGACCTCGGCCCCGAATTCGCCCCGGAATTCTCAGAGGAGCGCCGCATGAAACCAATTAGCGCTATCAATGACTTCGTCGTCAAGTTTGCCAATGTCAACGGCTCTGGCTCGGCGTCAGCCAATGAACTGTTCGCCAAGGCAATCCTGCGCATGGGGGTGCCGGTAAGCCCACGCAACATTTTTCCGTCGAACATCCAGGGCCTGCCGACCTGGTATGAAGTGCGGGTCAACGAAGCGGGCTGGATCGGGCGTCGCGGTGGCGTCGATCTGCTGGTCGCAATGAATCCGCAGACCTGGGACAACGATCTCAAAGAGCTCGAACCAGGCGGCTACCTGTTCTATGACAACTCGAAGCCCCTTCCAAGTTCCAAATTCCGCGACGACATCACAGTCATCGGTATGCCGTTAACTGCGCTGTGTAACGCGACTTACGAAGATCCACGGCAACGCCAGCTGTTCAAGAATATTATCTATATCGGCGCGCTTTCGATTCTGCTCGAAATCGACGAAGAAGCGTTCGCTCAGTTAATCGCCGAACAATACAAAGGAAAAGAGAAACTGCTCGCGCCCAATCTCAACGCGCTGAAGATCGGCCGCGACTATGCGCGGGACAATCTGCCACATCCATTGGGAATCAAAGTTCGGCGCGCAGACAACGTGGGCGACAGAATTTTCGTTGATGGCAACTCGGCGGCGGCCCTTGGTTGCCTATATGGCGGCGCGAGTGTTTGCGCGTGGTATCCGATCACGCCGTCATCTTCGCTGGCGGAGGCTTTCCAACGCTATTGCGCGAAGTATCGGGTTGATCCGGAGACCCAGCAGAATCGTTACGCGATTGTGCAAGCCGAAGACGAAATTGCCGCCATCGGCATTGTGACCGGTGCTGGCTGGAACGGCGCCCGCGCGTTTACAGCAACCTCTGGCCCGGGGGTGTCGTTGATGACGGAGTTTCTGGGTCTTGCCTACTTCGCGGAAATCCCGATCACCATCATCAATGTTCAACGTGGCGGTCCCTCAACTGGGATGCCGACGCGCACCCAGCAGGCCGATCTATTAGCCTGCGCCTATGCCTCGCACGGCGACACCAAGCATATCCTGCTCTTTCCCGAAGATCCGACCGAATGTTTCGCCCACGCGGCAGCTGCGTTGGATTTAGCTGATCGGCTGCAGACGCCAGTGTTCGTGATGACGGATCTCGATATTGGAATGAACCAACGCCTGAGCGCGCCATTCACCTGGGATGACACGCGCACCTTTGATCGCGGCAAGGTCATGACTCGCGAGATGTTGGATGCTGGCCAGGATTTCGGGCGCTATCTGGACGTGGATGGCGACGGCATTCCGTATCGCACCTATCCCGGCACCCACCCCTCACTCGGTGGTTACTTCACCCGCGGCACGACCAAAAATGCGCGCGCGACCTATTCCGAGGCCGGCCCCGACTACCTCTACAACATGCAGCGCCTGCAACGAAAATTTGACTCGGCGAAAGCCCTGGTTCCGCAACCCGTGTTGCGTAAGGCCCACAAGGCGACTCGTACTGGCGTGATCTACTATGGATCGACGAGCCCCGCCATGGCTGAGGCACTCGGTGGCCTTGAGGCGCAGGGCCTGTCGGTAGACATCCTGCGCATCTGCGCCTTTCCCTTTAGCGAGATGGTGGCGGATTTTATTGCAGAACATGACGAAGTCTTCCTCGTCGAGCAGAATCGCGATGGTCAGTTACGTACGATGATCATCAACGAACTTGGAGTCGATCCTGCGCGCGTGATTCCAATCCTCCATTACGACGGCACGCCAATTACGGCCCGTTTCATTATTCAGTCAATCGCAGAAATGATGCGCGCCATGCGTGTCGATGCGCGTAAACCCGGCAAGGTGGCCTGATGACCTATCTCACTAAACCGCGCCTCCACCACCCCGCACTGCCGGCTAACGCGCGTGGTTTCACACGCCGTGATTACGAAGGCCGGATTTCCACGCTCTGCGCGGGCTGCGGACATGATTCAATTTCCGCTGCAATTATTCAGGCTTGCTGGGAACTCGATATCGAGCCGCATCGGGTCGCGAAATTATCCGGCATCGGATGCTCATCAAAGACCCCCGATTATTTCCTGGGCAGTTCGCACGGCTTCAACACGGTGCACGGCCGCATGCCCTCGGTGTTGACCGGGGCGAATCTCGCCAACCGGGCACTGCTTTATCTTGGGGTGTCCGGCGACGGCGATTCCGCCTCCATCGGGCTTGGCCAATTCGCGCATCTCATGCGGCGTGGCGTGAACATGGTCTACATCCTGGAGAATAACGGTGTCTATGGACTGACCAAGGGCCAGTTCTCGGCCACCGCGGACAAAGGCTCCGCTTCCAAAAAGGGCGTCGCCAACGCCGACTCTCCAATCGATACTGTGTCACTCGCGCTGCTCATGGGTGCCACCTTTGTCGCGCGCAGCTTCTCGGGCGACAAAGGCCAATTGGTGCCCATTATCCGCGCCGCAATCGGACACACTGGCGCGGCCTTTATCGATGTGGTGAGCCCGTGCGTGGCCTTCAATAATCACGCTGGCAGCACCAAGAGCTATGACTATGTGCGCGCGCACAACGAAGCGGTGAACTCGCTGGATTTCATCGAGCGAAGATCAGAAATCACCGCTGATTATGCCGCGGGCACGACAGTCGAAGTAGTTCAGCACGATGGCACCGTGATCCGCTTGCACAAGGCCGCCCCCGATTACGACGCAACCAACAAAGTCTCCGCCATGAACTACATTCAGCAGCATCAAGCGCTGGGTCAAGTGGTGACAGGCCTTTTATATGTGGACAATCAGGCAACTGACATCCATCAGAATTTGAACACCGTGGAGCTGCCGCTCAACGCGTTGACTGAGAAGGAGTTATGCCCGGGGGCCGGCGTGTTGGGGAAGATCAACGCGTCTTTGCGGTGAGACCTAAGCAGAACTGATTCTCGCTCTTCGATAACTCCGGCCTTTTCGGTAACCCTTAACTCCGTCCTTCCAGAATCCGCGCCGCGGATATCTGGAATCCATTCTGAATATGATCCGCCCATAGATCCCGGGTCTGCGCCCGGGATGACGACGATACACGTTCGCGCTAACCTCGCGGCACCCTCACAAACCCTTCCATAACCGCCAACCACCCCCGCTCCCCGTTCGTCCCACCCGCTTCAAACGCCGTTAATAGCAGCTTCATCTGGGTTGCCGTTAACCGATCTTCCAAGCGGGCGCCTTCGGCAGATAGCTTGAGCCGTCGCACCCGCGCATCCTGATCGTCATTCAGGCTTTGCACCAGTCCCATGCTCTGCAACTGGCGCAGCGGCACATGCAGCGCTTGTTTGGTGATCGCGAGGATTTCGAGCAGGCGCTTGACTGAAACACCGGGATTCCGCGCGACAAAATACAGAATGCGATGGTGCATCCGCCCCAGCCCGCGTTGGGCCAGGATACGATCCGGCCCAGCTGTAAATTCTCGATACGCAAAGTAGAAGAGCTCAATAGCACCACGCAGACGCGCGTCTTCCTTTAGGTCAACCATATTGACTTATACCTTCTGCAAAGGCTATCGTTATTGGGTCAACAATATTGACCCATATGCCGCCATGCCACAATTATCTTTGCGTATTCCGGACTTGGTCGCCTCACCTATCCGCGAGATCCTGGCCGTCATCGACCGTCCTGGGATGATTTCATTCGCCGGTGGCTTACCGGCAGTCGAAACGTTTCCAGCCTTCGATCTCACCAACCTTGCGCCACATCAATTGCAATACGGGTCAAGCGAGGGCGAGTTCGCGCTGCGCGCGCAGGTGGCCGAGGAATTGTCCACACGCGGCTTACAGGTGACCGCCGAGCAGGTGTTGATCTTGTCCGGCTCACAGCAAGGCATCGATTTAGTGGCCAAGCTCTTTATCGACCGCAACACCTTAGTCGCCGTGGAATCTCCCACCTACCTCGCGGCCCTGCAGGTGTTCCGCTTCTTTGGGGCACGCTTTCAGACGCTGGATCCCGAATCCCCGCAGCAGGCCTTGCGAGCAGCACCGCCCGTGGTTTACGTGAACCCTACTTTCCAGAATCCCACTGGCAATTGCTACTCGCAGGCCGCACGTGCGGCCCTCGCCATCGGCTGCGATGCCGCTGAGGTCCCGTTGTTTGAAGATGATCCCTATCGCGAGCTGGCCTTTGATCCCTGTGATCGAACGCCGATCTGTGCCCACTTGGAGCGCGCGAGTTGGATTTATCAAAGTTCGTTTTCGAAATCGCTGGCGCCTGGCCTAAGACTGGGCTACCTCGCCTGCTCTCTGGATCTGCTGGCCTATCTCACCCGCCTTAAGCAGGCGGCCGATCTGCATAGCAACCGTATAAGCCAGGCATTGGTCTTGCAGGCGCTGCAAGATTCCCAGCGCGAAGCACGTGTGGCCGGTCTGCGCAATTTCTATCGCGCGCGACGGGATGCTTTCGAAACCAGCCTCCAGTGCCACTTCCATCGCCTTGCCAGCTGGCAGCGGCCACCGGGTGGTCTGTTTTTCTGGTTGAAATTCGCGGACAGCTTTGTGGATACTCAACTTCTGCTCAAGGACGCCCTGGCGCAAAACGTCGCGTTCATGCCCGGCGAGCCCTTTTTCCCGGACCCTACGCAAAGCTACGCGAGCATGCGTTTGAATTTCAGTCATGCGGCGCCCGAGGTGGCCGAGCGCGGCTTGGCGACTTTGGCGAAATTGATCAGGTCGAACCTGGGGTAGCAGAGCGCTCCGTGGCCGCGAACCAGTCATTGCAGTTCGCGTAAATAGCCGACGCCGCCTAGTTGCCGCATCTGGCGCAGAATCCACTGCTGCCGGACTCGGACCTGCGCTGATGAGGGCACTGTCCGGAGACGACGCGGATTCGGCAACACTGCGGCCAGCAGCGCAGATTCTTCGGCGCCAAGTTCGGCTGCAGCGCTCCCAAAATAGTTTTTGCTGGCGGCGCTCGCGCCATAAATCCCATCGCCAAACTGTGCAAAATTCAGGTACAGCTCGAGTATCCGCTGTTTGCTGCAGAACAGCTCGAGCCCGATGGTGTACCACGCTTCAAGCCCTTTGCGCACCCAGCTTCGCCCCGGCCACAACAACAGATTCTTGATCGTTTGTTGACTCAGCGTGCTGGCGCCACGCGTACCGCCTGCACGGGATTCGCGCAGCGCTGCCGCTACCTGCTCAAGATCGAAGCCATGGTGATGTGGAAATTGCTGGTCTTCAGCCGCGATCACCGCGAGCGCGAGATTTGGCGAAATTGCGGCGAGTGGTAGCGAGGTCTGTTGCAGATAAAAATCACTGCGCCTCGCGATAACGGCGCCGACCCAAGCCTCTGCCATGAATGCACTTACGGGCGGTGTTAACCAGCGGAGCGCCAAAGGTGGCACAAATGCCAACAGCAGAATTGCCACCCCCAACCAACGCCAGGTTCTGCGACGCTTCGGCGGCTGTCGGCCCGTGCGTCGGCGGCGATACTCGCCGTCGGGATCGGGGTTGATACGCAGCGCGGGTGACACGCGCAAGGCTCACTTACCAGACAGATCGAAATCCTCAAGCTGATGTCCCCAATCGCGTTTGGCCGCGAGATAGCGCTTGTTGAAATCACTGATCCCGGTCACATGGCGTTCGGCGACGACCTCGTGCAAACCATGGGTGTGGAGATCGCGAATCTTCTTGGGGTTGTTGGTGAGCAAACGAAAGCGCCGATTGCCGACGAAGTGATGAAGCAGCGCGGCGGCATCCGTGAAGTCACGCGAATCTTCCGGGAGCCCGAGCGAACGATTCGCCTGGTAGGTGTTTTCGCCGGCGTCCTGCAATAGATAGGTGGCGGCTTTCGCCCACAGACCAATGCCGCGTCCTTCGTGGCCAGACATATAAATGAGCAGACCACCGCCCGGCGCTTCATG
>CAMATU010000105.1 GCA_945861225.1 Klebsiella pneumoniae
CGACTACACCGTGGCGGCTCTGCGCCATGTGCCGGACGTTGAGGTGCATCTGGTCGCGAGCGCGCTCGAGCATCCGACGGGTGTCGGCGAAGTCGGTGTGCCGCCGTTCATTCCGGCCTTGGCCGAAGCCATCTTCCAGGCGACCGGACAGGAAGTGGAGGTCTTTCCGCTCAGGCTCGAGGGCTACAGCTTTCTCGACGGGTGAGCCGTCAGCCGCGCGGCCGTGGATCAGGCGCGGAGGACCGAGGCCCGGAACAGCGTGAGCGATTATTGCCGCGTTGCATGCGATTTGCCGCCCCACTTGTCCCAGTACACCACTTCATCCAGCGGGCGCCGCGCCGCGGGCTTGAAATCGGTCCCGGTGTAATAAGCCACCGGCAACAGCACCGCCTGAGTCACGTTAGGAGGGATCTCCAACGCGCGACTGGCGGCTTCAGCATCTTTCAAATGAACGGTCGTCCAACAACAGCCGAGCCCACGCGCACGTGCCGCCAACATGAACGACCATGCCGCCGGAATAATCGAACCATAGGCAGAAGCTTGCTCGAACAACGGCTGCGTGACCAAGTCACCTTCGATGCAAAACAGGACTTGCACCGGCACTTCGTGCAGATGCTCCGTGAGGTACACCGCGGAGTCGATCATGCGCTGTGCGGGTGCGGTCACTTCCGTCGCGGGATACTTCGCTTTGGAGTCTTCCCAATAGCCGTAGAAAGAACGCCGATAGATGTCAGCCAGCGCGGTGCGCTTGGCTTTGTCCGTCACCACAATGAACCGCCAACGTTGGGTATTAGTTTCCGACGGCGCTTGCAGGGCAATCTCTAAACATTCGCGAATCAACGCCGGCGGAATCGGCCGCGTGAGGTCAAAGCGCAGGCGAACGGAGCGCGTCGTGGTTAACAACAGGTCGCAGACTTGTTGGTCTGGTGGCAGCACGGCATATCTCCAAATTAGTCATCGACTGCCCAACCATAGTCGAGCAGGACCTGCTTGAGAAGTGTCGCAACCTATGAACTAGCACCGGCACTCAACAGCAACCGTGGGAAAACACCTGACGTCAATGCAAATCGCTGGATAAAACAGCGGCTACACCTCGTGCGGGTCTCGAATGATAAAAACGGATAGGCGGGTGGCTGCCGCGCTCACCCGCATTCGCCTTGTCCCTGTAGGCGACATTGAAGCGTCGTCAGGTGAGACGTAACGGCCGCACACTACTCTAAGTGACTGATATAAAAAATGGTGGGCCCGCTCGGACTCGAACCGAGGACCAAGGGATTATGAGTCCCCTGCTCTAACCAACTGAGCTACAGGCCCGGCAGGACGTGGAAGCGTGGAATACGCCGGCGCCCTGGGCGCCGGTTTCGACTAATCGAGGAAAGTCCGCAGACGCTCGGAGCGCGAAGGGTGGCGCAGCTTGCGCAACGCCTTGGCTTCTATTTGCCGGATGCGTTCGCGCGTGACATCGAATTGTTTGCCGACTTCTTCCAAGGTGTGGTCGGTATTCATATCGATTCCAAAACGCATGCGCAGCACCTTGGCTTCGCGTGGTGTCAGCCCTTCAAGTACTTCGCGCGTACTGCGGCACAAGCCTTCGAAGGTGGCTGAATCCACCGGCGATTGGATATTGATGTCTTCAATGAAATCGCCGAGATGCGAATCTTCGTCGTCGCCGATCGGGGTTTCCATCGAGATCGGTTCTTTCGCAATCTTCAGGACCTTACGGATTTTGTCCTCGGGCATTTCCATGCGCTGCGCAAGTTCTTCCGGCGTCGGCTCGCGGCCTTTCTCTTGCAGAATCTGCCGCGAAATACGATTGAGCTTGTTGATGGTTTCGATCATGTGCACCGGAATACGGATGGTGCGTGCTTGATCCGCGATGGAGCGCGTGATCGCTTGTCGAATCCACCAGGTCGCGTAGGTCGAGAACTTGTAGCCGCGGCGGTATTCGAATTTATCCACCGCCTTCATCAGGCCGATATTGCCTTCCTGGATCAAATCGAGGAATAGCAAGCCGCGATTGGTGTACTTCTTCGCAATCGAAATCACGAGACGTAGATTGGCCTCGACCATTTCTTTCTTGGCGCGTCGGGCTTTGGCTTCACCAATCGACATGCGACGATTGATGTCCTTGATCTCGCTAATCAGCACGCCACTCTTCTGCTCGATTTGGACCAGGCGCTCCTGCACCGCCTCGACTTCGACCACGCGCTCCTTGAGGGCGGCCACGAAGGGTTTCTTCTGGCGCAGCAGGCTTTTCAGCCAGCCGCTGTCGGTCTCGCGGTCAATGAAGATTTGCAGGAAATCCTTGCGCGGAATTTTGCACTGCTTGACGCAGACTTCCATGACGATTTTTTCTTGTTGCCGGATTTCATCAACCACCGCACGCACTTGCTGGGCGAGTTGTTCCGACATACGCGGAATCAGCTTGAAAACCAGAAATTTCTCTTGCAGTTCTTTGCGTGCTTCCTGGCTTTTCGGATGATTGCGGCCGTTCTTCTTGGCCGCCGCCTGCACCTTCTTCTGCAAGCGCCGGAATTCTTCGAAGTGCGCCTTGACCTCTTCCGGATCGAGCTGATTCGGGATCGGATCCGCAGTATCGTCAGCGCTTTCTTCTTCATCGGTTGGTGGCACCACCGCTTCTGGCTCGGCGATGATTTCGACTTCTTCGCGGACCTCGGCGGTGGGTACGGTGAGATCGATGAAGCCGCTGATCACTTCGGTGATCTTGCCGTCGGTGCTCGCGGTGCGATCGTATTCCGCAAGAAAGGTTTCGGTGACTGCCGGGAAATCCGCCATCGCGGACAGCACCTGGTTGAGTCCGTCTTCGATGCGCTTCGCGATCTTGATCTCGCCCTCGCGGGTGAGCAGATCGACGGTGCCCATTTCCCGCATGTACATGCGTACCGGATCAGTGGTGCGACCGAATTCCGTGTCGACCGCGGCGATCGCCGCAGCGGCCTCCTCGGCGGCCTCTTCATCAACCTCGGGTTCGTTCATCAGAATCGCATCGAGATCAGGCGCCGTCTCGTGGACGGTGATCCCCATGTCGTTGATCATGTTGATGATATCTTCGATCTGTTCGGGATCGACGATGTCATCAGGCAGATGATCATTTACTTCGTGGTAGGTCAGAAACCCCTGTTCCTTACCCTTCGCAATCAACCGTTTGAGTTGCGATTGTTCGTCGTTCGATTCGATATCGTCGAGGGTTTCCATGAGCCTTACCTGTGGTCGAATGCTGCAGCGACGGACGACCATATGGCCGCCCAGATGAGCGTATTAGAGTTTAGTACAAAGCTATTGTTCCGCCAGGGTGGCGCGGAAATAGCCGCGAAGTATAACTGAGAAGGTCACGCGCGAGCCACCCCGAAAATCAGTGCGGCTCCTCACGCAAGGTCCGCTGGAGTTTGGCCCGCGTAGGCGCAGTCAACTCGCCCGGCGCGGTTGGCGAGTTCTCGAGCAACCGTGTGCGCCAGTGGCGTTGGGCGTGTTTAAGAATTTGCTGGAGGGCACCGCTGAATTCCGCGCCCCACAGTTCGGCCGCGAGGACGACCGGTGGGGCCAGAATTTCGTCGACCAGGGGCATCTGAGGGGTGTCGCGATAATGTTCGAGTAACGCGCCAGAGGTGGTGGCGGGGTGTTCACGCAGAAATTCGAGCAAATCGACCAACAAGGCGAGTCGGGGATCGGAGGTGACGTCCAAGGCCGGGAACTCTTTGGCAAGTTGCGCCAAGGCCGGTTGATGCAGGAGCAGTCCCAGCGCGCGACTCAACACGGGTTGTACGCGTTGGCGTGGATTCAGACGTAGCGCAGGTGCGGGCCGCGCGGCAGCGGGCATTAGGGGGACATGCGGGGCCGTTGGCAGGGCCACGGCAGTTTGCGCAAGCTGGGCTAACCGTTCCACGAGCAGTTGCCGAAAAGTCCCCGCCGGTACCTTATGAATCAACGGCTTCGCGAGCGCAACCAAGCGCGCGCGCCCTTCGAGTGAGCGCTTATCGGCCTGTTCTTCGAGGGTGTTGAAGAGCAATTCGGAGAGTCCGACAAAACGCTCAGTCGACTCAAATGCGGTGCGGCCTTCCTGGCGCACTAGGCTATCGGGATCCTGTCCCTGCGGGAGGAATAGGAAGGCGGCACTGCGCCCGTCCTGCAATAAAGGCAAGGCGGCCTCCAAAGCGCGCCAGCTGGCGCGTTTGCCGGCCGCGTCGCCATCGAAACAGAACACAATCTCGGGCACTGCGCGAAACAATTGTTCGAGATGTTCGGGCGTAGTCGCTGTGCCCAAAGTCGCCACTGAATAGCCGATGCCGTGCTGGGCGAGCGCCACCACATCCATATAGCCTTCCACAATCAGCATCCGCGAGAGCTTGGAATTGGCCTTCAGCGCGAGGTCGAGCCCGTAGAGTTCACGGCGCTTGTGAAAAATCGGCGTTTCGGGCGAATTGAGGTATTTCGGTTCGCCCTGGTCCAGCACCCTGCCGCCAAACGCGATACACCGCCCGCGCCGATCACGAATCGGAAACATGATGCGATCGCGAAAGCGATCATAGAAGCCACCGCCTTCGCGTTCCACCGTGAGGCCAGCCACTCCCACCAGGCGCTGGCGTTCTGGACTGGTGCCAAGCGCGAGGAAGAGGGTGTCCCAGGCGGCCGGCGCGTAGCCAATCCCGAAACGCTTCGCGATTTCGCCCGTTAATCCCCGGCCTTTGAGGTAGGCGACTGCGCGTTCGCGCGACGGATGCGTGCGCAGGAGCTGTATAAAGAGTTGCTCGGCGTCCGCCATCATTGCGTAGAGCGCGCTGTGATCTTCGCGCGGCGCCTCGATGCCACCCTCAAATTCGACTGTTAAGCCGACTCGTGTGGCCAAATCCTCGACCGCTTCGGTGAAACTCAAGCCGCCATGATTCATCAGAAACCCAATCGCCGAACCATGCTGGCCACAGCCGAAGCAGTGGTAGAACTGCTTTTCCGGGCTGACGGTGAACGACGGGGTTTTTTCGTTATGGAAGGGACACAGGCCCTGGAAATCGCGCCCGGCCTTCTTTAATGGCACGGCCTGGCCGACGATATCGACGATATCGATCCGCGCTAAAAGCTGATCCACGAAGGGTCTCGCGATGCGGCCGGCCATGACTTCGGATGCCCGTGAGTCGCGCGAAAATGCGCGGCTCGATTCTACGGGAGAATGGGTAACTGAACCGTGGCGGGTTAGCACCCGGCGAGGCGGGCTTTGACGGTGGCGCTGACGGCTGAGATATCGGCGCGGCCAATGAGTTGTGGACGCAGGGCGTTCATTACTTTGCCCATGTCCTTGATCTGAGTGGCGCTGAGCTCGGCGATCGTCTTGGTGATCAGACTTGACACTTCGTCGGCGCTGAGCGGCAGCGGCAAAAATTCTTCGATGATCTTCAGTTCGAGGCGTTCCTTGTCCGCCAGGTCTTGGCGTTGCGCGGCATCGAACTGGGCAATGGAGTCGCGGCGCTGATTTGTGAGCTTGGTCAGAATCCCGATGATCGCCGTCTCATCGAGTGCTATGCGTTCGTCCACTTCGACCTGCTTCAGCGCAGCCAGCATGCCGCGCAGGGTCACCGAGCGCAGCTTGTCGCCTGCTTTCAATGCCGATTTCACCTCGGCATTAATGCGGTCTTTCAAGATGGACATGCTTGGCTGCAGGGGGGGATTCACAGGGAATCCGCAGGTCGCAATTAGTAAGGGCGGACCTTGCGAGCGACCGAACGGGCGGCTTTCTTCTGCCAGCGCTTTACGGCGGCAGCCGCTTTTCTTTTACGTTCCTGGGTTGGCTTCTCGTAGAATTCGCGTTTATGGACTTCGGCCAGCACACCGGCTTTTTCGCAGGCGCGCTTGAAACGGCGCATCGCTATATCAAAGGGTTCGTTTTCGCGGATCTTGACGCTGGGCATACGTGCTTCTATTCCTGGATTCGAGGCCTGTTGAGGACCCCGGATCGTACTGATGACCCTGCCCAATGTCTATAAGACATCAGCGCGCGAGGACTGAGCATGAATATCCTCGGGATTGAGACCTCCTGTGATGAGACCGGCGTTGCGGTCTATAACCAGACGCAGGGCCTGATCGCCCATCAACTTTATAGCCAGGTCGCCATGCATGAAGCCTATGGTGGGGTCGTGCCGGAGCTTGCCTCGCGAGATCACGTGCAGAAATTGGCCCCCCTGGTCAAAGAAACCCTGCGTGAAGCCGGAATCTCAGTCGCGGAGCTCGCGGCCATTGCATACACCGCCGGACCTGGCTTGATGGGTGCATTGCTAGTGGGTGCGACATTGGCGCGCAGCCTGGCCTGGGCCCTCGGTATTCCGGCGCTTGCTGTGCATCACATGGAGGCGCATTTATTGGCGCCTATGTTGGAGGCAGAGCCACCTACTTTTCCCTTTTTAGCGCTGCTAGTGTCGGGCGGGCATACCCTGCTGGTTCACGTGGCAGGTCTCGGTCGCTACGAAATTCTGGGCGAATCGCTGGACGATGCGGCCGGAGAAGCGTTCGACAAAACCGCCAAACTGCTCGGCCTTGGCTATCCGGGCGGACCCGCAGTCGAACGCCTGGCTGCGCACGGCCGGGCTGGTCGGTTTGTGTTTCCACGTCCAATGACAGACCGTCCAGGGCTCGATTTCAGCTTCAGCGGTCTGAAAACCTCAGTCGCGAATACCATTCGCGAGCAAGCCAGTGATGAGCAAACCAAGGCCGACATTGCGCGGGCATTTATGGATGCAGTAGTCGCAACCTTCGTGATCAAAGGCCGGCGTGCCTTGCGTGCGACTGGCCTCAAAACATTGGTGGTGGCCGGCGGGGTGAGCGCGAATCGCGCGCTCCGCCAAGCGCTGGACGCGTTGGCACAGTCCGAACAGGCAAAGGTCTTTTATCCGCAGGCCCAGTTCTGCACGGACAACGGCGCCATGATCGCCTACGCCGGGTATCTACGGCATTGCGCGGGTGTCCATGCCCCGCTGGGGTTTGCGGTGCGTGCGCGCTGGTCCCTGGCCGACGCAACCCTATAGAGATGCCCTAAAGGCTGTGCAGATCACGCGCGGCGCGCGCCGATACGGCCTTCAGTGCCAGCGCGCAGGCGCTGGATGTTTTCGCGATGACGCCAAAAAACGGCGGCCACCATCACTACTGCTGCGCAGGCGTAAGGCAGGGGTAAGCGCAGCGCGAGTGCCAGCACTGGGGTGAACGCAGCCGCGCAGAGCGCGGCCAATGAGGAATAGCGCGACCAGGCGGCGACCAGCAACCAACTCACTATAAATCCGCCACCCAAGCGCCAGTCGTAACCGCAGATAACGCCGATTAAAGTGGCGACACCCTTGCCGCCCTTGAACGAAAAGAACACCGGGAACAAATGGCCTAGAAACGCGGCGACGCCGGCGAGCGCGACGATCAAGGGCGATAAGCCCAGGCCCGCACCGATCACCACCGGTAGAAATCCTTTTAGAACGTCCCCCGCCAAGGTCGCCACCGCGGGCCCCTTCCCGTAGGCCCGTAACACATTGGTCGCGCCGGGATTGCCCGACCCGACGCTTCTTGGATCGCCCTTGCCGAGCGCGCGACACACCAGAATCGCCGCCGATAGCGATCCCACCAGGTAACTGGCAATGACGAAGCACAGGTTCAGCATGGGCCTATTGCACTGGATGGGTCGGCGTCACGCAAGTAGCCGTATACTCTGCACGCGGTTTTTTTTGATCCAGCTTCCCTAATCAACAGCCACGAGCATCATCGAATGGACGTAGTGTTTCTGCATGGACTCAAGATCGAAACCGTCATCGGCATCTGGGATTGGGAACGTACCCTTAAACAAACTTTGATCCTGGATATTGATATGGGGGCCGATCTCGCGCTTCCTGGTCGCAGCGATTCCATTACCGACACCCTCGATTACAAAGCCGTCACGAAACGGATTTTCAAACTTGCGGACGACAGTGCGTTTCTGCTGGTCGAAGCACTGGCCGAAACCTTGGCGCAGATTCTACTCACTGAGTTTCAATTACCGTGGGTCCGAATCAAGATCAACAAACAAGGCGCTGTGCGCCAGGTGCGCGATGTGGGGGTGCTCATCGAGCGCCGCCGCGCCGAGTAATGCAGCCCTGATGACGCGCGTCTATGTGAGCATCGGCAGCAATCTTGAACCCGTGCGCAACATCCACGGTGGTGTCGCGATGCTCGAGGCTTCATTCGCACCAGTGACGTGCTCGCCGGCGTATACCAATGCTGCGGTTGGTTTTGTCGGCGAAGATTTTTATAACCTGGTGGTGGGATTTGATACCGACTTAGGCGTTACCGCGCTCGTCGCGCGCCTGCGCGAAATTGAGCACGCGCATGGTCGCCATCGCGGTGAAGCGAAATTCGCGCCGCGCACGCTTGATTTGGATCTGCTGACCTATGGCGATCAGGTCAGCGAAATTCAAGGCGTCACGCTGCCCCGTCCAGATATTCTGCAGTATCCATTCGTGCTCAAGCCTTTGGCAGATATCGCCCCGCATGCGTATCATCCGGTCACCGGGCAAACTTATGCCGAACTGTGGCAGCAGCGGAAAACAGCAGACGCCGGGTTGACCTTGCTCCCAAATTTTTTCGTGCGCTAACCCTTCAACGCCGAGATTTTTCCTATGTCGCGTTTGTTCCGCTGCGTTTTGTTGCTCCTGGTGAGCCTTTGCCTATTGAGCGCCTGCAGTGGCTTTTTGACACCGCGTGAAGAACGTCGTCAAAAATCCTTGCTCGAAGCCACCGAGACTTACCGCAAGCTCCTGCGCTGGGGCTCCTATGAACAGGCGGCGCAATACCTGCGCGGAAAGGGCGCGGAAATTCCGCCTCCCGATCTGAAAAAAATGGCGCACTATAAAATCAGCGGCTATTACCCGAGCGATCAACTACAGAATGACACTGGCGATGAAGTCCGCGTTATCACGCTGATCGATTACTACGACGTTGACTCAGGGATCGCGAAGAGCCTGCGCGACGAACAGTACTGGTGGTACGACGCCGAACAAAAGCATTGGTTTCTGGGTTCGCCCATGCCTGATCTGGACGCACGGTAGCCGCGACTCGGATAGGCGGTGATTAGTCAAAAATGCTGCGTCCACCGTCCACCGTTAACACCTGGCCCGTGACATACGGCGCATCGAGCAAATACGCCACGGCGGTGGCGATGTCCGAAGGATCTCCAAGTCGTTCCAGTGGGGTGCGCGCGAGGATCGCCGATCGCTCTTCGAGCGAGGCGTCGGCAGTCCATAGGATAGCGCCAGGCGCGACGGCGTTTACCCGAATCAATGGTGCCAGCTCACGCGCCAGCGCGCGCGTCAGTCCCACCAAGCCGGCTTTCGATGCGCAATAAATTGCATACTCAGCGCGTGGGCGATCAGCGTAAATATCTGCCAGATTGACGATCAGACCGCGTTGCTCGCGGAGCAGCGCGGCGGCTGCCCGGCACAGGAAATAGGGTGCGCGCAGATTGATTGCCGTAATTTCGTCCCAGTCGTCGAGTGCACTGGTGGCCAGTGGTGTCGCCCGAAACACCGCGGCATTGTTGACCAGGAGATCAAGCCGGCCCCAATGGGTATGCACCTGATCAATAATCTCGTTGGGTGCGGCGCGTGACGTGAGATCGGCGCAGATCTGAAAAGTACTGCCAGACCGCGCAGCTTCGAGCGTGGCACACAGCGCCTGTGCGGCCGCCAGTGAGTGATGATAATGCACCACCACGCGCATGCCGCGCGCATGAAGTGCGGTGGCCAGACTTGCCCCAAGGCGCTGACTGGCGCCGGTGACCAACGCAACAGGGGCGTCCGTGAGAACGGCATTTATTGACGACATGCGAAGCGAATCCTCGAGCGCGATATGAAATGAAAGTCTCCACGAGATTACCTGATCCGAGTCCCGAGGAAGTAGCAATTTCACGCGCGCTGGTCGCGCGCATCAGTAGCGAACTCGACGCGGGCTTTTTGCCGTTTGATCGTTTTATGGAGCTTGCGCTGTATGCGCCAGGTCTCGGCTACTACGTGGCGGGCGCGCAGAAATTCGGGCCAGCAGGGGATTTCGTTACCGCACCGGAATTGTCGCCATTGTTTGGTGCGTGCGTGGCGCGGCAATGCGCTGAAACTTTGCGCGCAACCGCCGGTGGCATCATCGAATTCGGTGGCGGTAGCGGGCGACTTGCGGTGAGTGTACTGCGCGCGCTCGCGGCGCAAGGCCTGCCTGCCGTGAATTACGCAATCGTCGAACTCAGCCCCGAATTGCGCGCACGTCAGTACGCGCATATCGAAGCCACAGCGCCGGAAGTTTTGGCGCAGGTGCAGTGGTGGCAGGGGCCGCCACGCGCGACCTGGACTGGGGTAATCCTTGCCAACGAAATACTCGATGCCCTGCCGGTCACGCGCTTCGAGATCGCCAGTGGTGGGGTCTTGGAGTGCGGTATTGGGCTCGATGCCGCGGGCCAGCTCGAAGCGCGCACGCGTCCAGCAGGGGCAACACTGAGCAGCGAGGTGATCGCCGCGCTCGCACATCCAACGCAGGCCTATGGCACCGGGTATCGTTCTGAAATTAATTTCGCGCAGCGCGCATGGCTCGCGGATCTGCCTAATTTCCTGCGACGTGGCGTCGTGATCCTCGCCGATTATGGTTATCCCCGCGCAGAGTACTACCACCCTGACCGCACTGACGGCACCTTGCAGTGCTACTACCGGCACCGCGTACATGCGGATCCGCTATGGTGGCCCGGGGTGCAAGATATGACGGCGGCCGTCGATTTCACCGCAGTGGCGAACGCCGCCGTCGCCGCCGGTTTCGAGGTCGCGGGCTTCGCGGAGCAGGCGCAATATTTACTCGCCACTGGTATTACTGAGCTGCTCGCGCAAGTCGGCGAGCACGCGCCCGCTGCGCTGCATCGTGCAACCCAAGCGGTGAAAACTCTGCTGTTGCCGGAAGCCATGGGCACCCGTGTAAAGTTCATGACGTTAGCCCGGAATTACACGGGTCCTATTGTCGGTTACACCCTGCGCGATGCGCGGCATCGTCTATAGCACTCGCGCTTCAAGGCGGAGCTGAATGAATTGCCAGCACCTCCTTATAGGGCCGTCATCCCGGGCGAAGCGGCGTGCGCCGCGCTGACCCGGCTACGGGCGCATGAAATCCAGGATGAGGGGGTTGAGAGGATCCAGTACCGACACGCCGCGTCGATTCATCCGGTTACCTTGGAGATGGTGAGTGCTGCTTGACGGCTCGCAACTAAACATTGAGTTTCCAGTCTCAACGGGTATGCACAGCACCAATCTTTCAAACCATTTTTAAATCGAGACTTGCCATGCTTGCCAAAGTGTCTGCCGCCCTTGGAATTTTACTGTCGCTCAGTTCAGCCATCTTGTCGGCAGCGGAGGGGCCCAAGGCGCCGGCGCCATTGCCCACCCCGGCTGCCGGGCAACAGGTTGCCACATTTGCCGGCGGCTGCTTTTGGTGTATGGAGCCGCCGTTTGACGCCTTGCCTGGGGTGCTGGCAACCACTTCGGGGTACACCGGCGGCAAGCTCGTGAACCCCACCTACGAGCAGGTCTCTTATGACGAAACTGGCCACGCGGAAGCTGTCCAGGTGTTGTTCGACCCCGCGCAGGTTAGCTATGAAAAATTGCTGGAGGTGTTCTGGCATAACGTCGATCCGACCGCCTTTGATGCGCAATTTTGCGACCTTGGCCACCAGTATCGAAGCGAAATTTTCTATCAAGACGAGGCGCAGCGGGTCGCCGCCGTGGCGAGTCGCGATGCGCTGGTGAAAGCGAAACCCTTCGCGGGCGCCATTGTGACCCGCCTGTCGCAGGCGAGAACCTTCTACCCAGCGGAGAACTATCACCAGGATTACTACCAGAAGAATCCGGTGCGCTATAAGTTCTACCGTTATAACTGCGGCCGTGATCAGCGCCTGCAGGCGCTGTGGGGCAAGTCGCACTAGCTGGGGAGCAAGGGGTCGCGCACGAATCACTTACTAAAGACAGGTGATAAGGCGATGCCACGCGCGCTTCGATTCCATTACCGTAGGAGCGGCTTCAGCCGCGAACAGTGCTAATAGGCCCTTCGCGGCTAAAGCCGCGCCTACGGAAGACTACGAATAGATGCCTGCGTGGCCTGGAGTGCCACCCGATTTTTAGCCGGATGCAAATAGATTCCCGATTGGCTACTCTCGGTCCTCTCAGGATTTCTCTTATCCAACCCTGACAGGGGCGAATCTGATATGGCCAAGCCCGATCACCAAATTGTGATGTTCGCGGATCTCGTCGGCAGCACTTCGCTCTACGAGCGCCTGGGAGATGCCGAAGCGCGCCGTTTCACGGCGGAAGTGCTGGCAAGGATGACCTCGATTGTGCAGGACAAGCACGGTCGGGTGGTGGCCGAGCTGGGCGACGAATTGATGTGCTTCTTCGCGGAACCGGCGGACGCTGCGGCGGCTGCCTGCGAGATGCATGCGCGAATCACCGAAGAATTCACCGTCCCGCCAACGAACACCTTGCAGAAGCTGCGCATCGGTCTGCACTACGGCAGCGCGCTCGGTGACCAGGAGGATCTCAAGAGCGAGACCGCTAAAATCGCCCATTGGGCGGCCAGCAATGCCAAGGCCGATCAGACCTTGGCGACGCTCTCGGTGATCGACGCGTTACCCCGCATTTTTCGCGCCGTCTCGCGCTATGTCGATGATGAAACCTGGAACTTCGTGTCGTTCGAACACGTCGCGCTATACGAAATCATCTGGGATGTGGAAGCAATCACCGCGGCCTCGTTGGAACAAAGCCCGAATGCCGAAGGCTACGCGCAGGTGAGCTTCAGTTACGGCGGAGATACAGTCTCGTTGAGCCCGGAACGACCAGTCATCTCGGTCGGGCGTGGTACTCAAAACGATTTGATCGTCAAACATGATCTCATCTCGCGCCAACATTTCACTGCGCAGTTCAGTCGCGGTCGCTGCACGATTTCTGATAAGAGTACTAATGGCACCATCCTCGTTCCGGATAGTGATGGCACAACCCTGGTGGTTCGCCGCGATACGGTGCGCCTGCAAGGCAGCGGACACATTCTGGTCGGCTCGCCTGAGGCGGCAAATCCCGGGGTCTCGATCTACTACGAATGCCGTTGAGCGCGGAGCCCACGCACAGCGGCAGCGCGTGCGGTGCGCAGTGCTTTTTTGATGGCATTACCGTCACTGCTGCGGGCGGCAATAGCGGCCACGTCGAGGATCTGACAAGCGGCGAGGGCCGCGCGCATCACCTCCGCTTGCGGGTAGGGGCGGGGTGCCGCGTCACCGCGCCCGATGGCATCGATCTCACAGGCCAGCAGAATTTCGAACAAGCGTGCGGGACGCCGGAAGGCATCCAGATCTGATAACAAATCCACCAAGGTCGTCGGTCGCAGTTCAAGTGCGCGATGAATTTTCACGTGGTAACGCGCGACCAGTACCGCCAATTCGCGCAACGCGTTGGGAACACGCAAACGCAAACAAAAACGCTCAGCGAGGCGCGCGCTGCGCTCCTCATGCCCGGGATGTCCCGGTAACCAATTGACAGGCGTCTCCGCCTTACCCAGATCGTGCGTGAGTAGCGCGAAGCGTACCGCGAGTGGTGCCGCCATTCGCACACTGGTGCTGAGCGCGAGCAGGAGGTGCGCGCCGGTATCTATTTCGGGGTGGTGCTGCGCCGGTTGCGGCACGCCGAACAAACGATCAAGCTCTGGAAACAGAATTGCCAGTGCGCCGCAGGCGCGTAGCACTTCGATAAATTTTCCTGGATGTGGCTCGCCGAGCGCGCGTTCGAGTTCGCGCCACACCCGTTCAGGAGTCAGCGAAGCGAGCTCCCCACTGCGCGCCAACTGACACATCAACGCAAGCGTGGCCGGCGCGACGGCATAATCAAAACGTGCCGCGAAGCGTGCCACGCGCAGCACGCGCAAAGGATCTTCGGCGAACGCGTCAGTCACGTGGCGTAGCACGCCAGCGGCGAGATCTGCGCGACCGCCGAAAGGATCGATGAGATTCCCGACCTCATCGGCGGCGATCGCGTTGATGGTGAGATCGCGCCGCGCGAGATCCTGTTCCAAGGTCACGTTTGCGGCAGTATCGAATTCGAAACCGTGATAACCCTGCCCGTGTTTACGCTCGGTACGCGCGAGCGCGTATTCCTCGTGAGTTTCCGGATGCAGGAAAACCGGAAAATCACGCCCAACCTGGCGATAGCCACGGCGGAGCATGGCGTCCGGCGTGGCACCGACGACCACCCAATCGCGGTCGACAATCTCGCGTCCCAACAAGCGATCACGCACCGCACCGCCAACCTGGTAAATCTTCACGGTGTGCGCCGTGCAATCAAAAACGTGGTGACAGTAAGTCTCAGCATTGACCGGTCGCGCCCTGAGCGTGCGGCGCCATGCTCGCCATCCTGGTGGCCAGGGAGGTTACCGTGACGCCGAGTCGCGCTTCGTAAATCGCCGCGTAGAACAAAGCGCGACGCACATAGGCTTCTGTTTCCGCGAAGGGGATGGTGTCTATCCACACATCCGCTGGCGCGCAGCGCGTATTCTTCAGCCAGCCTTTGACG
>CAMATU010000106.1 GCA_945861225.1 Klebsiella pneumoniae
ATTATCACCTGTACTCGCCAGCCCGATGAGCACGGCGAGCAGCGGCAGCAGGAGCGCGCCCACTGGACGCGCAATTCGCCACTGCAATTCCGCCTGAAATCCCGCCGCGTCGTATTTCAGCAAATCGCCGGTACGCATGTAATTCACCATGTTCGATACATCGGTCGGCGCCCGCGACTCGATGCGCAATGCGTACTTGGTGAAATGGGTGACTACATAATCAAGCGCACCGGGGCGTCCGGCGTAACTTGTGCCGTCGAGAAACACCGCGAAGCGGTCTCTGGTTTTTTCGTCAGTCTCGACATACGCATCGTCAGATCGGAGCAGGCCGACATCGGCACCGTCGCGGATCTGCACGAAGGCATTCTGTAACAGCATCTCGTCTTGTGACACCTTCTCTGCATAAAAAATACGTTTGCCGCCGCTGAGCTCTTTGAAACGCCCGGCCTTTACACCGGCGATGGTGGCTTCGTTCTCGGTCTGGTCTTTGATTTCTTCAATGATTTCCTCGGCACGCGGTTCCGCATACAAGGTGAGGCACGCGACAAACCCGGCGGACACCAGTGCCAGTTTGAAAGCGGCGAGTAACAACAGACGGTGCCCGCTGCCGGCTGCCCGCAATGCGGTCAATTCTGAGTCGCGTTGCAGTCGGATGAGGGTCGCGAAAATCGCAATGTATAAGCTCATCGGAATCAGATCGCGCAGCGACACCAGCATTTTAAGGCCAAGCAGAATCGCGATATGGCCTGGCGCCATCTTGCCGTCCGCCGCGTCGCCGAGGTAAGTCGCGAGGCGGGTGCTGAAGTACACCAGGATCAGCCCGCCAATAATCACCGCGAAAGTCCGCAAGTACTCGCGCATCAGATAGCGTTCGAGAATCACTGCCGGTTACCGTGCGGGTTGGGCGTACGGCCGAGCAATTTGAGGTTTCGGGCGTACAAAAACGGCAAGAACAGGTAACCGAGGATTATTGGCAACTTGTCGACGTGCAACGCATACACCAACGCGCACAGACTGCCCCAGAAGCTGAGATGCCAAAAAATGGGCGGCACAATAAGTTGCTTCTGGCGCTCGGAGTGCAGCCATTGAATTAGAAAACGCGAACTAAACAATGCATTCCCGAATAATCCAAAGACCGTCCACCACGACGAATCGCGATAAAGCCAGGGTAGCAACGCACCGAGATAGGGGGCAAGAAAGCCTTCGGTGATCGGCATCGCTTAAAGTTCCTGACTGGCAGACAGCAAGAAACGACGACGAATGAGCCAACTAACACCGATCAGATCGACGATTCCCACCCACAGACGATTCCCGATGCCGTACTTCGAGTAACCGTGGAGCCGTGGCCGGTGATTAACCGGCACCGACACCGCTTGGCCACCGGCGCGCTGCACCAGGGCAGGGAGGAAACGGTGCATGTGATTGAATTGGGGCAACGCCATGAAGGTGTGCCGCGCAAAAACTTTGAGTCCACAACCTGTATCAGGGGTCGCGTCACGCAGAATGCTTGCGCGCACCGCATTCGCAATGCGCGATGACAACCGGCGCACCAAGGTATCCCGCCGCTGGGTGCGATGGCCACACACAATCAATTCGCGCTGAGTTGGCGCTAAACGTCGCGCTTCCTGCAGGAGCTTCGGGATATCGGCAGGATCGTTTTGCCCATCGCCATCCAAAGTCGCGATCCACTGCCCACGGGCAGCAGTGACGCCGGTGCACAGCGCGGCACTTTGTCCACGCTTCAAGGCGTGACTGATAATGCGTAAACACGGCTGGCGACCTTGCAGCTCGCGCAGCGTGGGCACGGTGTGGTCGGTACTCGCATCATCGACCAGGATAATTTCGTAGTCACTTTGGGGGCCGGCGGCGGCTACCACTTCAGCGATCAAGCTGCTGACGTTATCGCCCTCGTTGTAACAGGGAATCACCACGGAAAAGATGGGGTTTTGAATCAAATCGCTGTTCATCGAGGCCTTCAGGTCTAGGGAATACGCTGGCCGCGGGCCGCGCGGCGGTTGACCCCGCCATTCTAACAGCGTAATCGTTGTCGACCCATCGCGTTTTGACACCCTTCCAGGGCGTCAGTACATTGCCACTCACTTCCACCGCTGGCTATCTTCCTATGGGACATCGACTTTCAAAAATTTATACCCGCACCGGCGATGAAGGTTCGACTGGTCTCGGCGATGGTTCGCGCGTGTCCAAGAATAGCCAGCGGGTCCATGCGCTGGGCGACATCGATGAACTCAATTCGATGCTTGGCGTATTGCTGGCGACCGATTTGCCCGCGCAGATGGCCAGTGAGTTACTCGAAATCCAGCATGATTTATTCGATCTTGGTGGCGAGATTTCCATTCCGAGCGCCAACTTGTTGCCGGCGAGCGCCTGTACGCGGCTGGAAGCGTTGATCGACAAGGTCAATGCTGACCTGCCACCGCTGAAAGAATTCATCCTGCCGAGTGGGGGCAGCGCGACGGCGCAGTGTCATGTCGCGCGTGCGATCTGTCGGCGTGCTGAACGGGTGATGGTGGCGCTGGCTGCCGCCGAACCTGTGAACCCCTCGGCCTTGCAATACATCAATCGCTTATCCGATCTGCTGTTCGTGTGGGCTCGTGCCTTGGCGCGGCGCGAGGGCGGGCGCGAAGTGATGTGGGATCGATCGCGTTTTAAAGCCTGATTCGGCCTCGCTATTTCTCTTTGAGCTCGAATAAAACCCCTTCCCGGCGCATGTTGAAGCGGTTCAAAAATGACTGGCCGAGCAGGGCGACGCTCGGGTAGTCGCCATCGACTACCACCCCTTCCACCTCGTGTAATTCGAGGGTGCGCGCCTTTACGTGTTTGAATTTGATGTAATAGGCATTCACCATTCCGGATGCGGTTTCTATCTGCCCCGGCGTCCCATCGGTGCGATACAACAGCCCAAGCGCTTTGGCGGTGTGCTTGTTGATAGCGATCATTGAGGCGCCGGTATCAATCATGAACTGCACCGGATTGCCGTTGATCGCGCCATCGACAAAATAGTGGCCGTTGGCGCCCGGCGCGAGGCGTAATTGGCGACCCTCCGGTCGGGCTGCAAAATTACTCGTGATCTTGCCATCCAGTCCCAACACAATGCGTTGCGCATTGACCTCCAAGGTGGCGCCGCCAGCGTCCGCTGCCAGCAACTTGATGCCTTCCGGACTCGTTTGACCAACTGTTAAAACGCGTGCTTTGCCGTTTATGTTCACCATTGCCTTGCCTGAGAAGAGCGCAATGATCGCCAGTTGAGGGGGTGTCTCGGCGGCGCGCGCAAACGCCATGCAAGTCAGAAGCACCAAACTTAAGCCTAAGTGACGACGGGACTCCCGGCGTGCGGTGGCAGACGAGGGCGCAGCGTATTGGATCAAAATGTCACCTCAACGGCTTCTCTGGAGGGTCCGGTGCGGGACCTCTCTAACCAGCGTGCTGGTTTCCTGTAGCGGCCGCGACCTGCTTCCGAGTGAGTTTGCCTGATAAACTCAGTGCGAGTGGCCTGCTCCGCAAGCATTCGCACCGGGGACGAATCAGGTACCTGCCAACTCCGGCCAGTATAGGCGCTGCCTTGCGTAGCGCGACTTTTTCATTGAACAGAGTTCACTGACAATAGCAGCACTTTTCGGTGCCACGCGGCAGCGCGAGTTTTTGCAGCAAGTCTTTAACCGTAATTCACGCAGCAGAGGTGTTCGTTGAATATTGCATGTCTCGACTTTGAGGGAGTCTTGGTCCCCGAAATTTGGGTGGGTTTGGCTGAACGAACGGGCATTGAAGCGCTGCAGGCTACCACCCGCGACGTGCCGGATTACGATCAGCTAATGCGCCAGCGTCTTGCGCTGATGGCGCAGCATGGGTTGGGCTTGGAGGACATCCAAGCGGCAGCAGACGCGCTTGAACCGTTGCCCGGGGCGGGGGCGTTTCTGGCCTGGCTCCGCACAGAATTCCAGGTGGCCATCGTCTCCGATACGTTCTACGAACTCGCGGCCCCGCTGCTGCGCAAATTAGATTTTCCAATGATGCTCTGCCATCGCCTGACGACCGCGCCCGGCGGACGAATTACTGGCTACGCCTTGCGCCAGCTTGATCCCAAACGACATGCCGTGCGGGCCTTCAAATCGATGAATTTTAAAGTCGCCGCGACCGGCGATTCCTACAACGACGTGCCCATGCTGACCGAGGCCGACCGTGGGTGGTTTTTCTGCCCACCCGAGAATGTCTGTCGCGACTATCCTGCGATTCCCCCAGTCCACAGCTACGACGCCTTAAGGGCGGCATTCAGCGCCGCTAAGCGGGATTTTTTATAGCGCAAAAGCGGGGGCAATGATGCTGGCTGCGCGCGGTACGCGCGCCAGTGCCCAATGGGTAACCGCCCACGGCAATAACTCGGCGGGCGGTGCGCCGTGAAACTCGCGCGGGATGACGCACCCCAGCCAGGTCAGGGCGGCAACCAGGAGCTGCGGCACTGGCAGTAGCCCGAAATCTGGCGCGCCAGTCTGCTTGCTAAGTTTGCAGCCAGCGCGATCAACCGCGACCGGCAAATGCAGGTAGGTGGTCTGCGGCAGCTTGAGAAGCACTTGCAAATGTCGCTGGCGCGGCGCCGAAGCGTAGAGGTCAGCCCCGCGCACCACCTCAGTTACCCCCGATGTCGCGTCATCAACGACGGCGGCCAGATGGTAGGCTGGCAAATCCTCGACTCTCCAAATGACAAAATCCCCGCCGTCGTTTGCGAGATCCCAGTGCGCTTCGCCTTGTATCGGATCGGTAATCGTGATCGGCGCATGCCCGACTTGCACCCGCACACTGTGCCGCCCGGCAGGCGGCGAATGACGGCTGCGGCAGATTCCTGCGTAAGGTCGACCGGCTACTTCTCGCCGCGAGCAGACGCAGTAATAAGCTATCCGTGAGTGCAGCAACCTCTCGCACGCGCGAAGGTGTGCGGCGTACTGCGTGCGCTGATAAAAAACCTCACGATCCCAGTGCAAGCCGCAGCGTTCCAGCGCACGCAGAATACGGTCCGCCGCACCTGCCTGTTCCCGTAGCGGATCGAGATCATCAATTCTGACGAGCCATTCACCTGCCGCCGCGCGGGCGCGCAGGTAGCTCGCGAGTGCCGTCACCAACGAACCGAAATGCAAATCCCCCGTGGGTGAGGGCGCAAAGCGGCCTACATAGGGCGCGCCAGGCATCGCAGAGCAAGGTGCTTAGAGCAAATTAACCGGCGCCGCCGGCTGCCAATGTGGCGCGCGATGTTCAACCACCACCGTAGGATAAGTCCCGCCGCGGACATTGAAGCGCGCGGTTAAGCGCACATATCGCGGCTGGCACACAGCGATCACATCGTCCACGATCTGATTGGTCACTGCTTCGTGAAAATGCCCCTCTGCGCGAAACGACCACAGATAGAGCTTAAGAGATTTCAATTCGATGCAATTCGCATCCGCCACATATTCCAGGCGCATCTCGGCAAAATCGGGTTGTCCGGTCTTGGGACACAGGCAGGTGAACTCGGGCATTTCAATGCGAATGGTGTAATCCCGCTGGGGAGCCGGATTGGGGAAGGTCTCGAGTGAACGCGAGGGCTGGCTTGGCATCGGCGGTTGCTTCTTGGTTGCGAGGACAGGGTCAGAAATTCTACAGGACTGCAAGGCAGGCGGCGTCCTGCACAAGCACATCGAAGCATTACTGCACACGTGCACCGCTCGTCGTTGCGAGCAAACGCGTCAATCCAGCGAAGAATGCACAGCAAGCGTTTTTTTAAACTGGATTGTCACCTCTTCTCGGCCCCTCACAGCGGCCACTGGGGGTTCTACGACCGGATCTCGTACGGTATGCTGGAGAGCATGCGAATCACTAAAATCAAGCTTGCGGGCTTCAAGTCCTTTGTCGATCCCACCACGCTGTACCTGCCCGGCAACTTGAGTGGGGTGGTGGGGCCGAATGGCTGCGGCAAGTCCAATATTATCGATGCCATGATGTGGGTGATGGGCGAATCCTCAGCCAAGCATTTGCGCGGCGATTCGATGGCTGACGTGATTTTCAGTGGTTCAAGTTCCCGCAAACCGGTGGGCCAGGCGACGGTGGAAATTGTCTTCGACAATTCGGATGGTGCATTGGGTGGTGCTTACGCCGGGTTTGCCGAAATTTCAATCAAGCGCACCGTCGCCCGCGACGGCGTCTCTAATTATTTGCTGAATAACGCGCGCTGCCGGCGTAAAGACATTATTGATGTTTTCTTAGGAACGGGTCTCGGCGCGCGCGGTGGCTACTCGGTGATTGAACAGGGGATGATCTCGCGGGTCATCGAAGCAAAGCCCGATGAATTGCGTGGCTTCCTGGAGGAAGCGGCAGGAATCTCGAAGTACAAGGAGCGCCGCCGCGAAACCGAAACGCGGATTCGCCACACGAACGAAAATCTGGCGCGCGTAAACGACGTGCGTGAGGAGCTCGCGAAGCAACTCAGCCATCTGCAGCGCCAAGCCAAGGCCGCCGAGAAATATCAAGAACTAAAAAATGAAGAGCGCCATTTGGAGGCCGAATCATTGACGATCCGCTGGCGCGCGCTGAATCAGGCGCGCGAGCAACAGCAGCAGTTAATGGTGGAGCGCGAGACCGCAGTCGAGGCCGCGCTGGCGGATGTGCGGCGGGTGGAAACCGCGCAGACCGAATTGCGCGCGACACAGACCCAAGCGCTCGATGTCTTCAACGCGCGGCAAAGTGAGTTCTACGCCAAAAGTGCGGAAGTCTCGCGATTGGAACAGACGCTCCAACACAACGAAGATCGCCGGCGCGCACTCGAAGCAGAACAGACCCGCGCGCGTTTCAGTTTGGAAGAGACCACTCGCCTGCATCAGGAAGACCTTGGCAAGCAGGCGGGTCTGACGTACGAAATAGAGACACTGGCCCCCGAAGAAACCACTTTGACCGCTGCCGAAGACGAGGCCGCAGAGGCCTTACGGCGGATCGAACAGGCGGCGGAAGAGTGGCAGGTGGAATGGGACAGTTATCATCGCCAACAGGCGGAGACCGGGCGCCTTGAGCATGCCGAGCAGGTTCGCTTAGAGCTGCTGCAAGCGGGTTTTGCTGAAGCTCAGCGACGGGCCGAGCTGCTCGCGGGTGAGCAGGCACAGCTGCGCGCGGATAACCTGGAGCAGGTAATCACCGTCCTCGAAGCGGATTTGGCAACCCACGAGCTCGCCTACGACACTCTGATGGGTGAACAGCAAACACTCCGCAGCAACCTGCAGAGTACCCGCCTCGCGCAGGAAGCGCAGGCGCAAACCCTGCACCGGCTACGCTCTGAACTCCAGCAGAAAATTGGCCAGGAATCGTCATTAAGCGCCTTGCAGAAGGCGGCCCTCGGACGCGATCGCGCAGCCTTGAATGACTGGCTTGAAAAAAACGGCTTGGCGCAAATGGATCTGCTCGCCGGCTCGCTGCGTATCAGTGAGGGTTGGGAATTGGCGGTCGAGGTGGCCCTCAAATTGCCTCTCTCTACGTTGTGTGAGGAGCGCCTCGTCGAGCGCCTCGCCAGCGTCTCGCGGGCAGATCTCCCGGTGGCCCGTTTGGGCGGGATGGAACGTGGTCAGGCACTGGTGAACGTGCACGGGGCCGCTGACACCCGCGCTGCGCTGCCGCCGCGCTTGCTCGATAGGGTGCAGTGCCCGTGGCCGTTGGAGCCGCTGCTAGCGGGAGTCTATACCGCTGACGATCTGCCACACGCGCTGGCGGTACGTGCCCAGCTTTTTGCGCATGAGTCGGTCATCACCCCTGACGGCATTTGGCTGGGGCCGAATTGGGTTCAATTGCCGGGCCGCGAGACCGTGGAAGCCGGCGTGCTGGCGCGCCAGCGCGATCTCGAAGAGGTCAGTAAGCTCATTACGACGCTGCGCGCCGAAGTCGCCGCAGCGCAAGCCACCTTCGAGGCACAACAACGTGCCGTGACAGACGCTGAACAGCAAGAGCGCGGCGTGACCCAGTCGATTCAGACGGCCTTCTCCGCGCGCGCGCAAGGTAAGAATCAGTTGGAGATGCGGCTGGCAGAACGCACGCGTGTACACGCCCGCTTGCAAACTATCGCCAACGAAGCAACGCAGTTGGCGGAACAGACCGCGCAAAGCGAATCCACTTTAACGGGCTTGCGCGCCAGCGTCTTCACCTTACGCGAACAGCTGAGTGAACTCGCGCGCAGGGGCGAGCTATTAAATACCGAACGCCGCGAGGTGCAGGCGGCGCTGGAAGCTGCGCGTGGCGGCTGGCGAACGGCGCGCGAGGCACGCCATGCAGTGGCCCTCAAGCTCGAAGGCCTGCGTTCGACGCATAACTCGCTGGCCCTGGCGCTAACTCGCAATGCCCGGCTCGTGCAGGAACTGGCAGCGCGCTGTGCGGATCTCGCCAACGTATTAAGCGCGGCAATCTCACCGCAGGAGGACCTGACGGTGCAGCTTAATGCCGCCCTGGGTCATCGCCTCGCCCTGGAAGAAGCGCTGAAGAGCAGTCGTGGTGAGTTGGACACCTGTGAAACGGCGCTGCGGGATACCGACGAACAGCATGTGCTGGCCGGGCGGGAAATCGCCCGTCGACAACAAATGCTGGAGCAGGTGCGACTCGAAGAACGTGCGCTGCAGGTGCGTAGTCAGGAACTTGAGGAGCGGTTGACGCAGCAAGGGCAGGATCTCACGCAGGTGCTCGCGCAGCTCGCGGAAGACGCCAGCGAAGATAAATGGCGCGAACGTTTAGAGAGTCTCGCCACGCGCATCAGCCGCCTCGGGCCAATCAATCTCGCGGCAATTGATGAGTTTGCGCAGCTGTCGGAACGAAAAACCTATCTGGACAATCAATGCGCCGATTTGACCCAGGCGTTGGCAACGCTCGAAGACGCCATGCACAAGATTGATAAAGAAACGCGTACCCGCTTCAAAGAAACCTTCGACAAGGTGAATACCGGCTTGCAGGCCCTGTTTCCGGTCCTCTTCGGAGGTGGTCACGCGTATCTTGAGCTGACGGGCGACGATCTCCTCGCGACCGGGGTCACCGTCATGGCGCGCCCCCCGGGCAAACGGAACAGCACGATTCATTTGCTGTCGGGAGGCGAAAAGGCCCTGACTGCGCTGGCCTTTGTGTTTTCGCTTTTTGAACTCAATCCGGCGCCGTTCTGTTTACTTGATGAGGTCGATGCCCCGCTGGACGACGCCAATGTGGTGCGCCTGACGGCCATGCTGAAGACGATGTCCGAGCGGGTGCAGTTCCTGTTTGTGACCCATAACAAAATCACCATGGAAATCGCGCAACAGCTAATCGGGGTCACGATGCATGAGCCTGGGGTGTCCCGCTTGGTCGCCGTGAATATGGAAGAGGCCGTGGCGCTCGCCGCGATCGCGTAATGGCAGTGCGGGTGACTGAGCTGCGGGGACCGGGACGAGGAATCTGGCGTGGGTGAATCGTCATGGGCGTTGCGCATCGCCTTGCTGCTGATCGGCATCGCGGTAGTGGGCGCAATCTATATCTTTGGCGTAGTGCGACGACGACAGCGTAATCGCAACTATCCTGGCCGCGTACAAGTTTGGCCACGCAACGTCCAGCCTGAATTCGATGAGGGGGGCGAGCAAGATCGTGATTCCACCGATGATGAGGTGATCGCGGTAAGGGTGCGCAAAATTGAACCGCTGGCCGATCTTCCGGTGCTGAGGAACGAGGCGGTCACCGACAAGCCACCACGCCAGGAGGCGCAGGTGGCGGACGAACCGCTCCCGCCCGAACCGCGTGGTCGCGGACGCGGCAAGCGACGTAAAACACCTCAGCTCGATTTCTCCTTCGGCGACACTGAGACGTCCGGCGTGGCGCCGGTGAGTCCACCGCCAGACCCGGCGATTCTCATGCTCTATCTACGACCAGCGTTTGGCCCGGCCTTTGTGGGGCCGAGCATCGTGCGCAACGCCAACGCCGTTGGTATGCGGCATGGGGAGTTGCAGATATTTCATCATTTCGGGGCGGGCGATCTCCGCACCGAACAAGCGCTCTTCAGTCTGGCTAACATGTTCGAGCCCGGACACTTCGAGATGCAGCGGATTGAAGCCTTTCAGACCGCTGGCCTGGTGATGTTTCTGAACCTGCCTGCCGCGCTGGATGGCCCGGTGGCGTTTGAGCTATTCCTGAACACCGCGCAGCGCCTCGCCGAGGGACTCCAGGCAGATCTACTGGCTGACCCGAAAACACCGCTCGACAGCGCCAGCATTGAGCGCCTGCGACGCACGGCGGCGCGCTTCGCGAATCATGCAGGATGACCTGGCGGCGGCGCGGCTTGCCGAGCTCCGCACGCGTCTGAATTATCACAACCATCGTTACTACGTCCGCGACGATCCTGCAATCACGGATGTCGAGTACGACCTACTGCTGCGTGAACTTCTCGCGCTCGAGGCGGCCCATCCGGAGTTAATCGTCGCCGATTCTCCCTCCCAAAGAGTGGGCGGATCGGTCGCCGAAGGATTTAGTCCGGTCCACCATCTGGCGCCGATGCTGTCGCTGAGTAACGCGTTCACAGCGGATGATTTCCGCGAATTTGATCGTCGGGTAAGGGCCAAACTGGAGGCCCCGGAAATTTGGTACACCGCCGAAACCAAGCTTGATGGGCTCGCGATCAGTCTCGTCTATGAACATGGCCATCTGATCCGTGCCGCGACTCGTGGCGATGGCGAGACCGGCGAAGACGTGAGCGCCAATGTGCGCACAATTCGCGCGATCCCCTGGGTACTGGCGGCCGATCCTGTTCCAGCATTGCTGGAAGTTCGGGGTGAAATTTACCTCGACCATGCCGGGTTTGCGCGACTCAACGCGAGCCAACTTGCGCGCGGCGAGAAGCCTTTTGCGAATCCGCGTAATGCCGCGGCGGGCAGTCTTCGCCAACTGGATGCACGGGTGACTGCCACTCGGCCGTTGACGATTTTTTGCTACGCGCTCGGCGCGAGCGAAGGTCTGGTGGCGCCAGATTCCCACCTGGAATGCCTCCAACTCCTGCGTCAATTCGGGATGCGCGTGTCGCCCCAAACTCGGCGCGTGCAAGGCGTGACAGCGGCGCTCGCGTATTACGACGAGCTCGCCGCGCGGCGCGCCGGCCTTGGCTACGATATTGATGGCGTGGTGTTTAAGGTGGACAGTCGCGCCGCGCAGGCGCAACTGGGGCAGGTGGCAAAAGCGCCGCGGTGGGCCATCGCATATAAATTTGCGCCCGAAGAGAAGTCGACCCGGGTGCTCGCGATCGAAGTTCAAGTCGGACGCACGGGGGCGCTTACGCCGGTGGCGCGTCTGGAACCGGTGCTGGTGGGTGGCGTGACGGTGACGAATGCCACCCTCCACAATGCCGATGAGCTGCGGCGCAAGGATGTGCGTGTAGGCGATACGGTAGTGGTGCGCCGTGCCGGTGATGTGATTCCGGAAATCGTGGCGGTGGAACTGGCTAAGCGTCCCGCCGATGCCGTGCCCTTCGAGATGCCGAGCACAGTGCCGGGGCAGGCCGAAACTCAGCGCATACAGTCAATCATTCATTTTGCTTCCCGACGCGCATTGGATATCGAAGGCTTGGGCGAGCGGCTGGTTGAGTTGTTTGTGCAGGCTGGCCTCGTCCGCGACCCCGCAGATCTCTACACTTTGCAGCTTGCGCAGATTGCTGAGCAGGAACGCCTCGGGATCAAATCTGCGACGAATCTCATCGCGGCGATCAAGCAGAGCAAACAGACGACGTTGCCGCGCTTGCTCTATGCCTTAGGGATCCGCGAAGTAGGCGAGGCCACTGCGCGCCAACTTGCCGCCCACTTCGGTAGCCTTGATGCTTTGATGGCGGCCCCTACCGATGAACTTGAAGCGGTGCCCGACGTAGGGCCTGCGGTTGCGGCGAGTATCGGCAGATTTTTTTCCGATCCTGAGCAGCAGGCGTTGATTCAGCGTCTGCGCGCGTACGGCGTTGCGTGGTCTGAGACGGCGCCAATTCGCGCAGCCTCTCTGCCACTTGCTGGTTGGACTGTCGTCATTACGGGAAGCTTGTCGGCCATGTCGCGCGACGAGGCGAGCGATCGGCTGCGCGCGCTGGGCGCCAAAGTGGCGAGCAGCGTGTCGGCCAAAACGCATTTGGTGGTCGTGGGTGAAGATGCGGGCAGTAAGGCTGAGCGTGCGTTGGCGCTTGCCATTCCTCGGGTGGCTGAAACGGGGCTCCTTGAGATCTTGGCCGACCCCGCCTGTGCGCCACAAATTGTGGCCACGCGAAAATTTTAAGGGCACCGCGATAAATTCGCTGGCGGCGTTGCAACCGAGCTCAAAATGCGCATTTACTCCGTATAAATTCCGCTTTTTCGCGCGCTTGCGCCCTGCCATCGTCGCCTTGAACGAATTTATAGAGGTGCCCTTAAGTGGGTTGCTTCTAATCCGCCATCACCACTTGATTTCGACCACGGTACTTCGCCCGGTACAGCATGCTATCGGCATGTTCCAGCAGATCGACTTTTGATTCGCCGGGCGCGAGCTGCGCCACGCCGATGCTGACGGTGACCTGAATTTTGGCCTCGCTCGCCTGCGTGACAAGTTTACTGATAGTGCTGCGAATGCGCTCCGCGAGGAGCAGTGCGCCGGCCGACTTGGTGTTGGTGAGGATCACCGAGAATTCTTCCCCACCGTATCTGAAAGCGACGTCGCTGTCGCGCGTACAGCGGACGACCGCCCCGGCGACCGCAGCCAGTACGGCGTCACCCGCCACATGCCCATGCTGATCATTTACCGCCTTGAAATAGTCGACATCGATCATCAACATCGACAGCGGCGTGCGATGGCGGACTGCAGACAGGACTTCATGGTCCAGATGTAATTCCATGCTCGCGCGATTATTGATGCCAGTCAGCGGATCCTTCAATGCGGATTTCAGCGCGCGCTCGTACATCAATGCGTTGCGCAGCGGATAAATTAACGCGCAGAGCATGACTTCGAACAACGCCTGCTCGTCCGCGGAGAAGGGTTGATTGCGCATAAAGCTTACTTCCCCCATCGATTTACCGAGGAGGTTAAGTTCATAACTGCAGCGATGTAATTGCTGGCGACCTTCCTGGAATAGGAAATCGTCAGTCCGGTTGCGATAGCGCAGCGCTAAGCGGCGCACCAGCCGGCGCGCCTCGCTGCTGAACGCGTGGATGACATCTTTAACGTACAGACTGGACTGTAAAGCGTTCGAGATGCGTAACAGGGTACTGTCCGAAAGCATTTTTCTGCCATGCGGGTCGGGGGCGAAATAAGGCATCGCCCCGATCTGAATCATGGGTTCATCCGTGGTCGCAAGTTCGACATGGGCAGCCATCAGTCTCTCCGGATTGGCATTTGTATGATTGACGGGAAGCGAGAATCATGCCAAATCAAACCGAAGTGAGAAAAGACCGGTAATCTGGCGTTTATACATAGCCGTGATGTCGCCTTGGGCGCGCTCAGCCACGAGCTTTTTACGCGTCGGCGACGGTCCCACAGGTTGCTACGCCAAATTCTTGACGGGAGCACTCAAGCCGCGTTGACTCGACCGAAGCTTGCCGCCGCGGCACATCTTTGCCGCGCGAGCCTGGTCAGGCCCGACTTGCCGCTTGGTTAGCGCGCGATTTCCAAGGACTGACCGTGCTCCGCGTACGCCTCACTCAGGAGGTATACGAAATACGGCGCAAGCATCGCGGGTTCAGGCAGGCTGGCGGGATCTTCGGCCGGGTAGGCGAGTGCGCGCAGGCGAGTGCGCAGGCGTCCGGGGTCCAGTGAGTTGACGCGAATGCTTGAGACGTCGCGCAGTTCATCAGCGAGTGTTTGCATCATCCCTTCGAGCGCAAATTTGGAGGCCGCGTAAGCCCCCCAATAGGCGCGACCAACACGTCCAACACTGGCTGCAGTGAACACGATCGAGCCCGCGCGCGCTGCCCGCAGCAGCGGCAGGCAGCTGCGGGTTAGCAGGTATTGGCTGTGCACATTGACCTGAAACACGCGTGCCCACAGCAGGGGATCAGAATTCTCGAAGCTTGAAATCTCGCCCAACAGCGCAGCATTCAAGATCAGCCCATCCAGGCGGCCATAGCGTTCGGCAATCAGCTCAGCGATGGTGGCGTAGTCATCAATGCTGGCGCCTTCGAGATTACACGGCACGATCATCGGCGTGGGGTAAGCCGCCGCCTCAATCTCCTCAGCAAGTGCCTCCAGACGCCTGATATCACGGCCGAGTAACAATACCGTCGCCTGCTGCGCGGCGCAGTCGAGCGCAATCGCACGGCCCAAACCACGACTGGCGCCGGTAACCAACACAATCTTGTTAGCTAGCGCAGCGGATGCAGGCGGGAACGGGAGGATCAGCGAGGTGGGGGACATGCAAGCGGCCTAACTAAAGTCGCCGGCGCGCAGAATGGTATCGCGCGCATAGTTGGCGTCATCGCGTGCGGGATAATCGAGGGTGAAATGTAAGCCCCGGCTTTCTTTGCGTTTCAGTGCACAGCGAATGATTAGC
>CAMATU010000107.1 GCA_945861225.1 Klebsiella pneumoniae
TGCAGTCAAATACGGGACCGAGTTCAAAGACGATTTCCGGATTGTGCGGCCCACCGGCGAGGAGCGGTATTTACACGTCGAAGGCGTCGTGACGCATTACGCGGCGGACGGCAGCCCGCTCATCATGGCCGGCAGCAGTTTCGATATCACCGAGCGCAAGCAAACCGAACTTGCGCTGCGCCGCAGTGAAGCCAATTTTACGCACGCGCAGCGGATCGCGCAGGTTGGTAGCTGGGAATGGGCGCCGAGCACCGGTCGTGTGTTGTGGACGCGCGAGGCGCAGCGGATTTTTGGATTCTTTGACTCACCTGGGGCCACTGTGTCGCGTGCTGAATTTCTGAATTTCATTCATTCAGATGACCGCGAGCGGGTTTCAGCAGTGATAGACGCCGCGCTAAGTCACGGGGTGCCGTACGACATCACCTTCCGCACCCTGTTGCCGGACAGTGGCGAGCGAATCATTCATTCGCTGGGTGAAATGCATCGCGATCATGAAGACGTGCCAGTGATGACCGGGGTCTGCCGCGACATCACGGAGCAACGACGGCTGCACGAGCTACTGCGCAGCAGCGAGGCGAACCTTGCGCAGGCGCAACGCATCGCGCGCATTGCGAGTTGGCGCTGGGACATGCGCACGGCCCATGAATCCTGGTCAGCGGAAATCTACGAAATTCTTGAGCTGGACAGCTCCGTGGCGATGAACTATCGGCGCTTCCTGGACTTCATCCACGAGGATGATCGCACCATGGTCACCGCTGCGTTCAATCCAACATTGATGGGTGCCCCACCCTATGCGCTCGACTTTAGAGTAGTCACCCAGCGCGGTCGGGAACGTTTTATTCATAGCCTGGGTGAAACCATTCGCGATGTAGACGGCAACGCCACCTCCATCATTGGCATCTTGCAGGACATCACTGAGCGCAAGCGCATCGAAGAGGAATTATTTTCCTCACGCGATGAGCTGCGCGATTTGATGAATCATCTGCAGCATTTGCAGGAAGACGAGCGCCGCTATATCGCGCGCGAGATCCACGACGAATTCGGCGCCGTGTTTACGGCGGCCAATATCAGTCTGTATCGTCTTGCCAATCAACTGCAGACAGCTACCCCGCAGGCCCGTGAACTGCTCGCCAGCATCAAAGACATGATCGCGAACGCGGGTAAATCGCTCGACGATATCGTCAACGGCCTGCATCCGCAGATGCTGAATCATCTGGGGTTGGCGGCGACCCTGGAGTGGTATATCGGTGAGTTCGAGAAGCGCACGGCGATCCGCTGCTTACGCACCTTGCCCGAAGAGGAAGGGATGATCGACGAACATCGCTCGCTCGCGCTGTTCCGCTGTCTGCAGGAAAGCCTGACCAACATCGCCAAACATGCTGCCGCCAGCTTGGTCCGGGTGACTTTTGTGATCGACGACACACAACTCGTGTTGAGCGTTATCGACAACGGTCGCGGGTTCGAAGCCCACGCCCTCGGCGCGCCAGACTCCTTTGGGATTCGTGGCCTGGACGCACGCGTGACCCAACTCGGCGGCTCCTTTAAAGTGCAACCCCAAGCGCCGCAGGGTACGCGCGTGCTGGTGACCATTCCCAAGCAATTGCCCGCAAGGAGAGGAACTCATGATTAAAGTTATCGTGATCGACGATCACCCGCTGGTCCAGGCCGGCTTGAAACATGTCTTTGCGGATACCGATGACATTACGATTACGGACTCCGCTAAAAATGGCGAAGAGGCATTGGCGGCGCTCGCCAACGATACCTTTGATGTGGTCATCCTCGATATCTCGATGCCCGGCAAACATGGGATTGAAGTGCTGCGCGACATCATGGCGCGTCATGCCAAGTTACCCGTGCTGTTTTATACGCGGTTCCCCGCCGAACATTATGCCGTGCGAACATTACGCGCCGGCGCCGCTGGCTACCTGCACAAGGGCGCAGATCCCGACGAGATCTTAGCGGCCGTGCGCGCACTCGCCAGCGGCGGCACTTACATCACCCCGAATGTGGGCGCGCTGCTCAAAGAAGCAGTCAATCGCAAACGCGAGGAAGCAAGCCTTGAGGATCTTTCAGATCGCGAATATCAAATATTTCAGATGATCGTGATCGGCAAAGGTTCCACCCAGATCGCAAACGAACTGAAGCTCAGTGTGAAGACGGTCAGCACCCATCGCACCCGATTACTACAGAAACTCTCGCTCTCGACCACCGCAGACCTCGTGCGTTTCGCGTTGCGGCAGGGGATCGACGAAACCTTCGTGGGTTGAAGGCCTTCGCGGCTGAAGCCGCTCCTACGAAATCCCTGCCCGTAGGAACGGCTTCAGCCGCGAAGAGAGATCAGTAACCCCACCCTTTTCTGCGTTGGCGCCGACCACCCTTGCGCCGCAAAACCGCGTCTTCTCAAAATGTGAATTTTTGTGACTTGGTTCACAGTGTAATCAGCGCTGCCCGGGTTTAATCCCATAGGAGGTCGGTAATAAGGGTGTTGCCGGGGGTATCACAAGCGGCTAAAGCGCGTCGCCCGCGACGCCTTCAAGCCAAGGACAAAGGAGTGACCGCATGCAGATCAAATCTTTTCTCGTTGGATTCTCAGTGCTTAGCCTGGTTGGCTGCGGCAGCCTGCCAGAGGAGCGCGCGCTGAGCGGCAGCGCGCTGGGCGCCGGTGCTGGCGCGGCCTTGGGCGCGATGACTGGCATGACGGTGGCGGGCGGCGCGCTGCTTGGCGCAGCGGCAGGCGCGCTAACTGGCGCACTGACCGATCAACAGCAAATCAATTTAGGGGAGCCGGTTTGGAAGCAAGCGCCGCGACCAACGCCCTTATCGACCGTCCAAGGAGACCCGGCACCCCTGAAGTCACAGGTGGTGAATTCGATTCAGACCAGCCTCAATCGTCTGGGTTATGCGGCGGGCGCAATCGATGGGGTGATTGGCATACGCACACAGACCGCGATTCGCGCCTATCAACGTGACCACAGCCTCCTTGAAGATGGCCGGGCCTCGCCGGAACTGGCGGATCATCTCTGGAGCCGTGGCCGTCCGCGTTCATTGGCACAAGGACCAGCAGCGAGTTAACCTAGAAACGGCAGTTGAACGTCGCGTGCAGTGCGTTCCATGGAGTGCAGGGCAAGGCGCGATGAGGAGGAATAGCCAGCTATTCCGACGAGTTGCAACGCCGCCATGCGCGCCAGGGGACGTGCTGCGCGTGGCGTAGCGCCCTTACCGGCAAGGTGACGCCGGTTTGAACGACAAAACCAAAACCGGTCATTAACTTACTGACAAAGATAAGCGGTCAACTGCCGTTTCTAGGATTAATCCTGCGGTCCGTCTTGCGCGGCACACGGATAGTGCGCGCGCAAGATTTTTTCGATCACCGGAGTAGCCGGCAGCGTGGGTTTTACACCCTGCCGGAGTGCGTGAATCACCTCCGCTGCCAAGGCTGGTTCTGTCACCTCAGGCGGCACGCACCACGCACTCGACGCGGCGGTTCCGCACACGCCGCAGGGCCGTACATACCAATCACACATCGCTGCATTCATGTCACCGTAGCCAGCCGCCAGTGCCTGTTCACAGGTGCGGATAACCATCGCTACGTTGACCTCTGCCGCCGGGCACGCCGTCGTCGCGATGGCGGCCATCAGGCCTAGCCAAAACCGACCGGCGGCTTTCAATCCCAACCTCTACGCTTCACCGTTCATCAGTTTGGCGACGTACTCGTCAAACGTGATCACCCCACCAGATTTCTCCGCGCGACCGACATCCTTCGGCGGCAGCACATCCTGCACTACGTCAAGACGCTTCCAAACTGCGAGCGGCGTCTCGCACGCCGCACGTGGCACGTATTGGGAAGGCGCCACGCGCTGCATACGAGGAATATAACGCGGACAATTCACCCAGATCTTGGTCACCTTAACGCGCACGATGAGCTCCGCTTCCGTGTACGTCGCAAGCAGCGGATCGTTGGCAATCACGGTTGCCTCGCCGTGCAATCGCAGCCGATTGGGGTGCTCGAAATCGATAAATAGAATGCCCACTTTGGGGTTGGCCGAAATATTCCCCATCGAAAAAAACATGCCGTTACCGTCATAGCTCGGAAACGCGATGGTGTAAGGGTCAATCACGCGAATGAACCCGGGGTCGCCCCCTTTGTAGGAAACGGTGGGGTGGCCGTTCTGATCGACGGTGGAGAGAAAAAAATAATCGCGGGATTCGATGAAGCCCTTGTCCATATCATCCACCGCGTCTTTAACGATCATCTCTTCCAGACGATCAGCCATTTTGCGGGTAGAAAACTGATCCTGCAGCTGGCGATGCTGCTCGCTATACACTTTGCTCATCGTGCTCTCCATTATCTTAAGAACGTTAAAGACCGACCGCCTTCGTGGCGAGCGAACGCGTCAATCCAGTCGAATAATCGCGCGCAGCGCCCATTTGCCGGCCTGTCTACCGTACGCACACCGGCGACCAGGTCGGTGTGAATCAATTCGGACATGGTGTAGCTTCGTCCCCTTCATGACGGGTGCATTCGGCTGGACTGGATGGCAAGTGCGGCCAGCCCCGATTCTACGATGAAGTGATTCGGCCGGCACCCAACTTTGAGCCCTTGAACTTGTAACCCAAAAGCTGAGACCTGCCTACATGCCGCGTCTGTTCCATCTCCTCAGCTTTGTGCTTGTTACGCTTGCCAATCAGGCAGTCTGCGCTGCAGCAGACCTCCGCACTTTCACTACCGCGCAAATCGAGACCCTCGGCCGCGCGCTCTTTGAGATTGAACGGCGCACCGAGATCGCGGTCGATCTCATGAACGAGAATTACGACGCCGAGCAGGAAAAAATCGGCGCGTGGGTCACCGAGGGCGACCCTGCGACATTGTTAGTCCGCTTCGTGCGCCTGACGGATACCGGCGCCGAACCCGTGCTCGATGCGACATTCGACAAGCTACTTCTCCCCAGCTTCAGCAGCCCCTCAAGCAGCTCGCTGAGCGCCTTTCAGCAAAGCCAAATCGCCGCGCGCCGGACCGTGCAGTCGCACTTGCAAACGCCCTGCTCGCGCCATTACGAGAGCGTCGCGTTGGCTGATCCAACCGGATCTGGCTTGCTGCTCTATGCGCTCGCGCTGGAAGAGGAACCCACCGCAGTCTTGCTCGGCGGTCATCACCGCTTTTCGTTGAGCGTTGATGGCCAAACGCTGCGTCAGGCGGATGCCTTATCAACCGCTTGCACCGTGACTACCCTGGCCAAGCTGCAGGCGACGGATGCCAGCCAAGGCGTCGCCATCCGCGCCAATCTGAGTGATACCCCGCTGGAAATTCATGTGTACCTGAGCTTGCGCTATCGCGTGCCTCTATTTGTAGTGACCCGCGATTTGAAAATGTGGGAAGTCAGAGACGGCCACATGCGGGTGATCAGAGAGCGGCCGGGAGAGGCATCGTCAGTGGCGTCGCGTTAAAGAAAATCTGACCACGGAGGCACGGAGGACACGGAGGGAAGAGATAAAAATGCCAATCGTCCCGGAACTTGAAGCTTTGAGTTTTTATTATTCTTCCCTCCGTGTCCTCCATGCCTCCGTGGTTAATCCTAAAAAGGTGCGAAGCCGGCACTGAAACTGCTAGGCTCCCGTGCAACCCACTCGTGAGCGCCTGCGCATGAATTTCGACATCCCCCCTGACCTTGTCGCCTACCTGTTGGAGCTCGATGATTTCATCGCCCGCGAAATCAAACCCCTGGAAGCGCAGGACGACAACGTGCGCTTCTTTGACCATCGGCGCGAACATGCCCGTACCGATTGGGATCGCGATGGCCTGCCCCGCGAAGAATGGGAAGTGCTGCTCGCCGAAGCCAAACGTCGCGCGGATACCGCAGGTCATTTCCGCTATCCATTTCCGAAGCGCTACGGTGGCCGCGATGGGACTAACCTCGGCATGGCGATCATTCGCGAACATCTCACTGGCCTTGGCCTCGGCTTGCACTGCGATCTGCAGAACGAGCACGCAATTGTCGGCAATAACATCAGCTTCATGCTGATGCTTGAATACGGATCACCCGCGCAACAGGCGGCGTGGGTGGAACCGCTGGCGGCCGGCCGGAAAATCTTCGGCTTTGGGATCACCGAGCCTAATCACGGATCAGACGCCACGCACATGGAAACCACCGCCGTACGCGCTGGTGAGGTCTGGCGGATCAATGGCGAGAAAACCTGGAACACCGGCATTCATACCGCCGAAGCCGATCTCATTTTTGCACGCACCAGCGGCAAGGCGGGAGATGCCACCGGAATCACCGCCTTCCTGACCCCGACGAATGCGCCAGGCTTCAAGATCGAGGAGATGCTGTGGACCTTCAATATGCCGACCGATCACGGCCGGGTCTCGCTGACGAATGTGGAAGTCGCTGATAGCACCATCTTCGGTGGCGAAGGACGCGGCTTGCAGGTGGTGCAACATTTTTTCAATGAGAACCGCATTCGCCAGGCCGCCTCCAGTCTCGGCGCTGCGCAGTACTGCATCAATGAGGCGGTGGCGTATGCCAAGTCGCGCAAAACCTTCGGCAAGACCTTGGCCAGCAATCAGGGCATCCAGTTTCCCTTGGTGGAATTACACACGCAGTGCGAAATGCTCCGCGCGTTGATCCACAAAACGGCATGGATGATGGATACCTATGGCGCCTTCTCGGTCTCAGATAAAGTCTCAATGTGTAATTTCTGGGCCAATCGCCTGTGTTGCGAAGCGGCTGATCGCGCGATGCAAGTCCACGGCGGCCTCGGTTACTCGCGACACAAGCCGTTCGAACATATCTATCGCCACCATCGTCGCTATCGAATTACCGAAGGCGCTGAGGAAATTCAAATGCGGCGAGTCGCTGGTTACCTGTTCGGCTTTATGCAGCAACGCGCACCGAAGGGCGTGGCCGAATAACGACCTGATGTCTGAACTCAAGCACGATCTCACTGCCCGCCTCGAATCCTTTCTGAGTCGTGCGTTACCCGAATTCCGCACGCTGACTTCGCTTGAGCGGCTAACTGGCGGCGCGAGTCAGGAAACCTATGCACTGGAGATCGATACTTCCGGTGGCGTGCGCCGCCTTGCCCTGCGGCGCGAAGCCGGGGGCCAACCGATGGCGCACACTGCAGGTCAAGTGGGTCTCGCCAATGAGGCGCGGGTGCTACGCGCCGCGCACGCGGCGCGCGTCCCGGTGCCGGAAATTCTAGCGACGTTGGGGCCAGAGGAGGGTTTAGGTGAAGGCTTCCTGATGCCCTGGCTGAGTGGCGAGACGCTGGGCTCGAAGATCGTGCGCGATCCTGTGCTCACCGCGTTGCAACCCTCACTGGCCTACCAATGCGGCCAGGTCCTCGCACGCATTCACGGCATGGATATCGCGCGCCATGCGCTCGAAGACTGCCTGACAGTGACGCCACCTGCTGCGCTAGTCGAACAAACCTATGCGCGTTATCGCGCCCTGGATACGCCGCAACCCATGATCGATTACACCGCCCGTTGGCTGCTCGCGAATTTGCCGTGCGCACCGCGCCAAACCGTGGTCCATGGCGATTTCCGTAATGGAAACTTGATGGTATCCCCCGCGGGGATCGTCGCGGTGCTCGATTGGGAGATCGCACACTGCGGTGATCCCATGCGCGATCTCGGCTGGCTATGCACCCACTCCTGGCGCTTCGGCCGCGCGGAGAAGCCAGTGGGAGGATTTGGTGAGTATGCGGAATTGTTTGCCGGCTACACTGCAGAATCTGGGCTGGCGGTGGATCCGACGCACGTGAGATTCTGGGAAATTTTCGGCTCATTCTGGTGGGCAGTAGGCTGCCTATCGATGGCGGATCAGTATCGCCATGGACCGGACCGCACCGTCGAGCGGCCCGCAATCGGGCGTCGCTCCTCTGAATGTCAGGTAGATTGTGTGAACTTTCTGATCCCTGGTGACGTCACGCAGGTTGATGCTACTGCCGCACCCGACACGGCACTGCCCAGCACGCTCGAACTCCTGGCCAGCGTGCGCGAGTTTCTGCGCGGGGATCTGGCACAGGCGCTCCCCGAACGTGCGCAATATCTAGCCCGCGTGGCCGCCAATTCCCTTGAGATCATTCGCCGGGAGCTACTGCACGGTGACGCGGCGCGCGCAGCCGAGCGCGCACGACTCGCGACCCTGCTGGGCACCTCAGCGCCGCTCGCTGAACTGCGGTGGGATTTGGTGCGCCGGCTGCGTGCAGGCGATTTTGCGTTGGATGATGCCGGCCTGACCGCGCACTTAAGGATGACCGTCGTGAACGAAGTATTGATCGATCAACCGCGTTATGCGGGTGCTGAAACTGCGCTCGTGACACCTTGCTGACACGTTACCCGCCGCCTTGAAAACTCAGCGCCACACCCACATCGCATGCCTGCTGCAGCGACGCCTGGCCAATTCCGCATGAACACCGCGAACACCGCGAAGCGACGCCTGCAAGCGATCCTCTGTGCCGATGCCGTGGGCTACTCGCGCCTGATGGGCGAGGACGACACCCACGCCCTAAGTACGTTGAACGCCAGCCGTGTGGTGTTCAGGGATACCGTTAAGACCCATGGTGGGCGCGTGGTCGACACGGCCGGTGACAGCGTCCTCGCAGTGTTCGACAGCGTGATAGAAGCAGTCGATGCCGCGCGCATGATTCAGCAAACGCTGGCTGCGGGTCACGCGCATGTACCACCAGCGCAACGCATGGTATTTCGCATTGGCGTCAATCTAGGCGATATCATCGAACAATTGGATGGGACGATTTATGGCGACGGCGTCAATGTCGCTGCGCGCATCCAGAGTCTCGCCGACCCCGGTGGCATTACGGTATCTGGTGCGGTCTACGAGTTCATCCAAGGCAGAATTTCCGTTCCGGTCCGAGACTTAGGCGAACATGCGGCGAAGAACATCGCGCGCCCGGTGCGCGTTTACGCGCTGGGCGCCGCCATGCAGGAGACCGCCGCGACAACACCGGTTGTTCTAAGTACGAGTACAGCCGCAGTGTCCGCGTTGCCGTCAGTCGCAGTGCTCCCGTTCATGACGATGGGTGGTGATCCGCTAGACGAAGTATTTGCCGACGGCATCAGCGAGGACATCATTACCGAGCTGGCGCGTTTCCGCGAACTCGCGGTCACCGCACGAAATTCTTCTTTCGCGTACAAAGGGCGCGCGGTCAAGGCCCAGGACGTCGGGCGTGAACTGAATGTGCGGTACATTTTGGAGGGCAGTGTGCGCAAGGCGGCCGAGCGGGTAAGGGTCACCGCACAGCTGATCGACGCGGGTACCGGTAACCATCTGTGGGCGGAGCGCTTTGATCGGCGCCTCGAGGATGTGTTTGCGGTGCAGGACGAACTGACCAGCAAGATTGTCTCTGTCCTCGTCAAGAAAGTGACCGACAGCGAACGGCGCCGTGGCCGCGCCGACGCGCGCACCGAGAATCTCGCCGCTTATGAATTGCTGTTGCGTGGGCGCGAGCTGTGGTTCCACTTTACGCGCGAAGATAATCTGGCGGCGCGTGCGCTCTATGAGCAGGCACTGACGCTTGACCCCCACTATGCACGCGCCTACGCCAGCCTCGCCTGGACTTACATGACTGCGTACAACGAATTCTGGACCGACGAGCCCCAGGCTGCACTCGATCTCGCGCTTGATTTTGCGCAGAAGGGTATCGTGGTTGACGCAGCGTCGCACTCGAACTGGATCGCGCTTGGTCAGGTGCTCTATTACCGCAAGAATCTGCCGCGCGCAGTCGAGGCGTATCAGACGGCCATCGAACTCAATCGCAGTGATGCCGATGGTTACGCATTTCTGAGCCAGGTCTTGAGCTTGCACGGCGAACCGCAGCAGGCGATCGATCTGCTGGACCACGCCTTTGCGCTTAACGCCCACCTCGGGCAGTGGCCGCAGTCGTTGTATGTGGTGGCCTATTTCAATGCCCGTCGCTACGAAGATGCGCTCGCCACGGTCAGCAAGCTCATCGATCCCCCAGTGAGCATTCAGCGCTGGATCGCACCTACGTATGCCTACCTCGGCCGCCTACCGGAGGCCGCGCTCGCCGTGGCGAAATATCGCGCCGCCTATCCACAGTTCAATCTTGAAGAGCATCTGGCGCGGATCCCTTTCACGCATGCTGCCGACTGTGAGCACTATGCCGAAGGCCTGCGTCGCGCGGGTCTCGTATAACCCTAGAATCGGCAGTTGACCGCTGATCATGGTGAATAGATTGGTGAATTGTGGCGCAGCGTGGGACTCCGTCCCAGCCCCTTGTCCTTACCGCGCGGAAATCCAATAATTCAGCCAGCGCAGAATCAACTCGGAAGGATGGAGAAAACCCCCATGAAAATCGCCTGCTTTCATTTGATGCCCTATCGCGATCTCGAACCTGATTTCGAAAAAAAGTATAAATCCTCATGGTTTTCCCTGCCCTTCGACGCGGTCGCGGATCGCTACAAGGTCTCGCAGTACTACAACTGGACCCTCGACGAACTTGAGTTTGCCGCAAAATCCGGCTTCGATGGGGTTTGCACGAATGAGCATCACCAGAATGCCTACGGCTTCATGGTGAATCCGAACATGATGGGCGCGGCGCTGGCGCGCGCCACTCGCGGGACCAAAACCGCCATCATTCAAATGGGCGAGACAGCGGTATTTCTGAATCCACCCATCCGGGTCGCAGAAGAGTACGCGATGCTCGATTCGATCGCCGAGGGTCGGTTAGTCGCGGGGTTCCCGGTCGGTCTCGGGGGTGACTTCGCGTACAGCTACGGCATGGCGCCAATCGAACAACGCGCGCGCTACATCGAAGCGCATGATCTCATCACGCGGGCCTGGAAGGCGACCGAACAATTCGCCTTCAATGGCAAGTTCTACCAACTGCCAATGGTCAACATCTGGCCGAAGCCGGTCCAACGCCCGCATCCGCCGATCTGGGTACCAGGTAACGCGAGTCCAAGTACCTGGGAGTTCGTGACCAAGCACGACTATTCGTACTGCTACCTCACTTATTTTGGGGCGAAGGGCGCCGAGCATATGGTCAATGGCTATTGGGAAGCTGTCGAGAAAAGTGGCCGTGACCGCAATCCCTACCGCATGGGCTTTCTGATTCCGGTCGGGGTCTCTGATACCGACGAGAAAGCCGCCCTTGAGTACGGCCCTGCCGCCGAGTACTTCTATCACAAGGGACTGCATCTGCCAGAGCAGCTGCTGCTACCCCCGGGTCATATGACTCACAGCAGCCTCACCCATCTGCTGACGAAGCGGCCGTTCCCGCCCTACGATGAACTTAAAAAATCGAAGTACGCGCAATTCAACGAGCGTGATTTCGTGGTTTGCGGCAGCGCGAAGACGGTGACGGAACGCCTGATCAACATCGTAAAAACTTTGCGCGTCGGGCACCTCATGATCCTGCCGCAGTTTGGATCGCTGTCGCATGCCAGGACGATGGAGAATATCGAACGCATCTCCAAGAGCGTGCTGCCACACCTGCGCCCGATCTGGGAGAACGAAAACTGGGAAGATCGCTGGTGGCCCGAAGCTGCCAAAGTTGAACAACGCGCTGCCGCTTAACGCAAAGTGGAGAATCCCGCATGAAGAAACCTCGCAAGAAAGTCGTCCCGGTGCTGGGTGGCGCGATGGAGATGACAGTCAACGTGGCCGGTACCGGTAAACCCGTGCTGTATCTGCACTCGGCAGGCGGCTACTACTGGGATGATTTTCTGGACAGCCTCTCGGATCATTACAAAGTCTATGCACCCTATTTTCCAGGGACGGCGCCAGGACATCCGAACGATATCGACAAGGTTGATAACCTGTGGGATGTCGTGCTCGCATATGAAGATTTACTGGATGGTCTCGGTCTCAAGAAATTCCGGCTAATCGGCCATTCGTTCGGCGGCATGCTGGCCGCCGAACTCGCGGCGCAGCGACCGAAGGCGATCGAGAATCTCGTGCTCATCGCCCCGCTCGGCCTGTGGCGCGAAGATGCGCCCTATACCTGTGCGGATTGGTGCGCACTCAGCTTCAACGAAATTCTTGAGGTGCTGTTCTACGACAAAAATCACCCACGCGTGGTCCGCCGGATGACCGCCCCCAGCGGCAAGGATGCCGAGGCCCTGTGGACGGTCAACTTCATCTGGACGCTCGGCTGCACTGGCAAGGTGATCTGGCCAATTCCAGACAAAGGGCTTAAGAAGCGCATCCATCGCGTGAGCGCGCCGAGCCTTGTCGTCTGGGGCGAAAACGACAAATTGATTCCGCCGGTATATGCCCAGGAATTCGCCAGGTCGCTTGAGCACGCGGAAATCATGATGCTCCCGAAGTGCGGGCACGAGCCGCCGCTTGAACAGTGCGAAGCGCTGTTGGCCCGCGTACGCACGTTCTTCGACACCTAGTCCAGAGACAGGCCCGGGCAGTACGCACTGCCCGGGTCGCTTTGGCGGTAAGTCTGAAGCATGCACAGCGCGCTGCGACCACTACCGGATTTGGTCCGCAGCATTCTGGTTCGATTGAAAGCATGGCACGCGAGGACACACTCAAGTCGTCGAAATTCTGCGCCAGGCAAAATTCCGGCCACTGGAGATCTGCAGAGCGTAGGTGCCGACAATTATCGGATGGTGAAAGAGACACCTGTCTCAGATCAGATTGCACGTGACCACGCGAAGCCCTTCGTTGCCAGGACACCGACGACCAGGTCGCTGCACTTCTCGGTCGATCAAATCCAAAGTCGGATGGACATTCGGCATCCCGACGCCTTGGATCTTGAATACTCACGCACGATGATGGGCTTTTTGATGTTCGAACCTGACCCAGCGAAGATCGCAATGATTGGGCTCGGCGGCGGTTCCCTGGCCAAGTTCTGCTATCGGCATCTGCCTAATTGCCGTATCCAGGTCGTCGAGATTAATCCGCACGTAATCGCGCTACGGCACCTATTTCGAATACCCGAGGATAATTATCGCTTTTGCATCAACCAAGGGGACGGCGCTGACTTCCTGCGCACAACATCGGACCGCTTCTCCGTGCTCATGATCGACGGCTATGACAAAAATGGCCCCGCTGCGAGTTTAAGTTCACAGGATTTTTTCGATGACTGCTTTGAGAAGCTTGCCGAAGATGGCCTGCTGGTCATCAATTTGAACTCGGACTTAGAGAGTCATGTGCAGCACATTGCGCGCATTCGACACAGTTTCGACGGTCCAATTCTCGGCGTGAACGACCGCCTTCACGGTAACTTGATCCTGTTTGCGCGCAAGGGAGCAAGACTTGCAATCCTACCCGTTGGGCAAATACGTCGGCCATATTACTTCGAGGCGGCCGCCTGGAACTCCCTGCGCGCCAGCCGCGCACGCATCGTAAAGTCGGCCACGACTTGGACCGGCCTGCGAACGCCACCTGCGCCGTAATGCGCGGCGCGGGCGGCGCTGACGAATTCATCTTGCTCGTCTAAATAGCCCGCACTGCAGGTGAGACAAACGCATGATTCGACGCGGCGTTGGGGATACCGAAAGCTTCTATTCCCGTCATCCCGGAAAGTGCGTAGCACTTATAGACGTCACCCCGGAATTCGCAACGCGAATATCCGGCGCGGGATCCACCTTGTCCTTCTGGAGCCCTGGGATCCCGGGTCTACGCGGCGAACGCCGCTTCGCCCGGGATGACGCCCCTGAAAATATTCGTCACATCTCGCGTTTTGATTCCATTGCAGTGCGGGTTATTTAGATTAGCGGTGCCCCGACTTTTTCGATAAGGTTCAGTCGTAGATCGAGCAGCGTCATGTTCACGCCGTCGAGGACTAAAGAGTGACAGTAGACATTGAGGTTGAGCGGACCATCGGCAGCGCGGGCTGCGTCTTCTGCACGCCGGATCGACCGCTGCTGGCTCAGAATGCACTGGCGCGCGCCTTCTACGACATCAATCCCGTGTCCAAAGGGCACGCGCTGATTGTGCCCCGCCAGCATGTACGAACGATTTTTGACGCCACGCCCGAGGTTTACGCCGCCTGCTTTCTGCTCGCCCGCGAGGTGCGCGAAATCCTCGTGCAGGCATACGCACCAGATGGTTTTAATCTCGGCGTTAATTGCGAAGTCGCGGGTGGGCAAAGTGTGTGGCATGCGCATTTACACCTGATTCCACGGTTTGCCGGCGATGTGCCCGACCCCCTGGGCGGCGTCCGCAATGTGATTCCCAGAAAGCGCTGACATGAAAATCCGTTTCGCCGTTACGCCACCCGCGAGTGCATTTCATGAAGATGTTTTTGCGGACTATCTCAAGACATGCGAGAACTTGGGCTTCGATACGCTATGGCTCTCCGATGTACCACTCGGACCACTCGGGGATCCTTTGTTCAGCCTCGCGCACGCAGCCGGTTGCACGCGCAAACTGAAACTGGGCGCGAATGTGGTCCCGCTGGGCCGCAATCCCTGGTGGCTGGCCAAACAACTCGCGCAACTCGACCGACTGAGTCACGGCCGGTTGTTACTGTCCTTTGTACCAGGACTCGGCGCGCCG